>CAZKQQ010000079.1:4126-24036 GCA_964554945.1 uncultured Solibacteraceae bacterium | reverse complement strand
GGAGGCGCGTATGGATTGGCCATTGGCGCCGTGCCTTCCAAGCGCATTCCCGAGGTGGTCGATCGCATTACGTCCCGCTACATCGCCGAGCGCCAGTCCGGCGAGAGTTTTCACGATTACGCCAAGCGCATCGGCAAAGCGGCCCTCAAGGCCATGATCGACGATCTCGGATTTGTGCCGCCGCACGAGTCCGATCCGAGTTTCTACGTCGACTGGTCCGATGCCCGCGAGTACACCATCGGCGACATCGGAATTGGCGAGTGCGCCGGTGAAGTCGTCACCGCCATCGAGTTTCAGTTGACCGCATGCGAGCGCGAAGCGTTCGAAGCGCAATTGGCGCTCGAAGCCGGCGATGTCCCCAAAGCGGCCCGCACCGCGTACGAATCCATGCGCAATGCCGCCCAGGCGCTGCTCGCGTGGCGGTTGATTCCGCATGAAGCCACAGCCGAAGGCATCGCCGAAGCATTCAAGCGCGCTTTCTACGACAACGAGCTGTTCTTCGACCCATTCGTCGGCGGCAAATTCGCGCAGTATTATTTCGCCGCTCACGAGCAGCGCGATCAGCCCTGCGACGCGGAGAAGGCCCACCGGCTGATCGAAGAAGCACAGCTGTTCATCGAAGCCGCGCACGCCTTTTATGGCCGGTTGAGTACGCAGAAAGTGCCGGCGTTCGTCTGATGGAGATCCAGCATTTTCGTGTCAAGCTGTTCGCCGCTCCGGAGAGCCACCCCAAGCTGCGCGATGCGATCCCAGTGTTTCACCGCTGGATCCAAAACAAGAGCCTGCCCGAGATGATGATCGACGTCTCCGATTATGAGCACGTCCCCTCCGGCCCTGGCATAATCCTCGTCTGCCACGACGCGATCTACGGCCTTGACGAAGGCAAGGGCAGACTCGGATTGGTCTACAACCGCCGCACCGCGCTGAATGGTTCGGTCGAAGATCGTCTTCACCAAGCTGTAAAGTCCGCCGGCTCCGCCGCCGCCCTGCTCGAGCAGGAGCCAGAATTCTCAGGCAAGCTCCACTTCAACCGTAATGCCTGGGAAGTGACGGTCAACGATCGCATGCTTGCGCCGAATAATGAGGCGACCTGGAAATCGCTGGAGCCGGTAATCCGAAGCGTCTTCGATCAAGTCATCGGCGCAGGCAAGTACACCCTGCAGCACCATGCCGGCGAGCGTGAGTTATTCCGAGTGTCAGTCGCCGCTCTCTGACGGCCGCTCAGCCTTCACACAGAACCGCGACTGTCCGGAGGCGGGCGTTACGGTTTGACCGTAACCTTCACCTTCGCCGTTGTCCAGCAGCACTGGAACCCGCCGCCGCCTTCACCCGAATAATCGTTGGCGGTCACGTTGAGCATGTACTCGCCGGGCTGGCTGAACATCGCAGTCGTGGTCGATTTTCCCGTGAACGCCGCCTGCACGTCCTTGCGCTGGATCTTCTCGACATCCGGCTTCGTCTTGGCAAACTTGACCTCGCCGGGTCCGCGGTACTTACTCCAGGTCAGCACTACGGGACCGCCCAGATTCCGGGGCGGCGCGCCCGATGACGTGGTCAGCTTGGCGTCATCCGACGGCCACACCGTCAAGGCTAGCGGCGTGCCCACCTTCGCAGTGCGATCCACCGTTAGGCCCTGCGGCCCCTGCACGGTCGGCCCGTGCTCGTCGAAGCTGACAACCGGCGGTGAGTTGTGCACGGCGGCTTCTTCGAACGGCGAGATCTCATAATCCACTTTCAGGCTCGCCGGAATCGCCATGGTCTGCCCGTTCGCCACGATTGTCCAGGTGATCTTGTTGTCGCCGAAATCGGCCGGCACTTTGACAGCGAAAAGGCCCCACTGCCGGCCAGCGAGGAAGTGCGTCGGCTGGCCGCGATCAGGGCCGCCGGGCTCGATGCGATTGTTCGGCCCGATCGGAATATCAATCTCCTGATCCGAGTTCCGGTTGAAGTACCCCAGCAGCAGGCTGAACGTGCCGTCCGGGTTCTTGAACCAGCCTTCGAACGCGCCCGTCACGCTGGCGCCGAATTCATGCCGCGGCTCGAGGGGCAACGATTGTGCCGGGAGCACCATCGCGCAGGCCCCGGCGAGCCCGGCCAGTTTCCAGAATCTTGCGAACATGTCTACCGTGCGGAGCGCGCGTCGCTGATCTGTTTCTTGCCGTGCTTAGCGGCCCACGCGTTATAGTCTTCGTCGCTGATGTAGGTAACGTTCATCCACGCATGCCCCATCTCATCCACCGTACGGTCGCCGAATCCGACCCACTGATCCGGATCGGGATTATTCGGGTTGGCGCGCGTGTTGTCGTACCACGCGGTCACCTTGATGATGGTGCCCCTCGGCAGCACGGGGGCTGCTTCATCGTCGTAGATGTAGTTCGTCATCCAGTTGAAGTTGAACTTGCCCACGTAGCTGATCACCTGCGTGCTGCCGTCCGGCAGGATGGCTTCGACTTCCATCGCCTTGCCGCGGAGGTGCATGTGCGGTTGGAAATTCTCCAGAATCGCGGGCCGCGGCAACACGGTGTAGTTCTGGAACTCGGCGATTGTGTTCGGATTGATGTCCACGAGGCGGCCGCGGTCGGAACCCTTGACGGCCTGGAACGGCGTGAGATACGTGCGGTATTTCGGTTCCTCGCCCTTCGGATAAAGCCAGATGCCGAGATCGACCTGATCCACGATCTGTTCACCGACGGCGTGGATGTGAATGTCCCAGGAAATCTGGGAGCCGGGCATCAGGAGCTTGCCGGTGTTGGGACGGTAAAGGTCATAGCCCTTCCCGATCGCCCATTCCATGAGCATGGCGCGGCCGCGCAATTCGGCGGTGGTGCCGGGCAGGATGGAATCCGGGTCATCCTGTGCCAGATAGGCCACCGCATGGTGGGTGGTCTTGCGGGCGGCCAAAGTGCTCGGCCTGATTTCGACGGCCTTCACCCAGCGCGCCTCGGTGACGGGGATGTTCGAGAGCGGTCGCCACCAGACATCCTGGTGATGCGCGGCCATGGTGTACGGCTCGGACTTGATAACGAGGTCGGGCTGCCCCAGTTCTTTCGCGGCCTTCCACTCATCGGCGGCGGGCCAGGTTTTCGGAGCCGGCATGTCCTTCGCATTGCCGAGCGGCGCGCCCGTGTCGACCCAGCGGGCGACGGTGGCGATCTGCTCGTCCGACAGCGACATATCATTCTTGAATTTCTTGACGCCGACCGTCGGATCGATGTGCCACGGCGGCATCTGGCGCGTGATTACGCGCTCCCGGATGGCTTTGGCCCAGGGACGGGTTTCTTCATAGGTGACCAGCGACATCGGCGCCATGGAACCTTTGTGATGGCACTCCTGGCACTTTTCCTGAAGAATGGGAGCAATGTCTTTGGCGAACGTGGGCTGCGCGGACGACTGGGACAGGTCCGCGGCGAGTGCCGGAAGGCCGCAGAGCGCGCCCAGCGTCAGCACGGCGACAGCGGAATTTCGGCGCAAATTCAACATGGAATGGATCATACGTGGACTCCTTTCACCCGGGGTTCCCCTCGTAACCGACCGCCTGACAGTCTAACCACACCGGCAATCGTTGTCAAAGGGAGGGCTTTGCGCTGAATGTGGGTTGACGTCAAGAAGGCCGATCACGCGCAGCTATCGCTCTGCGTGAGGAGTAAGGGCGCCGACGAGTTCGTCGATCTTGCGGTAGAGGTCTTCGCTCCGAATGGGTTTGGAAATATAGCCGTCCATTCCCACCTCCAAGCAACGCTCCTGATCGGTCTTGAGGGCGGAGGCGGTGACGGCAAGGATGGGTATGTGGCGGCCGCTATTCCGCTCACGTTGGCGGATCGCGGCAGTAGTTTCGTAGCCATCCATCTCCGGCATGTGGACATCCATAATTACCAGATCGAAGCAGCCCCCGGAGAGCTTTTGGAGCGCCTCACGACCATTGGGGACGACTTCAACCTGGCAGTTGTGTTTCTCCAGAAGCCGAACGGCGAGGCGCTGATTGATTAGATTGTCCTCGGCCAACAGCACATGGAGTGCCTGCGTGTCCGGTGACACGGGGTGCGGCGTGCGTGGAGGAGGACCGGTGCGCTCCTGCCGTACGCCGAGGACATTCACGATGGCTTGTTGCAGTTCCGCCTGGCCGATCGGTTTGGTGAGATACGCCGCAACACCGAGCTTCCGGCAGCGCTCGACATCGCCGACGTGGCCGGCGGAGGTGAGCATCATGATGGTCGCCCCGGCGAAACGA
Source organism: uncultured Solibacteraceae bacterium (assembly GCA_964554945.1). GTDB lineage: Bacteria > Acidobacteriota > Terriglobia > Bryobacterales > Bryobacteraceae > PSRJ01. Next base: position 19,808 of record CAZKQQ010000079.1, on the reverse strand, counting down.
GGATTTTGCCGGATCCGGGCGACCAGGGTGAAGCCGTCGGTTTCCGGCATATTTGCGTCGACGAGGAGCAAAGGGAATGGATGACCGGCATGCAACGCATGATGCAAATGGTTGAGCGCCGATTGGGCATCACCGGCGAGAGTCGGGCGCATGCGCCAGGAGAGGAGGAATTCCTGGAGGATACGCTGGTTGGTGTAATTGTCGTCCACGACGAGGACAGGAAGATTTTCCAGCTCCACGGGTTTTCGGAATTCTCTTTCGGATGGCTGGCCCGCCAAGAACGGAATACTGAAATGGAACGTGCTGCCTTGACCGGGAGTGCTCTCCAGCCAGAATCGGCCGCCCATCGCGTCCGCCAGGCGGCGCGAGATGGTAAGACCCAGGCCTGTTCCGCCGTAGCGGCGCGCGATGGAGCCATCGGCCTGGCTGAACGGTTCGAAGATCGCCTTTTGTTTTTCCGCAGGAATCCCGATTCCGGTGTCTTGCACACGAAAGTGGAGCCACGGTCTTCCATTGTCGTCGGATTCCTGGCCGACGCCCAATGTCACCTCGCCCCACTCAGTGAACTTGATGGCGTTACCGACGAGATTGATGACGATCTGCCGCAGGCGAGCTGCGTCGCCGACGACATACCGAGGTAACTCGGGCGGCAGATGGCAATTGAGTTCGAGTCCTTTCTGGTGGGCGCGAATGGCAAGGGTTTTCAACGCCGGCTCCAACATATCCGGCAGAGCGAAGTCCGCCAGATCCAGGTCGAGCTTTCCCGCTTCAATTCTGGAAAAGTCGAGGATATCGTTGATGATACCCAACAGAGAATCCGCGGAGGACCTGATCATGCCGAGATATTCGCGCTGCTCGGGGGTGAGCTCGGTATCGAGGGCCAACTCAGTCATGCCGATGATGCCGTTCATGGGAGTGCGGATTTCGTGGCTCATGTTGGCAAGAAATTCGCTTTTGGCGCGGCTGGCGCATTCGGCGGCTTCCCGGGCCTGTTTTAGTTCCAGCTCCGCTTGTTTACGCGAAGTGATATCCATCAGGGCGCCGACCATCCGGACGGGCCGATTCCTGGCATCACGCAGGAGACAGGCGCGGTCGAAGACGTTGGCAAAGGTTCCGTCGCGGCGTCGAAGCCGGTACTCTTCGGTCCAGGCCACGGCATCTCCTTCCAAAGCGGCGGCGAAACTGGCGACTACGCGTTGCAGGTCATCTGGATGGATCAGGCTTTTCCAGGTCTCAAAGGTAGGTTCGAATGCACCCGGAGCGTATCCGAACTTGGTATAGAAGTTGTCGTTCCACCAGACTTGGCTGGTAACCAAGTCCCAATCCCAGAGGCCATCATTGGTGGCGCGGGAAGCGAGCTGGAACCGGTGCTCGCTTTTACCCAAAGCGTTGTGGACACGCGCACTGGCGGCCGCCATGCGATCGAACAGCAGACCTCCGCCGAGGCAGAACGCCGCGGCGAGGAGCATGATCACTGCGATTTCCCACCCGGCGCGCCGCGCCAGCACGCCGTTATGCTCGATAATCTGTTTCGCCTGCTGGATCTGCAGGTATTCCAGCTGGGTAATCGCGGCGGATTGCTCATTAACCGCGGAATTATAGACGTCGCTGTTCAAAACAGCCCACCCGTCGGAATCGCGATTCGCTCGCGCCAGTGCGACGAGCCGCGCAACGTAGCCGAGGTAGGTTCTGCGCGCGGCCGAAAACCGGTCGAAGGCGGGCGTTTCCTCGCGTGAAAGGCCGCTGCCGGCATATTCGGCGGTGAGCTTGTCGATGTTGGAAGAGAGTGTCTCGAGTTGTGCGGCAAACTTTGATTCCGCGGTCTTGTCGGAAGCGGCGAGCATATCCCGCGAGGCAATGCGCATCCTCTGGAAGCTAACGGCGATATTCGAAAGGACGGGTAATGGAGCGGTCCCCACACGAAACAGGGTCTGGTCGGCATCGGCTATTCTGCGGAGGTTGAGGATGCCAGTAAGGCCGATGAGGAAGGGAATGAGGACAGCGATAGCGATTCCGCCGATGATACGCGTTCTGAGCGTGCGCATGCTTCTCCGACCTAAATCTATCGGGTGAGCAGCAGGGGAAGTTTAGGGTCGGGGAACAATCGCCGGGTATCGGGCTTACTCGCCGGGCGCGAAGGCGAGCAGGACATTGCCGCCCATGCCGCCGGTGCGGGCGTAGCCAGAGCCGATGTAGAGCATGCCATTGGCGACGACTGGACCGGGGCCATCGACACCACCGCCGCCGGCTTTGACTCCGTTCACTGTTGGGAAATCGCGGACAGTATCGAAGTCCCAGAGGACTTTGCCGTCTTCGGCGGAGTAGGCGCGCAAATGGCCGTCGAGGGAACCGGAGAAGACGACACCGGGAATGGCGGAGACGGCGGCGGATTGGGCGGGACTGCAGCCCGGTTTATCGCCACAGGGATGAGGGTCGGCGTACCAGGCCTTTTCTCCGTCGCGGATGCGGAGGGCGGTGAGGCCGCCGCCCTGCTTGGGATCGTAGCCGGCAGCGCCGCGGCGGACTACGTCGGAAGTGGCGGCGTAAAGCTGTTTGCCGTCACTGGCCATGCCCCACTGGACGCCGCCATTCACGCCGCCTTTTCCGACGCGCACCTGCCAAAGGATCTGGCCTTTGTTGTCGGGATCGAGTCCGTAGACCATGCCGGACTTTTGGCCGGCCAGCAGAATGTCATGGTCATCGACGTGTTCGAGAATGAGGGACGATCCGAAATCGTAATCGGGGCCGGGACAGGTGTTCTTCACCTGGCAGTTACCGTTGAAGACGTCGCCAGGGATGGTCTGTCGGGTCCACGCGATATGGCCAGTCTTCAGCTCGATGGCGACCACGGCATCGCTCATGGCAGTTGCCGGCGGAGAGTAGTTGTCGCCGGTCGTGACATAGAGCAGGCCCCGCTTCGCATCAATGGTGGGCGCGGACCAGATGCCGGCGCCCGAAGGACCCCAAGTCTCCACGCCGGTCGGATTGGCGGCGAGCGGGCGCGCCTCCTCGGAGATCATGTAGGTCTTCCAAAGCTGCGAACCATCCGGCACGCGGAGCGCGACGACACTGCCGCGGAAGGAACAGCAGACATAGTTCTCGGCGCGGGCCGAGGTCTCTTCGGCCGACGCGACGGGGATGTAGACGACGCCGTCCTGCACGACCGCCGTACCCGTGACCCGCGCGGCGGGGTGATCGTCTACTTTCTTCTTCCAGAGGAGCCGGCCGGTGGCCGCATCCACGGAATAAAACCAGCCGCTGCGATCGCCGAACAGGAGGGCGAAGGCGGAATCGGGCAGAGGCGCCATCACGATCGCGGGACGGACGGCAGAGGCGGCTTGATAGGTCCAGTGGGTGCAGCCGGATTGAGCATCGAGCGCGTACACCTTGCCCGAGGCGCTGCCAACGAAGAGGTTGTTGCCAATGACGGAGGGCAACGAGAAAACGATCATATCGCCGTCAAAGCCGAAAGCCCATTTGAGCTTCAGGCGGCTGACCTGGTCGATGGTGAGACCGGCAGCGCCCGAATTCTGAAAACGCGTGTTGGTGACGGAGGGACTCCATCCATTCCAGGCCTTCGCGAGCGGCGCCGCGACAGTAACGGCGCGGTCGGAGCAGAGCCCCGAGGCTGAAGTATCGGCAGGCGCCGCGGGCTGCGCGCGGAGAGAGGGCAGCAAGGCTAACGCGCAGAGAAGGAGCAGGGAAGCGAGGCGGTGCCGGGACATGGGGACATTGTATAGCAGCATGCCCGGAATGATATTCTAATCCCCATGCTCTCTCGAATCCTCCGTTTGGTCCCGCCGGCAGCGGCGTTCGTCGCGCTGGCTGTCTTGCCGTTCAGCAGCGCGCAATCGAAGCGTCCGCAAGCGGTGAAATCGGTGCGGCTGTATGTGCTCGATTGCGGCGTGATCACCGGAGTCGGCGCGGCGGCGTTTGGCTTCAAGGACGGCGATCTGGCGACGACCGATATGGTGACGCCGTGCTTCCTGATCGTGCATCCGCGCGGGTCGCTACTGTGGGATACGGGCGAGATTCCCGACAGCGCGGTGAAGACGGACGGAACGCCGACCAAGCAAGGGGCGTTCACGGTGACGCGGCCGCTGCTGCCGCAATTGGCGGCGCTGGGATATACGCCGGCGAATATCACGTATGTGGCGCTGTCGCACTATCACACTGATCACGTGGCCAACGCCAACGCATTGGCGGGCACATCGACGTGGCTGGTGCAGCAGGTGGAGCGCGACGCCATGTTCGCGCCGCGACCGGCGAACGAGAAGAAGGGCGCGGGAACGCCGAACCCGGCGACGTATACCGAGCTGAAGAACGCCAAGACGATGGTGATCAAGAATGAGGACCATGACGTGTTCGGCGACGGGACGGTGGTAATCAAGTTCAGCCCGGGGCATACGCCGGGGCACCAGTCGCTATTCCTGAAGATGGCGAAGACGGGGCCGGTGCTGTTGTCGGGGGATCTCTATCACTATCCGGAAGAGATGACGATGCACAAGGTGCCGTCGTTCGATTTTGACGCGGCGCAGACGGCGAAGAGCCGGGAGTCGATTGAGGAGTTCGTGAAGAAGAACAATGCGCAGTTGTGGATCCAGCACGATGCTTCGGCGTCGGCTAAACGGAAGATCGCGCCGGAGTATTACGAGTAGGGCGCTTCGTCCAAAAAGAAGTAGCGGAAGACGAACGCCGCTGGTCTTTCCCGGTTAGGTATCTCTGTGTGATTCTCGACTTGGAACCAGTACGGGATGGTTGCGCGTGGTCCAGGACTCGATTGGGTGTTAGGAAGTGAAAATGCTAGGCACTGGTGAGGGCCGACGTGACATCTGCCAAACTATTACTCCGTGATTCTCTCTTGTGCGGAGCCTTTTCCATATTAGTGCTGAATACCGGATGCGCCATCCAAGCGGGTTCGCAATTTCGGGCGTATGACTCGAATGCCGCCAAATACCACGTTTGGAATGATCGCGAACGCGCGTATTATGACCGATGGGTGCTTGTCACTCACCGGCGGCACCGGGATTTTCGGAAACTCAGTCCCACCGAGCAGCGAATCTACTGGCAATGGCGTAACGAACGGCCTTGAACCGCTCGGAAGCCCTATGGGAACGGGTTGGCCAGGGGCTTCAGCTCGGCCTGTGCGCCGTTCGCTAATGGGTAGCGGTCGACGTCCAAGGCTTTGCAAACGATGTCGTACCAGCCGCTGGTGCCGATCATGTCAACGATGCCGCGCTCGCCGAATTGCGCTTTGGCGGCCTGGAACGTGGCGTCGCTCACCTGGCGGGTTTTGTACAGCTCGGTGATGAAATTGTAGGCTGCTTCCATTTTCGGGTCCAGTCCGGTGGGGCGCTTGCCTACGGCGATCGCGTCGATTACGGCAGGGCTCACTCCCACCTGGAGCGCGAGGCGCTTGTGCGCGGTCCATTCGTATTGCGCCATCCACCAGCGGCCGGTCAAGATGATGACGGTCTCGCGCACGTTGTCCGGCAGCGCGTTGTGGAAACGCATGCGGGCGCCGAGCTGCTGGCCCAGGTCGCCCATTTCGGGGCTGCGCAGAAGTACGTTAAACGGTCCGCCCATGCCGCCGCGCTCGCCGGCAAGCAGATGGTCGACCATGGTCTTCTGCTCGGGGGTCATTTCGTCATACTTCAGCGGCTTGAAGCGGTCGCCCACGAGGCCCAGGTTTTGCGTGGTCACTTTGGTCTGGGCGGCGACGGTGATCGCGATTACACAGATGAGAAAAGTTTTCAGGCGCATCCAAATTCCTTTCAGGGGTGTTTCTCTCCCGGCCTCAATCCAACCATGTGGCCGTTGACTCCGACATCGCGGTTGTTTTCCTGGCAGACGTATTCGAGCGGATCCCACCCGGCCTGCCACGGAATGTTCCAGCCGACAGTCCAGGACTTGGTGTAGGCTCCGGGATCGTCGATGGTGGCTTGATAGTGAAGATTGTTTTCGCCGGTACGGGTATATCGCTCGATGACGTGCAACTGTTCGGTGTGGGGATGGCCGGCGGCATCGAGCCAGGTGCGGTCATTAAATCCGACAGCGTCCACCACCAGCGTGTCGCCATCCCAGTGACCGACGCTATGTCCCAGGTACGTGGGATTCAACTCCGTCGCCTTGGGATGAGGGCGGCCATCCATATAGATGATGCGCCACATGTGGGCGCCGCCTTCGTAGACCTGCAGGATGCGGTCGGAGAGTTGATAGATCTGCATGGGGAACGGAGTGTTCATCATGCGCGGAATTCCGGGCGGCAGACAGAAGCTTTCGGGATCGTCCCTGGAAAGAGTCGATTCATGCTGCTCGTAGACTTCCTTGGCCCAGGGCTGGAAGGGGACGTCGATGCGCTGGTCGACCATTTTCATTTGGGCCGCGCGGGTCTTCTCGTCCTTCTCGCCACGGCCGTTTCCGGAAATGTCGTCGACGATCCGGGGAGACCAGACGCCCTTGCCGTTGCCCAGGTCGGGATGCCCGTCGGGCAATCGGGGTACCGAAGGCCGCGGCTGAGCGGCCAGCAAAACGGTGGCTCCGAGCAAGAGGGCCGCATTCCATAAGCGACGAGGGTTCACGGTGGAACATTCTATATCAAATGGCCGACAGGCGACAGCCAAGAGGGACGATATAATGGCTGCCACGGAGGGCTCCATGAGATTACTGACGCTTGCAGCGGCGGCCACGCTGAGTGTGTCGCTGGGTTGGACGGCAGACGTCCAGAAAAAGGACGTGGACATCAAAGCGCCCGATGGAACGAATCTGAAGGGCACGTACTTTTCTTCGGGCAGGCCGGGGCCAGGAATGATTCTCCTACACCAATGCAATATGGACCGGCATGCCTGGGATGGGCTGGCGCAGGACCTGGCGGGCGCGGGATTCCACGTGCTCACGATGGATTTTCGCGGCTTCGGGGAAAGCGGGACCCGTCCGACGGATGCCGAGGAGCGCCGCAAGATCATGCAAGAGAAGTGGCCAAGCGATGTCGATGCGGCGTATGCGTTTCTGACGAGCCAAAAGGGCGTCGACAAATCGAAACTCGCGGCGGGCGGGGCGAGCTGCGGCGTGACGCAGTCTTCGGATCTGGCGGCGCGGCATCATGAGATCAAGGCATTGATGCTGCTGTCGGGACAGGCGACGGACGCTACCAAGGCATATCTTTCCTCCGCTACGGCCCTGCCGGTATTCGGCGCGGCGAGCGAAGGCGATACCGGCGCGGCGACGGGAATCAAAGAAGCCGTAGCAGCATCGAAGAATCCGCACTCGACGGTGAAGATCTATAACGGCACCGAACATGGAGTGCCGATGTTCGCGAAGAACGCCGAGCTAGAACCGATGATTGTGGCGTGGCTGAAGACGCAACTGGCGGTACCCAGCGGCACGCTCGGACACGGCTCGAATTAGATCTCGCGCGCGGCGCGCTGGCGTAGGAACGGCAGGTCCCGAACGGGTAGATTTCGACCTGCCCCACGAAATGACATACGATTGGGCTCAGTGGCAAGGTCAAGTGGTGGACGGCCAATTCCGTCTGGACCGGTATTTGGGCGGCACCGAGCACGGCGGCGTGTTCGCGACCGAATCGAAGGGGCAGAAGGCCGTCATCAAGGTTCGGGCGGGCGAAGCGCGTAACGAGCCGGGATCCGATTTATCGCATCCTCATCTGCTGCGGATTTTGCGCACCGGACGGGCGGAATTGGACGGCACACCGCTTTCTTATGTGGTGATGGAGTTCGCAGATGAAGTTCTGTCAAACTTCGTCCCCGGGAGATCGCTATCGCAGGAGGAAGCCAGCGAGACACTAGCGCCGGTGCTGGACGCGCTGGGATACCTGCACGGCCGCGGCCTGGTGCACGGCCGAATCAAACCCAGCAACATCCTGTCGGCAGCCGAGAAACTGAAGATCTCAAGCGACGGGCTGCGGCGGAGCGGGGAGGCGAGCCGCTTGACCGGCATGAGAGGGTCGTACGACGCGCCGGAGATCACGGAGGGGCGGATCACGCCGGCGACCGATGTGTGGTCGGTGGGAGTGACGCTGGTCGAGATGCTGACGCAGCAATTGCCCGTCTGGGATGGGGCCGGCGACGCGGTGCTGCCGGCGAAACTGCCGGAGATGTTTCGGGATATCGCCAGTCATTGTCTGGAGCAAGATCCGCAAAAACGGTGGACGGTTTCGCAAATTTCAGCGCGGTTGTCGGGGAAGGAGCCTGCGGCGGCGCCAGCAATCGAACGTGCTGCGGAGCCCCTGGGCGGCCCGGTTAAACGGAAGACCACCGCTCTGGTGGCGGGCGCGGTGGCGGTTGTGGTGGTAGCGGGTGCGTTGTTCCTGCGATCACGTCCGATGGCGGAGGCTCCGAATGCACCGCCTCCCGCTACGGCGCGGCAGGAAGCGGCGCCGGTTGCTCAGCCGGCCTCTCCTGAGGAAAAGCCGGCGGCCGAACCTGCCAAGCGGGTTCAAGCGAAGGTCAAGCAGGAAGCCCGGCCGGCTGTATCGCCGAAAGCACTAAGCACGATTCAAGGCAGCGTCAAGGTGCGGGTAAGAGTTCGGGTGGATTCGTCCGGGAAGGTTGTGCAGACGAAACTGGAAACTCCGCGGGTGAGCCGGTACTTTGCCACGGCGGCACTGCAGGCGGCGCGGCGCTGGAAATTTGCGCCGGCGACTGAAGGGGGCAGCGCGCTGGCGAGTTCCTGGGTGCTGGAGTTCGATTTTGGCCGGGGTGGGACGCAGATGCGCGCGCGCCAAGTATCCTAGGCTACTTTCCACCTATGTGGAAAGTCAACGTATCAACACAGATCCTCGATGAGAGATACGTCTGGGATGGGAACCCGGGCGCTTAGGAATAGATCTATTTCGGAGGCACCTCCTTTCTAATGTAGATTACGAAGCGGTCTCAGCGATTTCACGAATGGCCCGGTAGCAAATGCCGCTGTAGATTGAACCATGTAGGGATTCCTCTCTGCGAATAGTAAAGGAGGGCGGATGAAGCTCTACATCAAGAAGTTCTGGAAAGACCGGCAGGGACAAGACCTGGTGGAATACGCGTTGGGGGTCGGTATGGTGGCGGTAGCGGCGGTAGCGGCGATGCCGGGACTCAGCGCTTCGACGAACACGATTTTTTCGAAAATCGCTTCGATTGTAACCAGCTGTATGGGTTAGCTCAGTCGCGGTCGAGTTCGGCGCCGACGGATCGCTCGGCACAATTACGGCACAGTAAGCCGCTGGGGCGCATCTCGTGGGTAGTCTGGTTGCCGCACGTTTTGCAGAACCGGAGAGTTTTCGGAAAAGGGCCGAGATCCACGGAGTGGCGGGTGGGCGGCGCGGTGGCCGCACGCACATGGGGGGCGCCCCATCGGTCCAAGGCGCTGGTGGCATGCGCCCGCTCGTAGTTCCGCACAAATGCCGCCATCATGCGATCGGTGACACTGGTGTGATCGGTGAGCCATCCGGAGAGGAACTCCAGGAAGGCGTCGACGGCTTCGGGATTTCCGTCTTCGATCAGTGGGACGAACAGCTTGAGCCGGCGGCGCGCGGTGTCATGCTGCTGCCGATGCCATCCGAAGGAGGGATAGCGGACCGACTGCATGAGCCATTCCTCATGAGAGAAATGTTCGTCGATGTGAGTAGCGAGGGCATGCAGGTGCTCCCGAATTTCAGCCGGCTGCGCTTTGGATTCGATTGCACCTTCGAGTCCTTCGGCAATTTGGAACAACTGGCGATGTTCCGCGTCGATCTGCGCGATGAAGATTTCGTTTTCCGCACTCCACGCAAAGTGGCCCATGATTCAATGCTAGCTCAATTTCGGATAATTGTGACTCATTTTATGGGGCGTGTCGTTTTGGTATTGTGCCAGTAGATGAGCAAGATTCAGCGCGTACTTCTGAGCGTGACAAACAAGACCGGATTGGTGGACTTTGCGCGGCACCTGAGCGGGCTAGGGGCGGAACTGATTTCGACGGGGGGCACGGCGCGGCTGATTCGGGAGAACGGCATTGCGGTGCGGGAAGTGTCGGAGGTGACGGCATTTCCGGAGATGCTAGACGGACGAGTCAAAACGCTGCACCCGAAAGTGGCGGGCGGCATCCTGGCGATGCGCCAGAAACCGGAGCACATGCGGGCGATCGCCGAACATGGCATCCCGGCGATCGATATGGTGGTGGTGAATCTGTACCGGTTTGAGGATGTCGCAGCGAAGAGCGGCGCCAGCCTGGAAGAACTGATCGAGAATATCGATATTGGCGGGCCGACAATGATCCGCGCGGCGGCGAAAAATTATCAAGACGTAGCGGTGGTGGTGTCGCCCGAAGATTACGCCGGCCTTGTAGAAGAGCTGCGGGCGGGTGGCGGATCTTTGTCGCGCGAGACCAAATGGCGGCTGGCGAAGAAAGCGTTTCGAACCACGGCCGATTACGACACGGCGATCAGCGCGCGGCTGGAACAGGTAGACCATGGTGACGCGCTGCCGCTGGATTTGAGCATGCGCGCGCCCAAGATGATGGATCTGCGGTACGGAGAGAATCCGCACCAATCAGCGGCGCTGTATGGAACGCGAGGACGAGGGATCGCCGGGGCCGAGCAACTGCAGGGCAAGGAGCTCTCTTATAACAACCTGGTGGATCTCGACGCAGCGTGGCAACTGGTGTGCGAGTTCGAGCGGCCGGCGGCGGCGATCATCAAACACACGAATCCGTGTGGGTGCGCCGAGCAGGACCGGCTGGCTGAGGCGTACCGCAAGGCGTTTGAATGCGATCCGGTGTCGGCTTACGGAGGCGTGCTGGGTTTCAACCGGCCGGTCGATGAGGAAACGGCACGCGAGATTGCGAAGACGTTCATCGAAGCGATAGCGGCGCCGGGCTATTCGCCCGAGGCGCTCGAGGTTTTAGGCGCCAGGAGGAATTTGCGGCTGCTGCGCGTGGCGGCGGGACGGGATCGGCTGGTGCTCAAGTCGATCACGGGCGGCTTCCTGGTGCAGACGGCCGATCTGGCGAAGGTGGAGCGGGGAGCGATGACGGTGAAGACGCAACGGACGCCGTCGGAGTCAGAATGGGCGGCGCTGGAATTCGGATGGAAGGTGGCCAAGCACGTCAAGTCGAATGCGATCGTCTATGCCCGGCCGGGGCAGACAGTCGGAGTGGGAGCGGGGCAGATGAGCCGCGTGGATTCGGCGAAGATCGGGGCGATGAAAGCGGTGCTGCCGCTGGTGGGCACCGTGGTGGCGTCGGATGCGTTTTTCCCTTTCCCGGATGGTGTCGAAGAAGCAGTCAAGCACGGAGCGACGGCATTCGTTCAGCCGGGCGGATCCGTGAACGACAGCCAGGTGATCGAAGCGGCCGACCGGTTGGGGGTGGCGATGGTGTTTACGGGGGTGCGGCACTTCCGGCATTAGGGCGGACAGGGTCCGCTTGCTGACGCGCGCGGCTCTCTATCAGGCTCAGATCAGGAGGCCGGTAGAGGCGATTACAATTCCGGTGAGGCCGGCAAGCACGCCCATCACGGGGAACATCTTTTTGCGGGAGATGAAGAACAGGGAACTCAAAACGAGGGCGATTTCGAGCAGGCCTTCGCCGAGGTCGTAGCGGAGGGCGCGGCGTTCGTCGCGCTCGGCTTCCTCCTGGGCCTTTTGCGCTTCGGCGGAGATCTCCTCCTGCTGCTTCTCGTATTTTTTCTTTTGGTTATTATAGTCGGCGAGCATTTTTTCGGTGGCCTGGTTTTGGGTGCCGATAACCGCCAGCAGGTTCTCACCGAGCTCCAGGTTGTGATATTTCACGCGGGTGGATTGATAGTGCTGCCACGCGTCGTTGGCGCTGGACTTGTGAATGATGGCGGCGGTATGGGTGCGGTGGGAAGCGATGGTGACAATCGCCAGCAGAACGGCGAGGATCGCGGCCAGCACGCCAACACTTTGACCAGTGGGGTCGATGGCATGCTCGCTTTCATGATGAATCTCCAATTCAGCCATGCTCCGAGCTTACTATAAGCAAATGGACCGGGAACGCCTCGGCTGGGATGAGCAGTGCATGCAGCAGGCGCTGCGTCTCGCGCGGGAGGCGGCCGCTGCCGGCGAAATTCCGGTTGGCGCCGTGGTGGAGCGCGGGGGCGGCATCATCGGGCGAGGCCGAAACAGTCCGATTGCGAACAGCGATCCCACGGCCCACGCGGAGATTCTCGCGCTGCGGCAGGCGGCGGAACAAATCGGCAACTACCGGTTGGAAGGAGCAACGCTTTATTGCACTCTGGAGCCGTGCGTGATGTGCGCGGGAGCGCTGGTGGCGGCGCGGGTGGCGCGGGTGGTTTTCGGGGCGCGGGATCTGCGATTCGGCGGCGTGCGGAGCAAATTTCAGGTGGCTGATTCGGAGGTGCTGAACCATCGGGTTGAGGTTGTGGAAGGACTGCTTGGCGCCGAATGCGTGGAGTTGCTGCAGGGGTTTTTTGAGGCGCGGCGGTGAAGGTCCGCTTCCGTGACGGTCGCGGTTCCGTAGGTACGATCGCGGCTGTGTGCGGGGAATCAGTCGGCGAGGGAAGCCAATTCCTGGACGTACAGGCGGTTATTGGGAAATTCGTGGGCCAAGGCGGCGAGAAGATCGCGGGCGCGGCCTTTGTCGCGATCGCGGAGCGCGGCGACCGCCAGCAGCAGCCGGGCGAAAGGCGATAGATAATGGCCTTTTTCCGCGGTGAGGCGCAGTTTTTCAATTCCCAAAGCACGATCGGTCTGGCCGCCGCTGAGACGCAACAACCAGCGCAACGGCGCCGGTTTGACGCTCAACATGTAGTTCTCCACGCCAATGGCGATCCAGGCATCGTAATAGTCAGGATGCGAAGCCAGCAACTGCTCGGCTTGGGTGCGGGCAGCCTTCATCTCCTTAAAGGAGGCGGTGTAGCGCTTTTCAATCAGGGCCAGGTAGTCGGAGCGCAAGCCTAGCGACAAAACGGCGGCAAACATGGCATCCGGATCTTGCGGCGCTCGGAGGGCAAGCGCGGATGCCTTGTCCAGCGCGGCCATGAATTTTTGCTTTAGCTCTAAGTCCGGGGTAAGAGTGCGATCGGTATAAAAGTGATCATCGTTGACAAAGAATTCCGACTGCAGGATGTGGAGGCGGTCAAATTCGGTGAACAGGTACGCGGCGGCATCGGACACGGGTCCCATGGGATCCTCGGGATGAAGCCTCTCCCACTCGGCAAAAGTACGGTGAGCCTGATCGAACTGCAGGTTATACATTTGCCGATAGCCGGCATCGAGCCCTGCATACTGCAAGATAGGGCCGGCGTGCGCGACTGAGACGAGACCAACGGCAATGGCGAGCAACGAGGCCCGGGCGGACATCCCACTCATTATAGCGATAATTGAAGTTTCGCCCACTTTCTCAAAGACGTACCAAGGATAGCGGGAGTTTCCCCGGAGCGAAAGGGCTAGCGATACTTATCGAAAGCGCTGAATTGGCAGGGTCCCGGTCTGTAAGTATTCGTCCGGGATTGGCGGATTGATGTTTTGGGAAAGCGGCGTGCTCTTTACCGGGAGGAGGAGAATCTGCATGGCTCAAAGGAGCATAAAGAAAGAAGACCCTAACAAAGCATACAGACGGGTAATGTCGGCAGACACACTCTCAGGCGACCGTGTCAGAAACCCACAAGGAGAGGACTTGGGCAAAATTCAGGACCTCATGATCGATGTGCCCACCGGCCGGGTGGCGTATGCGGTGCTGTCGTTCGGCGGAGTTTTGGGCTTGGGCGACAAACTGTTTGCCATCCCGTGGGGCTCTCTCACATTGGATGAAGACGAGAAGTGCTTCGTTCTCGATGCAGACAAGGAACTGTTGAAGGCCGCGCCGGGATTCGACAAAGCCAATTGGCCCGATATGGCAGACCCCAACTGGAGAACACAGATCTACAGCTATTACGGCGCGAAGCCCTACTGGGATGAGCGCGAAGAGGAGAGGACGTTTCGCGGCGGCGGCGGGATGTAAGCAGCTGTAACGCCAACGGGTAACTCAGCGCTTGCTCCGGATCGGAGCCTTCCGGCCGGAGCAAGCATGGCAGACTAGTCGCGGTCGAGTTCAAAGCAGAGCGCCTGATCGGCGCAAGGCAGGCATTTCATGCTGGCGGACTCATTGACGCTTATGATTTCGTGCAATGTCTGGCGTCGGCAAACAGCGCAGTAATGGATGGTGCGAGGGTTATATCCTGCTTCCGGCGGGCATTCCACGAAATTAGCCATAATGAAACCTCTCTCTGCCCCGTTCGAACAAAGGGTCCGATACGCGGCAACATTTGCGTACCACCATCTCCGGTAGCACACGGGATGCCAACCAAACCCGGGGTGATTAGTTACAGTACTGTGCAAGTCCTAACCGCGTTTTCAGCTATGACTGCATTAATCCCCGCGGCTCGGCGGACGGGTTTTCCTAATCATGTGTTGCCAGGTTTCGAGGCAAATGAGTGGTCGGGGTTTGAATCAGTTTTTAGGATCTTATTGAGATTAATTAAATTGACACTTCCCGGCCTGTTTTCCGGTTGTGGCGACACGAGGACCGGACTGTTTGCCCGTCGAACAACAACACTAAGGGCTTGGCTGGACTGAGTCCCGTTTCCTCCACATTGGTGGGTTGAAGTTGGCCAGCCAGGGGAAACTGATTTGTCGTTACGGGATCGGGTTGGTGCCCGGGGCGGGAATTGAACCCGCACTCACCTTGCGGTGAAAAGGATTTTAAGTCCTTTGCGTCTGCCGATTTCGCCACCCGGGCACATTGAAACTACGGACTTTAGCTTAACAGGGGATTTGTGGTGGGGTCCAGTGTATGCGGCCTCAAGCGTCTCCGGAGTTGGGTGGACGTACCTTTGAGAGATCGCCACGGTGGAGTGCCCAGCAATCTTCATTAGCGTGAAGGCATCGGCATTGGACGCGCCAAGGCGGGTCAAGAACGTGTGGCGAAGGCCGTGGATGACAAACTCAACCGGGAGCTTCAGGAGGGTGCGGAGCTTGGAATGTTGAGATTCCGCAGTGTACACGGACAAGGGGCCATCTCCAGCTTCGTTTGTGAACACCCATTCAGATTTTGCGGTGTGCTTGCGGGAGTCCAGTAGTGCGTGGATTCTGTCCGTCAGGCTCAAGGAGCGCTTGGCGTTACGGGATTTGCCTCCACGGATCTGAAGGTAGCCGAATTTAGCGCCGTCAGCCGGTTGCAAATGGATGTCATGCCACTGCAAGGCCAAAACCTCCCCAATTCTCAAGCCGGTGTCCAAAATCAAAAGAGCCACATCACGTAGGGGTTGGGGAGCCATTTCCAAATACAATTGCTCCTGTGGCTCAGAACGAAGTCCCTGGCCCTCTCACCTGGAAGCATCCTGATCTTTGGCACGCGCTGAATTAAGCGCCACTCGTGCGCCAAGCGCAGGAGCCTACGGAGCGTTGCGAGTTCCCGGTTGACAGTGGCCGCAGATACAGGTATTCAGGACTGATTTGACCGTTGCAGTGTTGCGCTCTGGTGGAGGGGTATGGCAGGGCTGATTTAAAATGAAGGAATGAAGCTGCCAGCCAAATGCCCATGCCGTTGTCATTCTGCTCCTCCCGGCAGTGTCGTTCATGTTGTGTCCTGTTGTGACCAGTATCAGGCGATTACAAAACGAGCAAAGAAAGTGATCCAGCAGAAGGGGAAATAGTTGGGTTTTCAAGCCCCTGTTATATCTCCC
>CAZKQQ010000079.1:0-4116 GCA_964554945.1 uncultured Solibacteraceae bacterium | reverse complement strand
GACGGAAAGCCGAAAGCGCCAAGAAGCTGTGCAACACCTTGGAAATGATACGCAGGTTCCTACTACACAACCTGAGCCATACCACCTTGCTAGTTGACATCTCAGCCATTGGCCTGCCAACGCAAGTATATCCCCCGGAAGGCAAAGAGCAATCTGTTCCCTCGCTTCGCTTTCAAAGTTGGCAACATGCTGAACGATATCTTCTCGCTCTAGGTTGCAAACCAGAGTACCTGACAGCGGCCAAACTTCAACTCGCAAAGGCCAGCACTACCGTATTGACCATACCAAAGGAATAGTAAAGACTCGATTCGGGGCATTGACCGTTGCAGTGTTGCATGGCGATGTGCGATAGAAGCGTGGTCACAATCACCGGCCACGGCGGTAAGGGAATAAGTTGCGAATCCGCTCAATAACTCCACCAGATAGGCTGCCACCCTATGTGAAGGCAACCAAGTCTTTTCCTGCGTATTCAGCCAATACCGGAGTCTGGACCATGCGGGACGCACCCGGCAATACTCGCTCATCGGGAAAAACGTGATCGGGATTGAAGAACCACACAGCGACATCTCCTGTTTTACGTTCCGCCAATTCATCCAGCAGTTCCAGATCATGGATGCTCCACGTCACACCACTGATGACGATGGAATCCAAGCCTTCCTCAAGATGGATTTTGTCGCCTGGATGCAAGACTGTCCAACCAGCAGCTTGGGCCATTTGGTCCAGTGTCCTAGCCTCTGATTCACCATCAGCCGTCTCTGCATGGAAGATGTCGCTGAATCGCTGCATCCATCCATAGCCTATCGTATCCCTCACAACCGTGCGTATCCCTGTTTTGCTGTGCAAGGGTGCAAGGGTCAGCCCATCATGGATTAAAAGTTGGCGTTGGAGCAATGATCCGAATTGTGTTAGGAAGGTCCACGACAAAAACTGTATGAACACGATCAACCGGTTCCCCTTCAAGGCGGTACTGATACTTCAATGTCACTGTGCTGCCTCCTCTTTGCACAGATGTCCGCTGAAACTTCCACAGAAGGGCATTCCTCCGTGCCTGTTCCCCCAACAACGGATGCCCGCTAATAACTTCTGCCGTGGTGACAGAGCCATCTGCGGCCAAAGTGCATTTGATCTCCACATCGCCAGCAGTTCGTGCCTGCCGTGCCAGCGGAACATAATCTGTGATGGCAACGATTCTCTTGGGTGTCCAGTCCTTCCCACATCCGCATAAGGCCAAAGCACAAACCGCAACACAGCAGATGAGCCTCATGGAGTCGATCTTATATGGATGTTGATTTGGAAGCCAGCCCACCGTTGCAGCGTTGAACCGCACACAGAGGATATAGTTGACTGCCGTGATTGGGAGTAGCATAGGGGTTGAATGAAATCCGTTCAGGCCATCGTGGTGCTGCTGCTATTGGCTTGGAGCACCGTGTTTGCCCAAACGAATGAAGCAAGGCCAGTTCACATCTCCGGCCAAGCAACGGACACATGCGGATTGGCTCTGGTGAATGCAGATGTAAAGATTAAGCGGCCTGTAACAGGTGAAACGGTTGCTACCGCCAGAGTGACCAAGGACGGGGAGTTTGACACGCCTGTCATTCCTCCAGGGATCTACACTCTTCAGATTGACACACCGGAAGCGGAGCCTTTTTCCCAAACGGTAGATGCATCCAAGGGTGATGTTGACTTTCGGGTAGTGGCCACAACCAAGCTAGTCGTCTGTGGAGTGACACAGCCTCCGGTAAGGACTCAGAGGACACCGGCACCACAGGCGTTGGACGATGGAACAAATGCCCTTGCCGGGTTACCGAGAGTGGAAGAACGGGGTGGAAACATCTACTTCACCGGCAAGGACGGCCACGCTGTTCAATTGACATCCACCGGGTTGGATTCATCACCGAGCCTGTCCAAGGACAACAGCTTGGTGGTGTTTCTGCGGGAGAAATATTTTGTCAGAATCTTCCTTTCAAGAGGTCTCGTATGGGATAACGTCCTTTGGGTTGCGGACACCTCACGCAAGAGACAGAGTTACCCGCTTCTAGTCGGGAACGATGGATTGGGAAAATTTCGCCATCCGCAATTCTCACCGGATGGGAGGCGGATTTGCTTTGAGGCACGGAGTTGGGCAACCGACTACTCAATGTGGGTGCTTGAACTTGCAAGCCACAGAGTGTCACACAGTGAAACTGGTGATTGCCGGTGAGCTGGTGCCCACCCTTGCAGTGTTGCAGTCAGGGTTGCTCAGTGATACAAGTGCTTCACGATCCTCAGCACAGTAAAAGCAGCCACGCTCCAGAGGCCAATCAAAACAGCAATACCGAAGGCTGATGCCGAATACAGCATCACTGGGTTCTTGGCAATTAGTCCTGCAACGAAATATGCGCTCTTCTCACCCGGCTCTTGGAGCCATTCTAGCCACCTATAGCGGCCTGCGGTGAGAGGGTCCAGGTCAGCCAAATACACACGCAACCAGATGCTCAACTCAACTACGCACCCAACCACCATGGCTGTGAGGGCATCGGATTTGAGCCTCCCGGCCACCTCATTTATTTTAGACACCAACGGAGCATCCTGAACCATTGCAGTGTTGCAGGGTGGATGAAGGGTATAGAGTAGAGGTCAGGATTGCATCATGAAGTGGCTTGGCGGCTGGCTTCCAAATTTTTTCCCGTAAATTTTTGCGAATGCGATAGCGATGTGCCCCCGGCTTGGTGGAGGTTGACACCCCTGTACAGATCAGCATACCCCCGGGTCTTTGCCAGCCCCCGATGTAGTGGCAGTTGTAGTAATCACAGGTTCTGACGGAGTGAAACGGCGTGCTAGTGAGTTTCGGCTATAGCAGGGCATAGCAAAGGGTTATGCCCGGTGAGGTTTCAAGCGGCAGTTTTTTAAGTCCTTTGCGTCTGCCGATTTCGCCACCCGGGCATATTCACTGGGGAGCCGGCTCGAACCACTCTCAGTTTAGCGGAAAGCGAGACCGCTCCCGCATCAACAGGTCAGGCCTCGATCCAAAACACAACAGGGGATTCCTGTATCGAGTCCCGAGTATTCGTATTCCCGCGCACAGCGCTATTTACCTGATAACTTTTGCTAGTGTTGTTTTACTCCCGAAACGGCTTTACTTTTTTAACCGGAAGGGAGCGATATGGCATCGGATTCGGAGCATCCGGATTCAGAACCGGGCGCGGCGGCGGGAGCGGGCGCGGCTCAGGCAAAACATGCCGAGCGGCGCGCGAATCAGCGTTATGATCTGGCTGTGGAATTCGATCTCTTCCATTTGTGGGGCGCCAATCATTTGATCTGGGCCGGCGCGGGAAAGACGCGGAACTGGAGCCGCAACAGCATTCTGATCACCTGGGACAAACCGCTCCAAACCGGCAGTTCGGTGGAACTGGTGGTGCGGTGGACACCGCGTGTGCAACTGGTCATCGTGGGACGCGTGTTAAACATCGAAGCGCGCGGCACGGTAGTGCGGATCCTGCGGCGGCGATTCCGAAGCAAAGAGGATCTCGGCGCAATCACAGAGACTACGCCGCCCGCGTCGAAGACGAGCGGCGAGCGAGCCAGCTAGAATTCGTCCTTAAAAAACCGATTCCCGTAATCAAAAAACCGGAGTAGTACATCCGGTCCCGTCTGTGACATAATTGTTTCTTCCTTCAACTGCCCGGACTGGTTTGGCTGGGGATTTGCGCGGGGGCCGCGGTGCCGCCGACGCTCGAAGGAAGCCGGTTGCCGAAGCCAGACGCTACTGCGCACAGCGCAAGATGGTGCAGGCTTGGGGTGAGAGCCCGCAAGCGCAAGCAAGCCGGCGATTACGAGACGAGTACGTAAATAGGATAGGCAAGTTCAGAGGGAAGGCGCCGCACGACCGATAAAATCGACGACACGATGCGGCGAAACTCAAGGCAGGCGACGGTTTTTGCTTGCTTTTGAGAAAAGATGGTCCGTGAAATTTGCGCTAGTTTCGTTTTAAAATGACGATTTCCCAACCAGGCGGAGTACCCTTTAAGCGATCGGAACCTGGCGGGGGGAGGAGTGCGTCGGGACCCCGATAACGCTATGTCCCAGATTTTTCATCACAGCTCGAACGCGATTGCGCGCATCACAATTTTTGGAGCG
>CAZKQQ010000078.1:0-27817 GCA_964554945.1 uncultured Solibacteraceae bacterium | reverse complement strand
CTGTGACGTGAATCACCGTGCCCTTGGGTAGGACGGGCGCGGAATCATCGGCGTAGATATAGTTGATCATCCAGTTGAAGTTGAAATGATCGACATAACTGAGCATCTGGCGGCGGCCATCGGGCAGAATCGCCTCCATAGCCATGGCTTTTCCGCGCAGGTGCATGTGCGGCTGGAAATTCTCCAGGCGCGCCGCCTGCTTCAACGTATGGAAGCCTTCGGTCTCGGAGATTGTGTTGGGCGCGATGTCCAGCACCGCTCCGCCGTCGGCGGTTCTGGTGGCATTGAACGTCATCAGGCGCGTGCGGTTTTTGGGTTCCTGGCCTTTGGGATAAAGGTAGACGCCCAGTTCCGCGTGATCGCGGATCTGCTCGCCGACGGCATGGATATGGAGTTCCCACCAAATGTGGGAGCCGGGCAGCAGCAGTTTGCCGGAATTCCTGGGATACACGTCATAGTTCTTGCCGATCGCCCACTCCATCAGGAGACCAGGTCCGGCGGAGGCATCTGCGTCATCGCCGCCTTGCCCACCGGGCTCGTTCTGCTGCAGGCGAGCCAGAACGTGGTGCATGATCTTGCGGCCGGCCGGAGTGCCGGGACGGATCTCGACGGCGCGCACCCAGCGGGGTTCCGTGATTGGCACCGCGGTGTAGGGCTTGAACCAGACGTCCTGTCCATGAGCCGGCATGGTGTAATCGTCGGACTTCAGCACCAGGTCGGGCTGACCGAACTGCTTCGCCAATTGCCAGCCGTTATAGTCGGGGAACTCTTTGGCCGGCGGCATGTCCTTTGGGTCGCCCATGGGAGCTCCCGCGTCGACCCAGTGAACGATGGTGGCGATCTGTTCGTCGGACAGGGAAATGTCGTTGGCAAAATGCTGGATTCCCACGGTCTTGTCGATATGCCAGGGGGGCATCTGGCGCGTGATGACACGTTCGCGAATGGCTTTCGCCCACGGCCGCGTCTCCTGGTAAGTCATCAGAGGCATGGGCGCCATCGAACCCTGGCGATGGCATTCCTGGCACTTGGCCTGGAGGATCGGCGCGACGTCTTTGGTAAACGTGATCTGTTTACCAGTTAACGCGGCCGCCCAGGAGGAACCCGCAACGATGAAAGAACCGCTCAAAACCAGTGCGCTCGCCCGGATTGTTACCCTCATGATCCCGCTCCTTTTCAGCCCAGCAAAATTACCTGTCGCTCGGTAGGTATTGTATTTCGGCAGAGCCTCCAATGTCAAGGCTCCAGGTACCGCCGCGCCTAGCTATGTTTGGGCCAGAGCACACCTTGATCCTGTTTCGTGACCGGGCCCATCCCCTTGTAAACGAACTTCTGGATGCGCTGGCCGCGGTAGGTCTCGGTGGTGTAGATGTTTCCCTTGGAATCGGTGGCGATACTGTGCACCGCATAGAACTGGCCGGGCTGCCGGCCGCCGTCGCCGAAGCTGGTCAAGACATCGAGCGAATTCCGGTCAAGGATATGAACCTTCTCGTTCGAGCCATCAGCCAGATAAATGTATTTTTGCTGGGGGTCCTTCGAGAAGGCGATGTCCCACACAGCTCCGTCGCCGAGGGTGTTCTTGAAGAGGATCTTTTCTTTCACGAAAGTCCCATCTGGTTTGAAGACCTGAATACGGTCGTTGACGCGATCGCACACATACAGAAGGCCGTCGTTGGAAAGATCGGCGCAATGGACGGGATTGCGGAACTGCTGGGCCGGCGGATCGTCGGGGCTGTAGCGCGGCAAGGGAGTATCGTCAGGCTTGTGGCCGTAGGCGCCCCAGTAGCGCTTGAAAGCGCCTGAATCGGCGTCGTAGACGATGACGCGCTTATTCCCGTAGCCATCGGCGACATAGACTTCGTTGGTTTTGGGGTCGACGAAGATTTTCGCCGGGCGGCCGAGGTTCTCGGTGTCGTTACTGCCCTTGCTTTGCCCGGATTTACCGATCTGCATCAGGAATTTTCCATCCTGAGTAAATTTCATGATCATGCTGTCGTGATAGAGGGGTGGGCCTCCGGGCCCTCGTCCACGACCGGCGCCTCGAGCGGGGGCCCCTTCGCGCGGACCGCCAAGGGTCTCCTCCGCGGGAACGCCCGCTGTGGCGGCATTGCCGCCGATCCACACATTGCCTTTGTAATCGACGGTGACGCCGTGATTCGACGAGGGCCAGACATAGTTGGGTCCGTCCTGACCGCCCCAGCTGGCCAGCAGATTGCCTTGCTCATCGAACTCCAAAACGGCCGGCGCGGGGGAGCAGCACTCCGCCTCGACCACACCCTTCTGCCGCTTGGGACCGGGCGGATTGGCGACCCCGTAATTCTCCATCGCTTCCAGTGAACCCTGGCGATGAATGATCCAGATGTGATCGCGGCTATCGGCCGAGACGCCGATCACGTTTCCCAAGACCCAGTGATTGGGCAGCGGTTTCGGCCACATGGGATCCACTTCGAATCGCGGCGCCTGTACACCGGCTGCCTGGACCGCGGCTCTCTTTTCCAAGATGATGGAACCAACTCCGAGCGCGACAATCAATCCCAGCAACAGCGCGCCAATTGAGAATTTACGCTTCATGCTTCTCCTCCTCGATTCCTCTGGATCATTTGCTTTGACCGTAGCCGGCGGGCAGCACCTTGTGAGGGTCCACCCGCACGACCAAATACACTATCTGCGGAGATGTGATCTCGCTAAACCAATGCGGTGTGTTCGGCGGAATGATGACTACGTCCCCCGGTCCGACTTGGCGGCTCACCCCATTCTGAACCACGCCACCCTGCGTGCTGGGCCCATTCAGCACTTTCACCACGGTGCTGTCGGGCGCGGACTCCCGCGCATTTTCAATGGCGCCGCCGGTCACGAAAGTCGCATTGCCTTCGATGACATGGTAGACCTCCGTGATCTGGCTATGCTCGACCGCGTTTCCGGTGCCGGGCCCGTTGGTCTTCGCGCGATGCACCACGCCGACGCCCACGTTGTATTCACCATTGATGCTGACGACGCGGATCGCCTGATCGCTGACCGCGGCCGATGCCGTTTTCTGTACCGTAGCTTCGATTTCGGCGCGGCTGACGTCGGTAGCGGCGCCTCGTGGCATGTGCGGAGTCTGGGCGTAACTGGCCCCGGCCAGGAGCGCCACTGCCATGGACTTCAACTCTCGATTCCGCATGCTGTCTCCTACGTGGGAGTTTTCAGGCGAGTATACATCACGAAATCGCGGAAAGCAAAAGGTCAGCGGCGCCGGAATCTACCGATCGACCGGTTTATTGCGGCGTGGTGTAAGATGAATCCCTGCGAGCGGGTGCGGCCGGCTGAAAGCGGCTGCGGCAAGGATTGGCCGCCCCACTCGGGAGGAGAGTGCCATGTCTAGTCAGAATCGATTGCTTGTCGCCATCGCGGTGTTCTCGGGAGCGAGCGCGCTGGCGCAAGCGCCGAACTCGGAGCCCAATCCGTACCGCACGGTCGAAAACTTCTTCAAGCTGCCGGAAGGACGGATGTGGGGATCGACCAGCGCGGTGGACGTCGATATCGACGGCAAGAGCATCTGGGTCGCGGAACGATGCGGCGCTAATTCCTGCGCCGGCAAGAACGATCCGCCGATTCTCAAGTTCGATGCATCTGGAAAGCTGGTAACCAGTTTTGGCGCGGGAATGTTCATTTTTCCCCACGGAATTTCGGTGGACAAGGACGATAACATCTGGGTGACTGACGGCCAGGGCCGCGACGGCAAGGGACACCAGGTCTTCAAATTCAGTCCGGATGGGAAGGTTCTGATGACTCTCGGCAAGGCAGGTATTGCAGGCGACGGTCCCGATACGTTTAATCAACCGGATGACGTGGCCATCGCTCCCAACGGGGACATCTTCGTTTCCGACGGCCACTCTCCGGGCATGGGCAACGCGCGCGTTCTCAAATTCACCAAGGATGGAAAGTTCATCAAGCAATGGGGCAAGCATGGCTCCGGGCCCGGCGAATTCGAAGTGCCGCACGCGCTCGCGTTCGATTCGCGCGGCCGGCTGTTTGTCGGCGATCGCGCCAACAATCGCATTCAGATTTTCGATCAGGACGGAAATTTCATCGAGCAGTGGAAGCAATTCAGCCGACCGAGCGGAGTCTACATCGACAAGAACGATGTGATCTACGTGACCGACTCCGAATCGACCGACAAAATGGGATATGGCTACAACCCCGGATGGAAGCGCGGTATCCGTATCGGGAGTGCGAAAGACGGGTCGGTAACGGCCTTTATTCCCGACCCGCTGGCGCCGGACGCGGCCGGCAAATTGCCGGCGACCAGCATATCGGAAGGTGTGGTGGCCGATGCGGCGGGCAATGTGTACGGCGCCGAAGTCGGCCCCAAGACGGTGAAGAAATATGTCAAGAAGTAGCGGTTTGTATGTTGCAGCGCTTCTAGCGGGCGCGGCGTGCGCACAGAATGCAACGCTTCCGGCTCCGCATTTTCATCACCTGCACCTGAACTCGGTCAATCCCGATGCCGCCATCGAGTTCTACACGCGCGAATTCCCCAGCACATCGAAGGCGACGTTCGCGGGACTGCCGGCGTTGAAGACGGGCAACGTGTACGTCTTATTCAATAAAGTGGCGACGCCGCCGGCGCTGCAGCCGCAGACCGCAATCTGGCACTTCGGCTGGCACGTCGTCGATGTGCGCAAGAATCTGGAAATGTATCAGCAGCGAAAAGAAGTCCATCTTTTGCCGCTGTACACAACTGGCGAGGGCGGTTTCGTATATGTCAGCAGCGATACCTGGCCGGGCACCGGCGGGGTTCTGGGCTTAACGAAGGCGCAGATTGCCGACGCCAAGGCGAAAGGTGTGAAGCCGAATGGCGGCGCGGGGTTTGCGTATCTCGAAGGTCCCGATGGCGCCATCATCGAATATCAGGGCAATATGCCAGCCGAGCGCTTCAATCACGTGCACATGTACCAGGAAGATCCGTTCTGCGCGCAGATCTGGTATGCGAAGCATCTCGGCGCGACCGTGCGCAACCTTCATACCGAGGCCGATTGCAAAGTTGCCCGCGGCGCCGACAAGAGCTGGCCGGCGCTGGAAAAAGAAGGGATGTACCGTGTGCCGGGGGGCAACGTCGCTTTCGACGACGTGACGCTGAACTATTACATGAATCAGGGGGATCAGCCGCTTGCCAGTACGCGGGGCCACCTGGCCGACCACATCGGACTGAGCGTTACCGATCTCGATGCCTGGATGGCCAAGCTCAAAGCGGAGGGCGTCACGTTTTTAGGAGAACCTTACAAGCTGGGTGACTCGCGCGCCGTAATGATCGAAGGTCCGAGCCGCGAAGCGCTGGAACTGATCGAGATCAAATAAGCTCATTTCTTCTCGGCCGTGAAGCTTCCTTTGCCGAGTTGGCCGTACTCGGTGGTGCCCTTCATTTTTGAAGCGCCATCGAGCGTACCTTGGAAAGAAACTTTTCCCGCAGGACCGCCGTCGAAGGACCATTCGACCTGGTTCCCCTTTACCGTCCCGGTCACTTTCGCTTCTCCCAGCACGCCGGAATAGGTGCCGGACAAGTCATCGCCCTTCTGCTGAAAGACGAACGTGGCGGTGCCGCTGCCGGCGTCCAGCGTAACCGCCGCCGCCCAGGTTCCGCTGATGTCGGCCGCGTGCAGCGCGAAAACACCCATGGCGAGTAACAATACGATTGCGAGTTTCTTCATGTCGTCCCCCAAATGACTGCCGCTATGCGGCCGCGCCGGTCAAGAAAATCACTCCCAGGAGTTGGCCGAATTCATGCGGCGATAACGGTCCGCCGCGCCGGTACCACACCTCGACCCGATTGATCAGGCCGAGCAGGCTAAGGCAGAGGTACTTCACATGAATGTCCTGGCGCAACAGGCCGGCGCTCTGCGCCTCCTGCAAGACGGATCGTACCAGGTTTTCGTGCGCATCGCGGAGCGATCTCACTTGCGCCAGCCGCTCCTCCGAGAGCAGGTGCATTTCTCCCACTGCCACGGAGTGTTTTTCCTGATCGCGCAATAGACTCTCCACATGCGCGCAGATCATCGCGCGGATTCTCTCCAGCGGATCTTCCACGCCCGCCAGCGCCGCTCCAACGTCGCCCCGAATCTGCTCGAGCGAGGATTTGCAGACGCCATATAAAAGCTCCTCTTTGCTTCCAATGTGATAGTACAGAGAAGCTTTTTGAATGCCCAGGGCCGCGGCGATCTCGCGCGTGCTGGTGGCGCCGTACCCTTGCGTCGCAAACAACGAGGCCGCCGCATCGAGAAGTTTTTCCGACGTCAATTTCCGTCCCGCTTTTGAGGACTTGCCGGATTTCGGCTTCTTCCGGTGATTGTCGAGGTTCGGAAGTTCCAGCGAAACCCGTCGCGGACCGGCGATGGCCCCGTGCAGGTATATCGGCCAGAACAGATCGGCCAGTTGATCGGCGCTCAATGCCTGGTCCCGCCGGAACCAGACAACCGCCCAATTCAAGATGTTGAGCAGCGCCAGATACAGGTACCGCGCGGGAATGTCCGTCCGGATCTTCCCGGCTGCCTGCGCTTCTTCCAACACCGACCGCACCAGATTCGCGTATCTCTTCCGCAGCGCCAACACTTCCGCGTGATGCCGTTTCGAGAGAGCGCGCAGTTCAGTCAGCATGGTCACGTGCCTGACCTGATGTTTCAGCAGCGTCGTAAGATGAGCGCCAATCAGCGCGCGCAGACGCTCCAGCGGGCCGGTTCCCTGATCGACCGGCGCCTGCACATCGGCCAGCAACTGCTCCATGGACGAAACGCACAACTGGTACAGCAGGTCTTCTTTGCTGGCAACATGGTAGTAGAGTGAAGCCTGCTGGATACCGACCGCCGCTGCGATCTCCCGCGTGGTGGTCGCGGCATATCCTTTTTCCCAAAACAGCGCGGCCGCCGTGTCGAGCACGCGCTCCGGAGTAGAACGGTCCGATGACGTGGGCGTGTCGACCGTGGGCGCGGGAGTGCGTTCCGAATCCATTGGCTGAATTTCGTAAGAGTAATAACGAGTTCGGATTCTAATCTTAACAAGTTTGGAGTCCGAAAGGCCTTGACAACGGGGCAGGCGCGCCATAAAATCCTACCGATCGACAGGTTTGGGTGGGCACCTGAAAACCACCCGGGCCTGCCTGCTTGAGGGGTGAATTCAATGAAAAGACAGGGGACGCGCCTTGTTTCCGGGGCGAACCACGTAGCGTTCATCGCTGCCGCTTTCTTCGCTTTGCTGCTGCTTGGCATGCCGGCAGCGGCGCAGAGTTCGATTTCCGGAGCGGTGCACGATGCCTCGGGCGCGGTCGTAGCCAATGCCAATGTCGAAGCTGCCAGCGACGTGCTCATCGAGAAATCACGCACGGTCACGACCAATGCCGAAGGCCGTTACGCGATTGTGGATCTGCGCCCCGGCACCTACGTAGTAACGGTGAGTTCGCCGGGCTTTGCCTCGGTGAAACAAACCATCATCGTGCCCGCGAATGTGACGGTGCCGGTGGATGCCGAATTGAGAGTCGGCACCGTCGGAGAAACCGTGAATGTCGAGGCGCGTGTCGCCACCGTTGACGTGGAGAATACCGCGCACCCGCTGACCCTGACGCGCAGCGAGATGGATACGCTCCCCACGGGCCGATACATGCAGTCGATTGCTTCGTATGTACCGGGTGCGCACTTGAACCTGCCGGATATCGGTGGCTCGCAGCAAGTCGAGCAAAACTACATCTCGGTTCACGGGAACGGATCGGTCAACTCCGTATACATGTTTGACGGCATGCTGGTCAACACGACTTACGCTGACGGCCAGATCCAGCAGTACATCGACAACGCCACGGTCCAGGAAACCACATATCAAACCAGCAACGTGACTGCCGAATCCTCCGGCGGCGGGATGTTTACCAACCTCGTGCCCAAAGACGGCGGCAACCAGTTTCACGTCGATTTCTTTGGCGGTGGAAGCGGTGGCAGTAATTTCTGGCAAGGCAGTAATCTCGATAAGACTCTCGCGGCTCGCGGTCTTGGAGCGCAGGACAAAACCGTCAAGATCGAGGATTTCGATGGTTCGTTCGGCGGCCCGATTAAACGAGACAAGCTCTGGTTCCTGTTAACCGGACGCAGGCAGGTCACCTGGACTCAAGCGGGCGCCTCAACCTACCCCGATGGCAAGCCCGGTATCCAGGATGGCTTGATCTACGCTGGTTCGCTGCGCCTTACCTATCAGGCCAATACCAAGAATAAATTCAGCGCCAACTGGCTCCGCAACTGGAAATACAAGGCGCACGAGATTGTGGACGGCGGGCAGGAAGGATACATTCCCGCCGATCCCTCCACCGCGGCGACACAGCGGAATAAGTGGCCCATGTATTACATTCTGCAAACCAAATGGACCAGCACTCTCAGTCCCAAGCTGTTGCTGGAGGTCGGGATGTCGATCAGCCATCTTGACTACAATGATCTCTACCAGACTGGTATCGAGCAGCCACCCCTCACGCAGGCGTGGTACGCCGCGACGACGGCTCGCGATCAGGGGACCCTGCGACGATATTTTGCGGGCCGCTATCAACAGTACTTTCAGACGACCCGTAACTTCTACACCGCATCTGGAACCTATGTCACTGGCTCGCACCAGATCCGGTTCGGGGTCCAGGACAGCTTCGGACCCGCCCGGGCGAGCTACACCGCCAACGGCGACGGCTACACGACCTTCACCAACGGCGCGCCGACCAGCTTTACGGCATATAACACGCCGGTGTATGTATGGCCTCGGCTGGATGCGGATTTTGCTCTCTACGCGACGGACACCTGGCATTTCAAGCGGTTTGCAATCACCGCCGGACTGCGCTGGGAGTACATGTCGGCCGAGATCGAAGCGGAGAATGCGCCTCCAGGCCGGTTCGTGCCGGCGCGCTCCGTTCCCAATACTACCTGCTCGAACGTGAAAGGGATGGGCTGCTGGAAGGATTTTGCTCCGCGGTTGGGAATTGTTTACGACGTATTCGGCAACCACAAGACCGCACTCAAAGCCGGGTTTGGCAAATACAATTCACAGTACAGCACGGGCTTCACCAACAACTTCAACCCAATGGCGCTGGTGACGCAGTCGGTCGCATGGAACTTCGCCGGAGCGACGTCGTGCACGCCGGTTACCTTTGCCGGCGTTCTTGCTCCGAATCCCGGCTGCTACCCGACTGGCGGTTTCGGCGGCGCAGGCGCGCTACCTAACGTAGGCGCCGGCACGCTGGGGCCCAGCACCAATCCGGCCTTCGGCAGCGTGGGCGCGGGCACTGGAGTCAATCTCGATCCCAACTGGCATCGCGATTACAATTTCCAATACAACGCCGGGCTGCAGCAGGAACTTGCCCGCGGCGTCACGTTGAATTTCAACTGGTACCGGCGGTCCCAATATCAGCAAACGCTGGTTCTGAACTATGCGGTGCCTTTTTCGGCCTGGACACCGGTCTCGATCACGAACCCGCTGGATGGTTCCCCCATCACCCTGTTTAACCTGAGCAAGGCCGCCCCCGCTCCGGTGCTTTGGCAGACGAACTCGCCACAAAGCCTGGCGAAAAACGTGTATACCGGTTTTGAGGCCTCCGTCGTCGCGCGGCTCTCGCATGGAATCTTCGCGGTGTTCGGTTGGACCATTGACCGCGATCTCGATCGCAACTGTGCGCAAAGCGCCGGCACGGTGAGCACCATCAACGGCAACAAACTCAACGATCCGAACTCGCTGCGCTACTGCGACACTTTCGGCGAGTTGTATCAGGACCTCGGCCAGGTATCGAGTCCGCCTTGGCAGAACGAGTTCAAAGCGCAGGGATCGATTCCCATCCACTGGGGATTCATCGGCAGCATGTCTTTCTACAGCAACCGCTACCAGGGCAGCTTCGCCACGGGCGCGGGCGCCGTGGTCAACAACGGATATCTCGCGCGGACCTGGACGGTCACGGCGGCAACCAGGTATCCGGCCAATTGTGTCGGTTGCACGCCGGGAGCTCTGGTGGATCCCGGCCTGCTGCAGGGCGCCGAAGTCCTTAACCTGGTTGCGCCCGGCAAAGTCCTCACGCCGCGCCTCAATCAGCTCGACCTCGGTATCAAGAAGACGTTCAAGTTCCGGGAGAGGCTGGTTGCCGAGCCGGAAGTTCAGGTCTTCAACGTCATGAACAGCAACGCGGCGGTCACCGAGTCAACCTCGTTAGGAGCCGATGCATCGCCGTACCTGCCGAAGTCCGCGTGCACGTCTTCCACGGCGGCGAACTGCGGCTTAGGCGGCGCCGTCACCACCATCACCAATCCGCGGCTGCTGCGGGTTGCGCTGCTGGTGCGATTCTAACTTCGGGGCGGCTTTACCGCAGGTGGTCGAGGCGGGCGCGCGCTTCGTCGCGCGTCGCCGGATCGGAGGAGGCCGCCGCCTGCCTCAAATACGGAATCGCGGCCGCCGTGTCGCCTGAGTCCAACAACGCTTCAGCGAGGTGCAATTGGGCGCGGGCGAAATCGGGCCGTATGCGGAGCGCTTCCCGATATTGTTCGATGGCCCGCGCAAGCTGTCCGCGCGCCGCCGCTACGGTTGCCAACAGTTCATGCGCCTCGGCAAGATTGGGCTTCTGCTGCAAGGCAGCCTCGAGTTGCCGCGCTGCTTCCTCCAGATGCCGCTGCTGCGCTAACGCCACCGCGTAGTCGTACCGCACTCCTGAGTTATCGGATTTTGACCTCAGCGCGGCTTCGAAATGATAGCGGGCTTCCTCAAAACGATTGGTGGAAGCAAGCAGGTTTGCCAGGTTGTTGTGCGCCTCCGAATAGTCGGGTTGCAGCCGGATGGCCTCGCGCAGAGCCGGTTCGGCGCGCACCGGGTCTCGCGTCTGAAACCAGATTGCGCCAAGGCTATTGTAAGCTTCGGGCAATTCCGGGTCCGCCTGCAGGGCTTCCTGGAACGCAGCGATGGCATCCGGGGTTCTACCCTCTTCGAAGTAGGCCGTGCCAAGTAAGTGCCACGTGGCGGCATTCTCCGGCGCGGTTTCCGCCGCTTGCTTCAGAACATCGACCGCCCGGGCCTGCTGCCGCAAAGACATCAGGCACAAAGCCAGGTTCTGCAGCACCGCTAAATCCTTTGGCCGCCGGCGCATCGCCTCCTCATACAGGGGGACCGCGCGCGCCAGTTGGCCGCGATCGCGCCATGCGTTCGCCAATTGCAGGTAGTAATCCGCGCGCTCGGGGCGGTATTTCTCAATAGCCGCTGAGAGCCTTGGGATCCCCTCGGCCAGATTGCTTGCTTGCCTTACCTGCGCTACCGCAAGATAAAGTTCGTCCTCACCCTTCGGTAACGTTTGTGGATAATACAAAGCCACCGCGCCGCGATAGGGGTTGGCATCCGCGGGCCGCTCCGCGAGCGGCGCCAACAGATCTCGGGCCGGCTTGCGCCGCTGAATGTAGTGATCGGTCATCACGACGTGAACCACGTCATCGGTGCGGCGCTTTGGCATATGGCAGCCGGTGCAATCCGCCGAACTCGAGTGCTTCCCGCCCTTGACCAGCCTGTCGAAAGCCGTGGCATGGCACCGGCGGCACACCGCCGCGTAATGCCGTGAATCAGCCGCGCCCGCTTGGTGCGGATCATGGCAGGTGGTGCAGCCGAGCGCCCCATTGCTCTTTTCGAAGCACTGCGACTGCCGCAGCCGGTAGGCCGCGCCGGCAATCTCAAACCGATCCTCTGGGGGCCCGTCCGGACTCTTGTCGAATTCCAGCCGGAACGCGCTAAGCGCTTCGCCCGGACGGTAGGAAAACGGAGGCCGCTCGAATCGCACAATGGAATTCGGCAATGGAAAGCTGGTCGTTTCCAGGTGGCACTGCATACACACTTCCAGTTGCCGTTCCGGGGTCAGACGCCCTGGATTCACGATTGCGCCGCGTATCGTCTCCGGGTCCGCCCCCCGGCGCCGCGCGGCGCGCACGTGACCCTCTCCCGGCCCGTGGCACCGCTGGCAATCAATGCCTTCGCGAAGCTTGGGAAAGATCGGATCGGTTCCGGCCGCGCCGCCGCCCGCATCATCCGGATACGCATTGTGGCAGAACAGGCAATCGTCGCCGATCACCCGGCGGAACCCCTGGTGATCGGGGCGGTCGTACCCGGGATTCATCGCCCAGTAGCCGCCCTTCTCGGCGTACCACGCCAGTGGCAGCTCAATCAGTGTATTGCGGCTGGTCCGGTGCAAATACGTCCGCGAGTGATTGCCGGAACCAACGATGTAGTCCACCGTCTTCTCTAACTCGTTCGTCCGCTTTCCATCGAACCCGATTTGATATTGAAGCTGACTGTAGCGGCCGTCGCGCCGCGTCATTTGAAAATACGTGTCGGATGCGGCGTGATAGTAATTGCCTTCAGTCTGATCTTGGGCGCCCGGACGGGAAAACGACCGCCCCATGCCGGTGCGGCGATAAGTTTCCGCGATGCGGGAATGGCAGGTCGCGCACACGGCTGCGTCGACATATCCCGGTTGGGCCGGAATCAGCGGCGCGCCCAGCGCAAACGCCCAAATTACTTTCCACCGCGGCGCTCCGCCCACGGCGTGCTACTTCACTTTCTTCATCCAGGCCAGAATCGGCCCCGAGACACTCTGATCGGGTGTATCGATCGAGAAAACCTCCGACATATGGCTTTCCTGCTTAGCGAACAACATCGCCGGGCAATGTTCCGGGCCTTCCTTGCACAGTTCGTCATGCAGGGTCTGGTAAAAGGGACTCATGTTGCCGTTGATTCCCGGATCGAACTCGGCCGATACAAACATCAGCTTCACTTTCGTTTTCTTCAATTCGGGCAGAGTGGACCGAGCCTCCTGCGTCGCCGCGTCCACCGGCGCGAACGCGCCCGCGCGGCCGCCGCGCCCCGCCGGAGCCAACTCGGGATTCACCGCGCTCGGCCCCTTGATTATGCCGAGCGGAGCGCCCGGCTGGTCCTGGCCGCACGTGCTGCCCGCTCCGCCAAACGCGTTCCCGGCTCCTCGCCCACCGCGCCCTGCTCCCGGAACTTCCAGCGGGGCGATGTTCCATTGCCCTGACATCAAGATCGCCCCTTTCACACCCACGCCCTTCGGTCCCCACACTTCCGGGCGGCCCAGGTAAGTCCCGAGCGGCCCGTTGCCGGCCGAATGCGCCCAGATGAACATCCGTTCCGGGTTGCCGTTGTACTTGCCGATATTCGCCTGCACCCACTGGATCATGGCCGAAACATCTTTCGCCGGATCGTCCCAGCTCTGGCCGGGGTGCCTCTGCATGGTCACTGCCACCATTCCGTTCTTGGTTGCCCAGCGGCCGATATTGTCGTAGAAGGCGTTGGCCTCCCGCGCCTGCTGCTCGGTCTTGTTGCCTCCGCCGCCCGGAACATAAATGAGAACGGTGCGATTCGTGCTTCCCTTGTCGCCGGTGAAGATATCGACGAGGTCTTTCGGATTGGGGCCGAACGAAACGTCGCGCGCGATCGTGATTCCGGGATAAAGTGGTGTCACCTCGCTGTTGACATCGTTTTTCGGCATCAGCGGCCGGTACAATTTAGCGGTGCAGGCCGGATCCACGATCGGCCCGATTTTCCGTAGCCCCGCTTCGATATCCGCCGGCACCTGCGCCTGCGCCAGTCCGGCTGTAGCGGCCACCCAGATCAGAGCCCAACCCCTTCGATGGTTCTTCACTTTCGCCTCCTCTTTGGTTCGATTCGAAATGATTCTATCCTAAGCGGCCGTCATGCGGCACGGATCGTGCATTAGTTGAAAACGAGGGAATCAGCGCCATGAAAAATCGAATCTTAGCAGCCGCATTATCTCTCGGCATGATGTTCAGTACGGTAGTTCCTGCCGGTGCTGCGGTCAGCCGGCGGCATCGGCGGGTTTCCGCCGCGCAAGCGCGTCAGATCCGTCATCGACGTCACGTTCGCACGGCGAAGCGGGTCGGGGTCGGGGCTGCCGGAGGTGCGGCAATAGGAGCATTGGCCGGTGGCGGTAAGGGCGCTGGCATTGGCGCAGCCGCTGGCGCCGGTGCAGGCGCCCTTTACGACCGGCACAAACGGAAACAGGGCCGTTAAAAACTGCAGTAGCGATCCAGTCACGGACGACCGCTCCAATTAAATCGGGCCCGTGTGTCGAAGTCTTCATCGGCACGCCAAATGCCCCTTCCAGATCATACTGTCGACACCTCACGCACTACGTGTGCGACAGCAACGCCGGCGATCTTGTCGTCGGCCTATTCAGACTCAGGAGGAATATCTAATATGTCGCAAAAAATTCTAGCCACCCTGGCCGGGCTGGCTCTGGCCACCGGTATCGGAGTGGCCCAAAGCTCTAACGCGAACCGCCTCGCCAGCGATCATCAATTCATCATGAAAGCCGCGCAGGGCGGTATGGCGGAGGTCGAATTGGGCCGCCTCGCCAAACAACACGCGTCCAATGACAAGGTGAAGGAATTTGGCGAGCGAATGGTCACCGATCACTCCAAAGCAAACGACGAATTAAAGAAAATTGCTTCCGAAAAAGGTGCGACAGTGCCTTCAACGCTGGATCCCAAGGACCAGGCCACGGTCGATCGGCTCTCCAAAATAAACGGGTCCGAGTTCGATCGCGCCTATATGCAGGATATGGTCAAAGACCATCGCACCGATGTCGCCGAATTCAAACGCGAGGCTAACAGCGGAGATGATCCCGACGTGAAAGCTTTCGCCGCCAAAACGCGTCCGACTTTAGAAGATCATTTGAAGATGGCGGAAGAAATCCAGAAGGAGCTGAAGAAGTAACGGGCGTTGCCTGAATTCGGTGCTGGCGATCCCGACGCGCGGGGCGGGATCGCCAGCTCCGCGTCAGACTGCCCGGCGTCCCAGGAAGAAGGCCAGGATCCAGATCACGAGGAATACAAAGAACAAGATCTTAGCAATGCCGGCGGCCGCGCCGGCGATTCCGCCGAAACCGAGCAATGCCGCGATAATCGCGATTACCAAGAACACCAGCGACCAGTGAAGCATCGTATAAGGTCCTCCACGCTTCTTAAGTGCACTTCTCATGCCAACGGTTATGGAGCGTCGCTCGAGCCGAGTGTTCGGTCTCACACCGTTCCCAGCCGCAGCGACCGTTCCCGCGGATGTAGGATGTTCCG
The DNA here is from genome assembly GCA_964554945.1 of uncultured Solibacteraceae bacterium. Taxonomy (GTDB): domain Bacteria; phylum Acidobacteriota; class Terriglobia; order Bryobacterales; family Bryobacteraceae; genus PSRJ01. The sequence goes on along the minus strand of CAZKQQ010000078.1, from coordinate 12,701 downwards.
CACACGATCGACTACTTCGCCGGGATTGAGCGGCTTATTCAACATGTGAGAACCCGTGATTGGCATGTGATAGTACGGGCTGACTTCGGCACCAGTAAGGCCGGACACGAATAAGGCCTTCAAATCCGCATCAGCGCGAAATAACGTTCGTGCCAGTTCATACCCATTGTTGCTGGGGAGTGCCAACGCCGTCAGGAGCAGGTGAATCCTTCGCCGGCATCGCCGATGCGCCTCCAGCGCCTCGCCATAATCGGCCGCTTCCAGCACATTGTATCCACCCGATTCGAGAATGCCCCGCACGAACTCCCGATCTGCTTGATCGGCGTCCACCACCAGGATTGTTTCCTTCCTTGCAGGCATTCAGGGTCAGTCCATACCGCCGCGGCCGCGCGGTCTACGGCGAAGTCCAAATTTGTTTTATGCCAGTTGCAGAAATTGCCTCGCTCCGTGAAGTAGAGCGGGAACTTCCCCCACCGCGGCGCCTACCATGGCAAGGTTCCGGCCACTGCGATTCCGTTCACTCTGACTTCGGGGTGCCCTGTCGTATGTCGGAATCGACACGGGACCGCCCCCACACCTTAATGGGCGATCTGCGGCAGGAAGATTCGGAATGTCGTGCCGCGCCCGAATTCGGTGGCGGCCCACACGTAGCCTCCGGACTGTCGGACTGCGCCGGCGATCGCGGCAATTTCGTCCAGCGCGGAACCGCCTGGATTGCTGGCCGGTGCGCCATCCGGCAGCGCCTCATAACCCGGTCCGGCGTCCGTGTCCGCTATCTCGAGAACCGAATACGTCCCCGGGTTTACCGCGGGGTGCTCCCGCGCGTACGCCTCGTCCACCGTCATGGCGAACGTGCGTAGCGCCACCGTTCCGCCGTTCGGCATCAACTCCTGGGCGTAAAGCGCGAGGTTCACGATCACCTGCTCGAGTTGGCCGCGGTCAAACCGAACCTGCTTCAACTCCGGTTCCCGCTCCACGCGCAGATCGATGTTCTGCAGCAGCGCGATGCGGATCAATGGCTCTACGTCGGACACCACGTCATTTACATTCAACTCCTCCACCTGTCCCGTCCGCCGTCCGCCCAGCACCATCAGTTGACGCGCCAGCATACCGGCGCGCTCCAGGGCATGGTTGATCTGCGCCACCTTTCCCGCAACGGGATCTTGGTCGCCAAAACGTTGCTTCAGCGCGTCCGTGTAGCCGATCACCGTCCCTAGCACGCTGCTGAAATCCTCCGCCAAGCCCCCAGCCAGCCGCCCCATGGCTTCCAGCCGTTGCGTTGCCGGCGCGATGTCCGGAGCGCGCCGCGGGCTTTTTCCATTCCGTTTTCGTTCCGTGACATCGCGGATGTTTAACTGGATCGCGCGCCTGTCTCCTTCCGTATAAACATTACCGATCACTTCCAGTTCGGCGCGCCCGCCGTCGGACATCCGTCCCGTGATCGTTCTCTGCAGCGTCTCCCCTTCGTGAAGGTCGCGCAGGCTTCCCGCGTCCAGTTCCGTGCCGCGGAATAGCTCCAGCTCCCAGTATTTGAGACCGATCGCCGCGCGCGGCACACCGAAGGTTTTTGCCAGGTACGGATTCAGATCCAGGATCGCCCCCGTCTCCGCGTCGGCGATCAGGATGCCGTCCTGCGATGCTTCGAACAACCGGCGATATCGCGCCTCGGCCGCGTGCTTGCGATCCGTCACGTCGAACAGCACCATCACCGCGCCGTCAATCTTGTTCTCCGCCGTCCGGTACGGCCGCACCCACATCGAAAACCATCGCCCCTCCCGGTCCTGCACCTCGTGTTCTTTCACGTGCAGGTTCTCGATCACATCCAGAAATATGTCTTCCAGATTGGGAATGTCGATTTTCGGCTTGAAGTCGCTCACCGGGCGCCCTACATCCGTTGGTAGCAGATTCAGCACTTTCTCCGCCTGCGGCGTGAACCGCCGGATCTTCAGGTCGTTGCCCAGCATTACGATCGGAATATTGACGCTGCTCAGCAGATTGTTGAGGTCGTTGTTGATCTGGCTCAGTTCGGCGTTGCGGCTGTGCATCTCTTCGTTGACCGTGGTTAGTTCCTCGTTAGTCGATTGCAGCTCTTCTTTCGCCGTCAGCAGTTCTTCGTTCGTGCTCTGCAGCTCTTCGTTGCTCGACTGCACTTCTTCGTTTGCCGATTTCAGCTCTTCGGTGGTGGCCTGCTGCTCTTCGATTACGGATTCCAGGTATTGTTTGGTGGAGGCGAGTTCTTCCTCCAGTTCCCGGATTCGGCGCGAAGTAGCGGGCCCTTTGCCTTGCTTCCCGTGCCGCGTTCCCCGCCGCCCTTCCTCCACGACATTCGGGACTTCCTCGAAAAGCACCAGGAAATGCTTGTCGGTGCCGTTCGTCACGGCCATTGGCGTGATTGACAGGCATACCGCGTATTGGCGCTTCAGATACGAAATGCGGATCGGTTCCCCCCGCACTGGCGCGCGCCGTTTCTTGGCGCGGTCGAAAAGCTTGCGGAACTCCACCAGCAGTTCGGGACGCAGCATTCGCGTAATGTTCAGGGCCGGCTCGCCCGCTGTGTGCTCCAGGTAAGGCGCTGTTTGCCCGTGAAAATGCAGAATCGTTCCCTCTTCGGTGGTCAGCACTCCCGGCGGCGAGTAGCGGCTCAGAATGTACTGATCCACGCGGCGCTGCGCGTCCGGTACAGGATTACCCCGGTTCGCGTGTCCCGATAGGCTCTCCTGACGCACATCCTCATAGGGTCTGAAATCGAGTTGATTGGCTCTGGCTATGCCCGTGTTGGGGTGGTAAATCTTCAGGTGCCGGTCGATCGGCGAGAAATGATCGCTGGATCCGCCGATGGTCTCCGAAAGCCCCAGCGCCAGATATCCCGAAGTCTTCAGCGCGTAATGAAATAGCCGCATCACTTTCGACTGCAACGCGGGTCCGAGGTAGATGAGCACATTGCGGCACGTGATCAGGTCCAGCTTTGAAAACGGAGGATCTTTGGCCAGGTTGTGCCGCGCGAAGATGCACATCTCCCGCAACGGCCGGCTGATCTGATATTGGCCATCCACTGGCGTAAAGAAGCGCCGCAGCCGTTCCGCGGAAACATCGCTGCTGATCGATTTGGGATACACTCCTGCCCGCGCCCGTTCCAGCGCCGGCTCGCTCAGATCTGTCCCGAAGATCTGCACGGGCACGTCGATACCGGTCTCCCGCATGTACTCCACCAGGCAGATGGCAAGCGAGTACGCTTCTTCTCCGGTGGAACATCCAGCCACCCACACTCGAACCGGGTTCTCAGCCGAGCGCTCGCGCAAAATGGCCGGAAAGACGTGCTTCGTCAGCGCGTCAAACGTGGAGTTCTCCCGGAAAAAGCCGGTTACACTGATCAAAATGTCATGAAACAACGCTTTCAGCTCGGCCCGGTTTTCTCGCAGCAGCCGCACATATTGGCTCGGGGTTTCCGTCTTGTGCAGGGCCATCCGGCGCAGAATTCTCCGCTGCAGCGTTCCCGGCTTATATAGACTGAAATCCACGCCCATTGTCGTCCGCAACATACTCAGCACTTCTTCGAACCGCCTTGGCTCAGTCGCTTTGGGTGCAACCGGTTCTTCGTGTTCTTCATGCGGAGCGTGTTCGTATTCCTTCACATACGGATGCTGGCAGATCCGTAGGATCTCCTGCGCGATCTGCGCCGGCGGCATCACCAGATCCACCCATCCCGCGGCGATGGCATTGCGCGGCATGGCGTCGAATTTCGCGCTTTGATCCTGCGCAAACGTGATGCCCCCTGCTTCTTTCACCGCCCGCAGCCCCAGGGTCCCGTCCGACGCCGTACCCGACAGGAGCACCGCAATCGATCGCCTTCCTTGCTCTTCCGCCAGCGATCGAAAAAATTCATCGATCGGCAGGTGCGGCCCGAATCCGGTACTCCGCTCTGTCAGGAGCAGCTTGCCTTCGGACAGCCGCATCCCCACATTCGGCGGAATCACGTACACCTTGTTCGCTTCCACTGCCATGTGATCTTCCACCTGTAGAACCGGCATCTTCGTGCCCTTGCTGAGCAGTTCGCCCAGAATACTGGTGTGTTTCGGATCCAGATGCTGCACGAACACGAAGGCCAGGCCGGTATTGTCCGGCAGCGCAGCGAGAACTTCCTGAAACGCTTCCAGCCCGCCGGCTGACGCGCCAAAACCGACCACCTGGCAGACTGGGGTTAGCGCATCATCTTTCCCATGGCTTGTCGCTGGCGGCGTCCCCATCGTCGAGGCTTTCGCCGGCTTCCTGTTCCCAGACTTCTTGTCTTTCACGGTAGATTCAGTTTATACTGCGGTTCGTGCTCACCGTCACGGGCCGCCGATGGGACCGGCTCTACGACCCAACCGCCGGGAGCAGGCAGGTATTCGAGATCAATTGGAATCTAAGAGCGGTGTATGCTGCTGGATTTCCACGCCGTGACAATCGCGCCATCGATGCGCTCATCTTCACCCCGGAACGGCCGGATTGAGACCCGGTACACGTCGCCGTCCCCGATGCCGGCCTCGCGTTCGTGCGTAGTGAGACTCTCGATGGATTCTCGCAGCAGATCCTCGAGGTCCGCAATCTTCAATTTGGGCTGAAGATCGCCGATCTGCCTCCCTACGTCTTTCGACGCCATGCTGAACAGCCGGGCCGCTTTTGGAGTGAAACGCTGGATCCGCAGGTTGTTATCCACCGTCACCACCGCCGCGTCTATATTTCGCAGCAGGGCCAGTAACTCAGCCGACGTCCGAGCCAAGCTCAAGTTGCGTTCCTGCATTTCTTCGTTCAGAGCGGATAGTTCCTGGTTCACCGCCTGCAATTCCTCGCGAGCCGCCGTCAGCTCTTCGTTGGTGACTTGGAGCTCCTCGTTCGAACGGATGATTTCCTCATTGGCAACGCGCAACGCTTCAATCGCTCTCGCCTGTTCCTCCAGCAACGCCTGGAAATGCTGGCCGGCTTCGTCCCCATCCCGCGATGCCGCGCGCCGGTACGATTTATTCGGCCGCGCCGGAACTGTTTCGGGCATGTCAGACGACAACCAGGCCTTCGTTTCTAAGTGCGGGGCTCCATCTACAGTTAGGGTGCGCGCCTGTCTCTCCGCGGACGAGATCCGGCCAAACCCGACTCTGCGCCCGTTGGCCCGTCGTTGGTAGAGTCCCGGTTTGCCTGGAACCGGCTCGAATAACCGGCCCGCCGTTTCCGCGTTCTCGGATACTCCCAATGCCAGCACGCCATCCTGCTTCAGGCTATAGTGCCATCGCTTCAGAATATTGCGTTGTGTCTCTGGTGTAAACGGCCCGAGTTGATTCCGGCAGACGATCAGGTCCATCCGCGACAACGGTGGATCGTTCGCAAGGTTGTGCCGTGCGAACACACATAAGTCCCGGATTTCCCGCCGCACCCGATGCGGGTCCGCTTCTCCGCCCAACAGGCCCGGCCGCCGCTGCCCGGCAACTTCGGCGAGCGCGGCTTCCGGATATACGGCAGCCCGTGCTGTTTCCAGCGCTTGCTCGTCCAGATCTGTGCCGAAAATCTGAATGATTCCGCGCGGTTCGGATCGCCCGAGCATCTCGAACAGCGCAATCGCCGTCGAGTACACTTCCTCGCCATTCCCGCAGCAGGGCACCCACGCCCGGAACGTCTCACCCGGCTGCCGGTTCTTCCAGAGCGCGCCAAATACCCCGTTTCGAAGCGCCTCAAACAATCCTGCTTCCCGGAAGAATCCGCCGTCTCTCGTCCGCAGTTCCAACAGGAGGTCATGAGCTTCCTGTGGGTACTCGCGCATATGGCGGGCATACGCGGCCCGGCTCTCGATTTGCAGTCGGGCCATCCGGCGCGTTATGCCGAACGACACAAGCTCCGCCTTGTAATGGGCCAAATCCGCCGAAGTCTCCCGCAGCATAACGGCACGGATCTCCGCCAACTCACGCTCCGCCACCTCCGGCTGAACTCCGGTCGGCGTTTCCTCGTGAAGCGGTTCAGAAGCATGCACTCGGTGCGTATGAATCGTCTTGCTCCGTTGCATACGGTTGAATCTATCTTACATCCAACGGGTACTGATTATCTCTCTGTGTGTGCTGCTTCTCACCCCCTCCTCCGGGGAGAGAGGGTGAGAATTCTCACGAATATACTTATCGGTGGTGTGCTACACTCGCATACGTTGAATCCTTTATGGGCACCCTGTCCAGTGAGTTCACGCTTCCCAAATTGATCCAGGAAAGCCAGCGCGTTCGGGAAGAGTTTCATCGTAATGTCGTAAAACTCCGCCTGACACTGGAGAAAACCAAAGCCGTTACCGGAGCCTTTGAATGGCCCGAGATATCGGAACCGCCGGCTCCCCCCGCGGGCGACTCGGTCGATCCCCAGCTGCTTAAAGGGCTGACGCGGCGCGAAGTGGAAGTGCTCCGCCTGATTGCTGAGGGAAAATCCTCGAAGGAGATTGCGGTGGCACTGGGAATGGCCTTCCGCACTGCTGTGTGTCACCGGTACCGGATCTTTCAGAAATTAAAAGTGCATGAAACCGCTAGCGTCGTGCGCCTGGCCGTCCGCGCTGGCTTGATCAAAGCCTGACCGGTTCTTAAGCCCTGCGTTTTTCGTTCTCCGGAGTCTCTTTGTTCAAAACCAGCCGGGTGAAAGCCTGGAGCACTCTCATGTATTCCGCTCGTGCCTCGTTTTCCAGGCGAAGAGCCTGCTGCAGCGCGTAATTTGAATCCGCCGAGGGCATGGAACCGCTCTTATATATCTCTTGAAATCTCAAGTATTCCGCGGACGCATCGCGATACTTCTTCTCAGCCGTGTGCAGGCGTTCGCGCCACATTTCCGCAGTCTCCCGCCGGCCACTATTGCTCATCCACGCCCATTTTGCGCCTGCTCGACTCGCATTTCAATCATGCAATCGCACTACGCGCGACGGCGAGCCTCAGCCTCTGTGAGCGGCCACTCGCTTCATTTGCGGTCTCCTCGAGCCCAAGGCGTGTCGTACTCGCTCCAATACTTCGTCCGCGCGTAGTGGCTTATTTAGCAGATGGCGTCCTTCCGTGGGCATGTGGTAATACGGACTGACTTCTGCGCCGGCCACTCCGGAGACGAACAGCATCCGCAGTCCGTCATCTTGCCGCACCAGCGTGCGCGCCAGTTCGTATCCGTTGTCCCCGGGCAGCGCTAGCGCCGTCAGAAGCAAATCAATACAAGATCCATGCTGCCGGTATACGTCGACTGCTTCCCAGTAATCGCTTGCTTCCAAAACAATATAGCGGTGATGTCTCAGCAGGGCCATCAGAAATTCACGATCGCTCCGGTCTGCATCCACTACGAGAATGGTCGATCGGTTTTTCGGCATTTGTAATCCTCTGCCTGCGGCGACTTACCGGTTTCCCCTCGGTGGACAGAAAATCGGGCCGTCTAACCGGCTAACGGCCCGATTGCAGTTGCGATCTAGGGGGAGAAAGGATCATTGACTTCTGAATTCACCGTACCACCAGCACTCGAAGGAATCTGTTTCGTTTGTTACGCAATACTAAGATAAATGTATGAGCGCAGCCGCTCAAGCCAACTGAGTGCGCTTGCATACGCGCGCCATGTCTTCAAATGCCCTTAATTCAGGTACTTAGATCCTATCAGGCTACCGCGGACGGTCTCTCTGGCAGCCTGCGTGCCCTTTCTCAAAGTAGGAAGCGCGCCTCCGCCAGCTTCGAACAGTAGATGAGATACATCCAAAAGACATACGAGGCATGGAGGCGCCGGGGAGAGGACCATGACCAATTGCGTGCTCTGTGGTGGTGAAATTCCGTCCGGATGGCCGATCGTGGCGCTGCCCGCCGGGTTGGCTCATCGTTTCAAAACTATGTGTGACGCGTTGGAGCCGCCCCAGGAAGAGGCCTGCCAGTTATTGGAAGCCAATGGGCAGCGCCTGGGTTTCGATTTCGGATTTAACGAAGCGATGGCGCGCGCCGGCGCCTTGATGCTGGAAGGCGGAGCCAAAGCCGCCTAGAGCCGCTTACTCCCGCGCGATGTGGAACGCAATCATGAGGTTCCCAAAAGCGCTAGCGTCCCTAATCCCTGCTTATTTGTGCATTCTCTTTTACTTCAGAGATAAAGGAAATTCCTGTTAACTTTCCTCAGAAAGTACTAGTAATACCAAATCCGGCTTGCTGCGCTCTGTTGTTCGCCTTATTCTGTACCAGGATGCGTTTGAGGGAATTCTGATGGGAATCCTGATCACACTGGCGGTTCTGATCTGTCTGGCGGCTGCTGTCGCGATCGTCTACCGCCGTTTGACCGCGCCTACCACCCTGCCCGTGACCGCGGCCTGGATTGACGAGCTCTCGGTCGATCGATACCAGCCCATGACCCGTCTGCTGGGCGAGGATGATTTCCACTTTATCCGCTCTCACGCGGGCTCCAGCCGGAAGCGGAATACCGAGTTCCGCCGCCAGCGTTGCGAGCTTTTTCAGTCTTACTTACGGTGCCTGCATTCGGATTTTCAACGCGTATTTATGGCGTTGAAAATCATTATGGTTCAGTCCCGCTATGATCGGCCCGATCTCGCGCAACTGCTGCTCCGCAGCCAGCGTGCTTTCATCTTCGGACTGGTGATGGTCGAGGCTCGTGTCTTCTTGTACCGCTGGGGATTAGCGAGCGTCGAAGTGAATGAGCTCTTGAAGCTGTTTGACGCCGCCCGTCTCGAGCTGCGAACGCTGGTGCCCGTCCATGTCGACATGGCGGCTTGAATTTCCGGCGCTGAAACCGCGGCAGTAGCGAAGCGGCTGGTGTTAGCATACCCTTCTGCGCCTCGGCATCCACACCTCTATCTCCGTCTCGCTGGAAAGCGCTGCACTGAAAGCCGCCGAGCTGGGCGCCAACACGTTTCAAATCTTCTCCGCTAGTCCCCGCATGTGGCGCGCCCGGCCGCCCGATCGCGCCGCCGTGAAGCTGCTTCGCACCGCGCGCGAGCGCCACGATCTCAAGCCGCTGGCCATCCACGTAAACTATCTGATCAATCTGGCGTCGTTCGATTCGGTGATTCGCCGCAAGTCCATCGACGGCTTCCGCGGAGAACTGGAGCGCGCCAAGGTGATCGGCGCCGAGTACCTCGTCCTGCACCCAGGCAGCTATCGCGGCCGGTCGGTGGATGAAGGCATTGCCGCCTTCGTGCTCGGCCTGGCCGAAGCCACGGAAGGCTTTCGCGCGCGTCGTCTCACGGTTCTGCTTGAAAATACCGTCGGCGCCGGCTCCCACATCGGCGGCCGTTTCGAAGAGCTGCGCGCCATTCGCGATCTCGCCCGCAAGCATACCCGCCTGCCCGTCGGTTACTGCCTGGATACCTGCCACTTGCTCGCTTCCGGATTCAATATCGCCAGCGCGGCCGGCCTGCGCGATACGCTCCGTCATGCCGAGCAAATCCTGGGCCTGGCCCACGTGCATCTGATTCACGCCAACGATTCCAAAGGCGCTCTCGGCTCTCATCTCGATCGCCATGCCAACATCGGCGCAGGTCACATTGGCCGCGAAGGGTTTCAGCGAATCCTTCGTCACCCTAAGCTGCGCGGCAAGCCGTTCATCCTCGAAACGCCAGTTGACGAACCCGGCGACGATCAGCGCAATCTCGACACGTTGAAATCGCTCGCGCTACGATAGGAATTCAGCCCCCAGTCTTAATGGATATGCCCGAAAAGCCCTACGACCATAACCAGATCGAGCTCAAGTGGCACGAGCGCTGGCACAACGCCGACTTCTACAAGGCCGAGGAGAACTCCGCCAAGCCCAAGTTCTACGTGCTTGAGATGCTGCCGTACCCCAGCGGCACCCTCCACATTGGTCACATCCGCAACTACTCGATCGGCGATGCGCTGGCGCGCTACAAATGGATGCGCGGTTTTAACGTCCTGCATCCCATGGGCTGGGACGCCTTCGGCCTTCCGGCGGAAAATGCCGCCATCCAGAACAACCGCCCCCCGCGCGATTGGACGCTGCAGAACATCGCAGCCATGAAAAAGACTCACCGCCGTTTCGCGTTCAGCTACGACTGGGACCGGGAAGTCTCCACCTGCGAGCCCGAATACTACCGATGGAACCAGTGGTTCTTCCTGAAGATGTTCGAGCGCGGCCTCGCGTATCGCAAGAAGGCGCTCGTGAACTGGTGTCCCAAGTGCGCTACCGTGCTTGCCAATGAGCAGGTAGTCGATGGCTGTTGCTGGCGCCATGAAGATACCCAGGTGGAGCAGCGTGCCCTCGAGCAATGGTTTCTGAAGATCACCGACTATGCCGATCAGTTGCTCGAAGACATGAAGCAGTTGGAAGGCGGCTGGCCGGAGCGCGTCCTTACCATGCAGCGGAACTGGATCGGCCGCTCCGAGGGCACCGAAGTCGATTTCAAGCTGGTTCCCACCGGCGAGCCCATCCGCGTCTTCACCACGCGCGTCGACACCATCTACGGCGCGACGTGCGTCATCCTTGCCCCCGAGCACCCGCTCAACGAAGCCCTGCTCGACTCCGCAGGCAAGGCGCGTGCCAAGGCCATGGTCGATGCTCGTGCCAATCGCGACCCCGCCGACATAGACAAAGAAGGTTTTTTCACCGGCCACTACGCGCTCAACCCGTACAGCGGCGAAAAGGCGCCGGTATGGGTCGGCAATTTCGTGCTCATGGGTTACGGCACGGGCGCGATCATGGCGGTGCCCGCTCACGACGAACGCGATTTCGAGTTCTGCACCAAGTACGGCATTCCCATCCGGCCGGTGATCCGCCCCGTCGATGGTTCTCTTGCCGTGAACCCCAAGCACGCGTTCACCGATGACGGCGTTGTCGAAAATTCCGGCCCGTGGTCAGGCCTCCACAGCGATGAGGCGCGCCGCAAAATGAGCGCGTATGCCGAGGAGAAAGGCTTCGGCAAAGCTGCCATCACCTATCGCATCAAGGATTGGGGCATCTCCCGCCAGCGCTACTGGGGCACCCCCATTCCGATGATTCACTGCCCGAAATGCGGCGTGGTGCCGGTCCCGGAGAATCAACTTCCGGTAATCCTTCCCGATCGCGTCGAGATCACCGGCTCCGGCCGCTCGCCCTTGGAAAACGTGCCCGGGTTCGTAAACGTAGCCTGCCCGAAGTGCGGCGGCGCGGCCCGGCGTGAGACCGATACCATGGACACCTTCGTCGATTCGTCCTGGTATTTCTATCGCTATTGCGATCCGCGCAACGACCGCATGCCATTCGACCCCGCCAAGATTGCGTACTGGTTCGAGATCGATCAGTACATCGGCGGCGTCGAGCACGCCATTCTGCACCTGATCTACTCGCGTTTCTTCACCAAGATGATGCGCGACATCGGCCTCATCCGTAACGGCGAGCCGGCCCGGCGCTTATTCACCCAAGGAATGGTAATCGCCGAAGGCGCCAAGATGTCGAAGTCCAAGGGCAACGTGATCGGCGCCGACACGCTCGCCGAGAAGTTCGGCGCAGACACCGCGCGCATGTTCGTTCTGTTCGCCGCGCCGCCCGAAAAAGAAGTCGACTGGCGAAACGAGGGCGCGGAAGGCATCTATCGCTTCCTCGGCCGTGTCTACCGCTTCGCCACGCGCAACATCGGCCGCACCGATTTCCCCGCGCCCAATGAGACCGACCGCACGATCCGGCGCAAGCTCCACCAGACGCTTAAGAAGATCACCGGCGATTTCGAGACCCGCTGGCACTTCAATACCTGCATCTCTTCCATCATGGAATTCGTCAATGTGCTCTATGCCGAGGAGGACAAGATCTCCGCGCAGCCGATGTGCGAGTCCGTGCAGATGCTGGCCTTAATGCTAGCCCCCTTCGCCCCGTACCTCTCCCAGGAACTTTGGGACGAGCTCGGCAACCAGGGCCCCGTCTTCCGTCAGTCTTGGCCGTCCTTCGATGCTGAGCTGGCGAAGGAAGACGAAGCCGAAATAGTCGTCCAAGTGAACGGCAAACTGCGAAGCCGCATTCACGTCCCCTTCGGCACTTCCGCGCAGGAACTCGAATCGCGCGCTAAATCCGACGACAAGGTCAGACCTTTTCTCGAAGGCAAACAGATTGTCAAAGTAATCCCGGTGCCCGACAAGCTGATCAACTTCGTCGTGAAATAGGTGGCGTCGTCAACACGAGGATCACTTGTGCGTGGCGCCGCTCTACGCGATATGCGCCCCTACCGTATCCACGTACACGGCGTACAGCGACTGGCTGGCCGCCATAAACAGCCTGTTCCGTCTTGTGCCACCGAAGCAGATATTCGCGCAGTTCTCCGGCAGCCGGATCATTCCAATCGGCTTCCCGTCCGGCGCGATTACCTGTACGCCCGGCCGCGCGCCGCACCATAGGTTCCCGTCGATGTCGCACCGAATCCCGTCCGCCGCCGCCGGCTCCCCGCTGCCCGGAACCGATAACTGCGCAAACCGCTTGCCGTTCCTCAGCATCTTGCCGTCCAGGTCGTAAACGCGTACCTCGCGCCCGGTCCCGGTGTCGCAGATGTATACCTTTTTATAATCCGGCGAAAAACAGATCCCGTTCGGCTCGTTCGGATCGTCCGTTACTTTGTCCATCTGCCCGGTCTTCGGATCCACGCGGTACACCGCTTCCTTCGTCTCCGAATCTCCCTTGAATCCTTCGTAATATCCGCGAATCCCGTAAATCGGATCGGTGAACCAAATGCTGCCGTCGGGATGCGGTACCAGGTCGTTCGGCGA
>CAZKQQ010000077.1:0-27898 GCA_964554945.1 uncultured Solibacteraceae bacterium | reverse complement strand
GAACAGGTCGCGGACGCGGCTCGCGCCGACGCCGACGAACATCTCAACAAAGTCCGAGCCCGAGATGGAGAAGAACGGCACGCTGGCTTCGCCGGCGATGGCTCGGGCCAGCAAAGTCTTGCCGGTTCCGGGAGGGCCGATCAGCAGCACACCCTTGGGGATGCGGCCGCCCAGCTTCTGGAATTTCTGCGGCTCGCGCAAAAATTCAATGATTTCCTGCAATTCTTCCTTGGCTTCTTCCACTCCCGCTACATCTTTGAACGTGACCTTCTTCTGCTGCGTGGAATGCAGGCGCGCGCGGCTCTTGCCGAAGCTGAGCGCTTTATTGCCGCCGCTCTGCATCTGCCGCATCATGAAAATCCAGAAGGCGATCAACACGATAAAGGGCGAGGCGTTGAGCAGGATCGAAATCCAATTGCCGGAACTCGCGTCTTTGATCTCAACATTGACGCCCTTGTCCTGGAGCAGTTTGTAGACGTCCGGATAGTTGGTAGGGATCAAGGTGTGGAGGCTGCCCTGGCTGGGGGTCTGGAAGTTGCCGTGAACCTCATTTCCGCTGATGGTGACGTCCTTCACCTGGCCTTGCTGCACCTTATCCATGAATTCGGTGAAGGTGATCTGCTGCTCCTTCCGGCCTTGGCCTGTCCGCACAACCGCAAACAGCAGTACCGCTACGCAGATCAGCACCACCCAGAAGACCGCGGTTTTGATATTAGAATTCACTATTCCTCCCTACCTCGTATAAACTTCAAAAATTGCCTTTGTTGTTATAGACGCCACGTGGCTCCGCCACGATTCTGGTTTCTCGAATTTCGAGGATTCGTGGGGTCGAAGAGTTCGCTGCATAGTCCGCGGCTGTCCCGAAGCGATGGGCCCAAACAATGGCGGGACCGTCGGTCAAAACCGGCCAATGACGCCTTTCCCACAGGGGAACACGGAACTGCTGGAACAGAGTCTTAATCTTCTCCGCGCCACCCGCACCTTGTGGCTGGTACTGGTCTCCGGGCCGCCAGTTTCGCAGTTCCAGGGAACCGCCCAAGCGGTGCCAGTCTATAGCACCCATCGTTTCATTATATACGGAAATTGCATCAGCGGAACTATTCGATTTTTCAATTATTTCCAGACATATTTCCAGTTCTGTACCGGGAATCCGGAAAATTCCTGGAACCGATGCTGGAAACTGGTAGTTACGGGTCGAGAGACCATTAATCGTGGGGCGGGCAAAGCGCAGCCACGTAAAGGAGCGCATCACATCCAACCCGGGCGCCTGAAGCCGGCCATGCCCCTCGGTGGCAGCGGCCATCTCCAAGATTCCATTCACATGCTCAAAACCGATGCCCAGCAGGTCACCTCTCACTCCTTCCATGGCGCGGCGGACCAGGCGGCGGGCGGCAGCGAGCGGGAGTTTGCGAAGGTTAGTAGTCTCCAGGAGAATCGATTCTGGGGCGGGGATCAGGTGTTGACCGGCAAGCCGGTCGATTTCGGCCTGCCAATAGGCCTCCTCGGCCAGAGCCCAGTCGGCGGTCTGGGCAAGGTTGCGGTCGAGAGCCGGATTCCAGTCTCGCGTGAGTTGGGGTAGCAGATCGTGGCGAATGCGGTTACGGGCGAAGGTCAGGCTGCCGTTGGTGGAATCCTCGCGCCAGGAGATGTTTCGCTGATTTAGAAACTCCATCACGTCGGCGCGGTCGGTTTCGAGCAGCGGCCGCACGATGCCGCCGGCGGTGATTGGACGGATGCCGGCCAATCCGGCCGTGCCGGCGCCGCGCAGGAAGCGAAAGAGCACGGTCTCGGCCTGATCGGAGCGGGTATGGCCGGTGGCTACTCGCGCGACCTGTCCACTTGAAATCATCTCGCTGAAAAAAGAAATACGCGCTTCCCGAGCCGCTTGTTCAAGATTATCGGCGGGGATGAGATCGGCTTCCCTGAGAGTGAACGGGAGAGCGAATTCGGCGGCGAGGTGCCGGACGAACTCGGCGTCGAGATTGGATTCGGCACCGCGCAAACGGTGGTTCAGGTGAAGGATGTGCAGGTGCAGGTCCCAAAGGGGGGCCAATTCGCGCAGGACGTGGAGCAGACAAACCGAATCGCCGCCGCCTGAAACGGCGACACCAACCGCCTGACCGGTTTCGAACATGCCGTGGCGCGCGATAGTCTGGCGGATTCGGGCGAGCAAGAGGATCCCTTTTCATTGTACGTAGGACACACAGGCGACAAGATCCCCAAGAGTCGGCGGCGTTACGATAACGCTATGACTAATCGCCGAGATGCTCTTGCTAGTGCCATGGCTCTGCTGTGCGGGGCCGCGGCCGCTCATGCTCAAAACCAAGCGCCGACCGCCGGCGGCGGTCCCGTGTTCAAACAGGACCTGCCGAATGTGAGCTTGGACGGGTGGGAAGTGACCGTGAGCGAAGTCCCTATGCCGCCGGGGCGCGTCGGCATGGCGCATCGCCACCCCGGATTCGTCCTCGCGTATGTGTTGGAAGGCGAGGTCCGTACCAAGATCTCCGACCAGCCCGAGAGAGTGTACAAAAAGGGCGAGATGTTTTACGAGTGGCCGGGCAGCACGCACCTGGTCTCCGCCAACGACAGCAAAACGCAACCCGCTAAGCTGCTGGCGCTGATCTTCGCCAAAAAAGGCTCGCCGCAGGTTATGCCAGCCTGAAAAACCGGCGACAAGATCGCGGCGCTACGGTATCGTAGGAGTTCCTCATGGCTCCCGAAATCGTGCAGCGCGCGGCGCGCGTCAAGCTTCTCCTGATGGATGTGGACGGCGTCCTTACCGACGGCCGGCTGTACTATGTGCCAGACCCGCAAGGGAAAATGGCCGAAAGCAAAGGTTTTGATTCGCAGGACGGCATCGCGCTGCAGTGGCTGACGTGGAAGGGGATCAAGACCGGCGTAATCAGCGGGCGCGAGTCGCCCGCCACCGTCGAGCGCGCGCGGCAGGTGAAGATGAGCTATGTATACCAGGGGCATATCGAGAAGGTTCCGATTCTGGAGGAGATTCTGGCGGACGCCAAGATCGATGCCAGTGACGTGGCGTACGCGGGCGACGATCTGACGGATGTGGTGATTTTGCGGCGCGTCGGATTAGGCATCGCCACTGGGAACGCGCGGGACGAGGTAAAGCGGGCGGCTCATTATGTGACGCAGGCTTGCGGGGGACACGGGGCCATCAGAGAAGTCGCCGAGCTGCTGCTAAAAGCGCAGAACCGGTGGGGGGAGATTCTCAAGCATTACGAAGCGGAGTAGGCGGCTTCGGATGCGGGTCCTGGGGGACCTGCGCGGATCAGGGGTCCGCCCCGCAATGCTATGGGAAAATGAGCGTATGGGGCGGTTTCTGCAGATGGTTGTGCCGGCGGGCGTCGTCGCCGCGGGACTCTTCCTTAGTTCGACCAGTAGCTGGGCAAAGCCGGAATACAGCAGGAAGACGAGGAAGGAGTGCAGCTTCTGCCATCCACCCGATTCCTGGAATCTGAATGACGCGGGGAAATATTACCGCGAACATCACTACTCGCTCGATGGATATAAGCCCCCGGCTAAGTAAAGACTATTTCTTGGCGGCGGGTTGCTTGCGCACCTGCTCGAAATATTGCTCGACGTAGCTTTCCAAGGCAGCCGGGATTTCATCGCGGCCGATTTCGCCGCCCGAATCAGCGTGCTGCGCGGTGCGGTCCGCATACGCCGTGCGAAGCTGTTGCACTGTAGATTGCACTTCGATGGTGGCTTCGCCGCTCAGGTTTTGCGAGCGCTTGCCGATGATCTGGCTGATCTTTCCCATGGCCGCCAACTGCTCCGCCTGCTTGACGTCTTTACCGCCATCGCGATTGCCGACGCCTCCGCCCGGCTGCTTATTGGAAGGTTGAGCATCGGTGCCCTGGCCGGGAGAATTCTCGGCTTGCTGGGATTCGTTGCTGAGATCGGGATCCTGCTCTTCGCCGCCGGCCTGGCCATTCTGCTTTTCGCCCTTCTGCTGCTTGGCGTTCTGCTGGCCTTTCTGCTTGTTGCCCTGGGCGGAATTTTGCTGTTGCTGGGGCTGCTGGCCATTGGGGCTGTTGGACGGCTGCTTCATGCTCGATAGCAGGTTCTGCAAAGCATCCCGCATTTTGCTCATCAAGCTGGAACTGGAAGAGCTGTTGGACTCCTGCCCGTTGGACTGCTGGTTCTGCGCGTCTTTGGAGTTGCTGGGGCGGTCGGGATTCTGCTGGTCGGAGGTTTGCTCCTGTCCCTGGCCCTGCTGATCTCCGTTTTGCTGATCGGACTTGGCTTCCTGCTCTTTCGAATTCTTTTCGGAGGATTTCGACTGCGCGTTCCGATCGTTGCCGTCGTCGAGCGGATCGCCGGCCTGGTTCTGATCGTCAGCGGTCTTCTGGGCTTCGAGCGGACTATCGTTATCGTCCTGAGGAAATTCGCCGGGCCGGATATTCTTGCGTTGCGGCGCATTGGCGGTTTGGGGAGCGTCCAGCCCGAGGGCCTGCTGCAGAATGCGCGCCATCGGCTCGGCCAGATCGAGACGGCGCGAGAGACCGTAGCGGAGGGCGAACAGACTCGAGGCAACCAGAATCAGAGCCGCCATCGCGTACGCCGAACGAGGCATCGTATACGGGATGGCGCGGCGGACATCGATTCCGACGGCGGCGCGCTCGGCCTGCTCGAACTGGCGGCGAAGCACGGCGGCGGGAGGCTTGTACGCGTGATCCTCGCTGAAGTACACGGCGGTGGAAAGCGAATCAGCCAGCTCCATGCGGCGGTCGACGATTTGAGCCGAAACATACAGAGGCGGCACGCGTTTGCGAACACGATGGAGGGCAACTGCGGCTGCAGCGAGCGGAATCGGCAGCAGCCAGTACCAATCGAGGATTTCGGTGCCGAGGATCAGCAGCAGAATGAATGCCGCGAGGACCGCGCAGACGGAATTCACGGCCTGAACCAACAGGTCGTTATACAGGAGACGCCGCCGGGCCTTCCGGATCAGTGTCAGCACAGTCCGTCCTCGTGAAGTAGCGCGCACGACTTCAGGAACGGTCGTACTCCTGAAGAGTGGTTCGCTTCATACTATCATTTTCCATGGTTTGTTGGATTGCGAACGGGTGCCATTACCTACAGCCCGAACGGGCGAAATGGTGGCATGCGGCGCATTTGTAAAACAAGAAGTATACTAAATGTTTCCGTTCCCCAAGGGCACCGCAATCTGAAGGAGGTTGTATGAAGTTCGGACTGGTGGCCGCAGGCTTTGTTCTCTTGCTGCCGTGGAGCGTCCGCGCGCAAGGAGCCGATCCGGCGACGCGGCAATTGATCGAGCAACTGATGGCGCGCATCGACACGCTGGAGAAGCGGGTAGCGGATCTGGAAAAAACACCCGGCACGGCGCGCGTGGCCGCCCCCGCGCCGGCGGTCGCGGCGGCAACGCCCGGTCCCGCGCACCTGAACCACGACCAGGCGCCGGCGCCCGAAATCACCGCGGCGGAAGCGCAGCCGGTGTACCCATCGCTCAAAATCGCCGGATTCGGCGATTTCGATTTTTCAGCCTCGAACTTGCACGCGCCGGCTGTCGGCTTCCAGCCGCAGACGCTGCTCGCGACGCATAGCGGCTTTGAAGAAGGACAGTTCGTGCTGCACCTGAGCTCGGCTTTATCGCCGAAGGTGACGGTGTTCAGCGAACTGAGTTTCACCGCGCGATCGGACGCCGGCACCGGAGCGCCCGCGCCCCTGGCGCCGGGCTTCAACGCGGAAGTCGAGCGCGCGATCCTCCGGTACGATCTGAACGATTATTTCAAGTTGTCGGTGGGCCGTTATCACACGCCGATCAATTATTGGAATACGGCATTCCATCACGGGCAGTGGCTGCAGACGACCATTAGCCGGCCGGAAATGACGCAGTTCGGCGGCAGTTTCATCCCGGTGCACTTCGTCGGAACCCTGGTGGAGGGGGTAACGCCGGCGGGCGGGCTGAATCTGAATTACAACGTCGGTCTGGGGAACGGGCGCGGCCAGGTGTTGAGCCGGGGCGGCGATTTTTCCGACATCAACAACGCACGGGCGTGGCTGGTCAACCTGTTCGTGAAGCCGGATCATCCGTATGGTTTGCAGGTCGGCGGTTCGGTATACCGCGACGAACTGACCCCGGCCAGTGGGATCGTGGGGCGCGAGTGGATCGAGTCGGGGCACATTGTATGGCAGAAGGAGACGCCGGAGTTGATCGCCGAGTTTGCGAACGTGCATCACGAATTTCGCGGCGGTGGGACTGCCAATAGCCAGGCGTTCTATGGCCAGATGGCCTACCGTCTGCCATTTGCGAACAAATGGAAACCGTATTACCGGTTCGAGCAGATCCATGTGCCGCGAGGGGACGCGATTTTCCGGCCCGTGGTGCCGACGTTCTCGGGCTCGACTGCCGGCATCCGATTCGACTTCGCGACTTTCGCGGCATTCAAACTGGAGTATCGGAACTATTGGCGGCGGGATCTGCCGAATATTTACGGGATCTTTACGCAGACGAGCTTCACCTTTTAGGAGAATGGAGACGGCCGTGAAGAACCTATACTCAAGACGATTGATCCTGGCGGCCCTGGTTGTGCCGGCTGTTTCGCCGGCGCGCGCAGCGGACGATAACGCCATCGCTATTGTGGTTCGGCCGGATGTGCCCGTCGACAACCTGAGCTTTGCGGAGCTGCGGCGGCTGATGCTGGGCGACCGGCAATACTGGTCGTCGAATCTGAAGGTGACGCTTCTGGTGCGAGCACCGGGAGCGCACGAACGCGAGGTGGTGCTGAAGACGATCTACCAGATGTCGGAAGCGCAATTCCGGCAGTATTGGATCGCGAAAGTGTTTCGCGCGGAGGCGGCCGCCGCGCCGCGCATCGTGTACTCCAACGATATGGCGGCGGACATGGCGGCGCAGATTCCGGGCGCGGTGGCGTTCGTGGATGCAGGGCAAGTGCCGAGCGGGTTAAAAGTGCTGAAGATCAACGGGCTGCTGCCGCAACAGGCGGGATACCCGCTGCGGTAGCTCGCTCCGCAGCTCACAGCGGGATCACGCTTGGGCAGCCACAAGGCGGAGGAAGTCCGGCAACTCGTGGAGCGAGACGATGCCTCCAGCGGGGCCCTGCAGGGCCAGACGCCTGGCTTCATCGGGGTCGTTCATCATCAAGACGGCGTTCACGCCTACACTCTGCGCCGTTTTCAGGCCTTCCGCGGTGTCGGTCAGATAGATGGCGCGCCGGGGCGACACCTCGTGGAGAGCCGCGGCCAGTGGCGCCGCCTTGACGCCGCCGGAGTTGGTGCGGGTCCAGACCGCGGAGAAGAAGCGGGCGGCGGCGGCTTTTTGCAGAAACAGGGTGATTGCCAGATGCGAAAGCGACGACGCGATCAGCAACTGAACACCCATGGATTGCAGTTCGGTGAGGGCTGGTAGAACGTCTTCGTAGACGGTTGCGGCGGCAACGGCTTCGAGTTCGAGGGATTCGCTGGACTGAAGCGCATCAGAGGCTTCCATCAGGTTCAGAAGATGCCAGTAAGCGCGGCTGGCGGAGCGAGCCGGTTTCTTTTTACGGCCGTAGAGATGCGCGGCGATTTCGAGGAAAGGATCAGCGGGAAATTCGGCCAGACACCCAACCGGATCGAAAATGATGGCCTCAACCGGCCGCATGGAGTTTGGTCAGACCCGATGCCAGCAGGCCCTTCGCCATATCGATCTTCGTCGCATTGTATTTCAGCGGGGCGGCATGGGTCAGTGCCACCGATACGGCTTGCGCGGGTAAGTCCGCGGTCAACGGCTTACCTTTGAGAAACGATTCGACGGCGTGCTCGCGCAGCGGTTTACCGGCGATGCCTCCGAACACAACCCGCGCATCCTCGATGGTGTTGTCGCGGAGTTGGACGGCCAGGCCGAGCGAGGCCATCGCGAAATCCCAGACGCCGCGGGGACGGAGCTTCTCGAAACTTGCCCGCAGGTTGGGCTTCGGCGGCGGAATGATGACTTCGGTGAGGATCTCATTGTGGCGGAGTATGTGCGATTGGATTCTGCCGTCTACCAGCATGTCGCCGGGCACCAGCTGCTCCAGCGATAGCTCCTTGGCGCCGGTGGGAGTGGCCAGTTTCACGCGAGCATCGTAGGGGATCAATGCGGTCGCGGCGTCTCCGGGATAGACGGCGTAGCACAGGCGGCCGCCCATCGCGGAATGATAGTAGCTGTTATCGCCGATGGCGCCGAAGCAGATGTATCCGCCATTGCGCCAGCAGGAGTAGCCGCCGCGCAGGTATTGACACCAGACTTCCTGCAAGAGGTCGCCGCCGAGAGTGGAGGCGTTGCGCAGTTCGGGCGAAGAGATCATGTGAATGGCGTCGATCAGCATCGGGTACTTCTTCTGCAGCAAGGCGGAATCGGCAAGCTCCGCCAGCTTCGTTGCCGTCCCGATGCGCACGCCGCCATCGGCATCCTCTTTGATGTAGTGCAGGTCGTTGATCTTTTTGATATCGACCAGATAGGTGGGCGCCTGCTGCAGGCGGTTCTTCAGGCGGACGAGCAGGTCGGTTCCACCCGCGTACACGGCCGCTTCGTTGCCGTGCTGCGAGAGGATCTGGATCGCTTCATCGGTGGTCGACGGGCGATAAATGGAAACTTTTTTCATGCGCGGCTCCCCTGGGCTCGCAGGCCCGCCATGATCTTTTCCCGCGTGATCGGATGCTCCCGGATGCGGACGCCGCACGCGTTGTAGATGGCGTTGGCGAGCGCGCCGGGAACCGCGCCAATACTGGTCTCGGAGAAACTCTTGACACCGTAGAACCAGCGCGGTTCGAGGCTATCGATGTAGATCTGGGTCTGCTTGGGAACATCCATGATGGTCGGCAACCGGTAGGAGAGATAACCGACGCTATAGTGCCGGGTGCCGGGGAATTCGCGGTCCCAGGGAATGCCATCGGTGGCGATCTGCGTGCTCTCCACCAGCGATCCGGCCATATCGGACTCGGCGACGAGCGGGTTGATGATGAGGCCGGTGTCGTGGGGGTAGACGGCGCGGATAAAGTGCCAGTCGCCGGTCCAGGTATCGACCTCGACTTCGACGAAGCAGGCGCCGACCCCTTTATTGGAAAGTCCGCGTTCGCCCCCGGCGACGCCGCGGCCGGTTTGCCGGATAAGGCCTTGGTTGGCTTTGGCGAGCGCGGCAAACGTGACGCTTTTCTTCGATTCCGTGCCGGAGATGACTCCGTCGCGGATCTGTAAGGTTGCCGCATCCACTTTTAAAACGGAAGAGGCGCGCTGCAGGAGATCCTTGCGGAGCTTGTCGGCGGCGTTGCAAATGGCGGCGCCCTGGAGAGTGATGGTGCGGCCTCCGAACCACTCGTCGCTGGAGGGCGCGATGTCCGTATCGCCCCAGACCAGGCGGATGTGGTCGCG
Source organism: uncultured Solibacteraceae bacterium (assembly GCA_964554945.1). Lineage (GTDB taxonomy): Bacteria > Acidobacteriota > Terriglobia > Bryobacterales > Bryobacteraceae > PSRJ01. The sequence continues at coordinate 18,501 of CAZKQQ010000077.1, read as the reverse complement.
GGTGGTGAAGCCCAGCATTTCAGAGACGAGATGCGCGAGCGCAGTGGCGGCATTGGAGCCGCTATCGGGAAGCGCGACTTTCATGGTGACCAAGCCGTCGGCGTTCAGGTCGAGTTCCGTGCCGAAGACGGCCGCGCCATTGGCTGCCGCTAATTTCGCGAAGGCTTCCTCGCCCTCGTGATAACCCATAAGACCGCCATGATGCTGGCTCATGCCGAGGCCGAAGCCGCGTTTGAAGCGGCCGGGCGCGCCGCCGGCGGTTGGGTTGCGCTTGTCCCATCCGAACGCCTTGGCGCCCTCCTGCAGGACTTCGACCGAGGGGAACGAATCGTAGGGATAGCGCGTATCGCCGGGTTTGGGCCGGGTAATGTGCATGAGGCGGAACTGAACGGGGTCGAGGTTCACGGCTTCCGCCATCTCATCCATCATGCTTTCCCACGACCACTTGGTCTCCTGCTGGTAGTAGCTGCGCGATGGGCCGGGCCGGGGAGCATTGGTGCGATACGCGCACCAGAGCGACCGCCAGTTGGGCACCTGTGACGTGTAGAGTTCGAGTTGGTTGGCGGCGTTTCCCGGAGTGGAGGCGTGGCCGCCGGAATCCAGATCGCCGACGCTCACATACACTTCATGCGCCAGCGCAACGATGCGGCCGTCTTTCTTGACGCCCACCTTGAATTTCGTAATCGTCTCCGGTTTGATCTGGAGCTGCGCCAGTTCCTGATCCTTGGGGAGCATGACTTTGACCGGCCGCCCGGTCTGCCTCGCAATGTGGGCGATCAGGGGATAGAAGCGCTCCGCCGCGAGTCTTCCCGCGCCGAAGGTCGAGCCGTTCCATTTATTAATGAAACGGATCTGCTTCTCGTCGATGCCGAGCGAAGCGGCGAGAGCGGCGCGCACCGGATAGATGCCCTGACCCATGCCCCAGAAGGTGAGGCGGTTGCCGTTCCATTGGGCCACGCTGCCGCTGGGCTGCATGGGTACGGAGACGCCGCCGACAAAGCGATACGTGAACTCCTTCACAATGTCTGCTTCAGCGAACCCTTTTTCGACGTCGCCGCGCTGGTCGGCCCAGGTGGCCTGCGGAAAATCTTTCGGCGAATTCGGGTGCCGCAGGAGATTGCCTTTTCCGCCGCGCAGATCGGGCGCGTCGGAAGCCATGGTGTCTTTGAGAGTGGAGGCGAAGGGTAAGACTTCGTATTCCACTTTGATGGCATCGGCAGCATCTTCGGCGAGATCTTCCGTTTCGGCGGCGATGATCGCGACGACTTCGCCCTGAAGATTGAGTTCCCGCGGAAGCGCTTCGGGCATGGAGCGGAAGCTGGCGGGCGCCGGACTACCGACAATCCGGCCGCCGGTGGACACGGCAATCGAGGCTTTGGCCGGCGGCGCGTTTTTATACGTGAGGATATAGGCAACACCGGGCATCTTTTCGGCGGCAGCGGTGTCGATGTTCTGGATGCGCGCATGGGGATGCGGGCAGGTCAGGAATTTGGTGTGGAGCAGGTTAGGGAACCATACCCGGCTCGCGTACTGCGCCTTGCCGGTGAAGCGCGGGATGGAGACCTCGGGCAAGGGTGGGATTGCTTGTCCGAGCACGTGAAGATTCTCGGGAGGATAGCCTTGCCACTTGCGGGTCACGGTGTTGCCCTCGCGCACCTCGCCGCCGGGAAGGTGTCCGCCGTAAGTCGAATAATCGCGGACCAGCGGCTGCTTAATCCGAATTACCGATTCGGCGGCGGGTTCGATTTTGATCTTTTCGCCGCGCAGCACGGCGGCGGAATCCATGACGGCGCGAATGATATTCGGATAGGCGGCGCAGCGGCAGATGTGACCGGCGAGGGCGGCTTTCACCTGATCTTCGGAGGGAGAGGCATTGTTGTCTAACAGAGCTTTGGCGGTGACGACCCAGCCGGCAGTGCAGAATCCACAATCGGCGGCAACGCGGATGTGGCCGACGCTCTGGAGGGGATGGAGGTTCTTCTCGTCGCCGACGCCTTCGATGGTAAAGATCTTTTTGCCGGCAGCTTCGGTGGCGAGGGTGTGGCAGGAATAGAGCGGCGTGCCGTCGACGAGCACGCTGCAGGCGCCGCAACTGGCTCGATTGCAGCTGCGGTTGGTGCCGGTCAGGCCCAGTTGCACGGCGAGGACTTCCCACAGCGTGGTGCGCGCTTCGTAGTCGGCGAGGTGGAGCTTTCCATTAATGAGGAAGGAAGCTTTTTCGCGGGAGAGCGGGGAGGGGAGGAGCCCTGCGGCTGCCAGCGGAACGACTGAGCCGCCACCGACGGCCGTGAGCACAACGCCGGATCCAGCGGCTTTCAAGAAATTTCGGCGCGAATAATTCATTTCGAGCCTCCTTCGCGGGGGAATACGTTTGGACGGTATTGCTTGTGGCATGCGGTGCAAGACGCATCGAGCGGCTCGGCGACCACGGCGAGAGCTTTAGCGTCCTTTGCCTGCGCGGCTTTGTAGGCGGCGGCGCCCGCGTCGGAAAGGAGTTTGGCATCTTTGAGCCAGTCGGGTTGCGCGGGGCCGCGGGAGCGGAGCAAGTTGCCCGATTCCGCCAGGGTCAAAGCGCTGCGCCGGACAGCCGCCCATTCGGCTTCGTCCTTGGGACCGCCGCGGAAGATCGAAAGCAGAATGTCGTTAGAGGCGGGATGGATGAGGTCGAGCATGAGCTGCTTCGTGGTGGCCGCGGGCGGAGCGGACCCGGTCTGCGACAGAGCCGCAGATGCAAGGAATAGGACGGAGATCGCGCACGCTCGCAGCATTACCGATACAGTCTATCGCGGGCCGGGCATCGGCGAAACCCATGGAAGACAAGACGCGGAAGGGGCCGGGCTCACGGGCATCACCAATTGTTCTCGATGGCGACCCCGGTGCATAGCCGGCGCGTTCACAAGCAAGCGACACATTACACGCGCGTTTGGGGAGCGCGAGGGGTACACTGAAGGGTATTCGCGCTCATGCAGGGCAAAACGATTTCCCATTACCGGATTATTTCCATCTTGGGGCGGGGTGGAATGGGCATTGTGTATAAAGCGGAAGACACGCGTCTAGGCCGGACAGTGGCGATGAAATTCGTGCCCGAGACGCTGGCCGGCGATCGCATGGCGGTGGAGCGATTCTTCCGCGAGGCGCGCGCGGCCTCGGCGTTGAACCATCCCAACATTTGCACGGTGCACGATATCGGTGAGTTCGAAGGGCGGCCGTTTCTGGTGATGGAGTGCCTGGAGGGTAAGACGCTCCGCGACCTGATCCAGGGCACGCCCCTCACGATGCAGGAAGTGCTCGAGCTTTCGATTCAGATAACGGATGCGCTGGATGCGGCGCACAGCTCCGGGATCGTGCATCGGGATATCAAGCCGGCCAACATTTTTCTGACGCGGCGAAGCCAAATCAAGATCATGGATTTCGGTCTGGCGAAGGTGACGTCGGGACGGTTATCGGGCGGCTCGTCGGGCAATTCGCAAGCGTCCACTGCGGCGTTGGATGAACTGGTGACCAATCCGGGATCGACGCTGGGTACCGTGGCGTACATGTCACCCGAGCAGGCGCGGGGAGAAGAACTGGACCCGCGCAGCGACCTGTTTTCGTTTTCGGTAGTTCTGTACGAGATGATCACGCGCGCGTCACCGTTTCAGGGCAACACCACGGCGCTGACATTCGTCTCCATTCTGCACAACGCGCCGGCGCCGCCGTCGCAGCTCCGGCCGGATATTCCACCGGAGCTGGAGCGCATCCTTTTCAAAGGGCTCGAGAAGAACCGGGACATGCGGTATCAAAGCGCCGCCGAGATCCGGGCTGATCTGAAGCGGCTGCGGAGGGACGCAGACTCGCATGGAATGACGGTCAGTATGTCGAGCTTGCCGCCCGCGACCACCTCCGTATCGGCGCGAGGGCCGGCTCGGCCGGCATCGACGCCGTCCGTCCAAACGGAGACGCTGGCGCCTGCGCCCTCAAGCGCCGAATACGTAGTAGGCGCCATGCGGCGTAATAAACGGCTGACAGGAATTCTCGCGGGAGCGGCGATTCTGGCCGCGGCGGCGGGCGTTTATCTGGTTACACGCGAAAAGCCGCTGGATTCGCTGGCGGTGCTTCCGTTCGTAAACATGGCCGGCGATCCGGGCACCGAATACCTGAGCGACGGGATCTCGGAAAGCATTATCAACAACCTGTCGCAGTTGCCGAAGCTTTCGGTGCGATCGTTCAGCTCGGTGGTGCATTACAAAAATAAAGATGTGAACCCGCAGACTGCCGGACGCGAGTTGAACGTGCGGGCGGTGCTTACCGGGCGGCTGGTGCGCCGGGGCAACGAATTCGCGATCAGCGCGGAACTGGTGGATGTCAATGGCAACCGCCAGATCTGGGGAAGCCAGTACACGCCCAAGGTGGCCGACCTGCTGGCGATCCAGCAGCAGATCTCGCAAGAAATTTCCGAGAAACTGCGCCTGCAATTGAGCGGAGCGGACATGCAGAGGATGAACCGGCATACCACTGAGGACACGGTGGCGTACCAGCTTTATCTGCAGGGCCGCTATCAATGGAATAAGCGCACGCTCGACGGCTTGCAACAAAGCATTGATTTCTTCAATCAGGCGATCGGCAAGGATCCACGTTATGCGCGCGCGTATGCAGGACTTGCGGATGCGTATGCGCTGTTGGCGGATTTCAACGTTCTGCCGGCGCGCGAAGTAACTCCAAAGCTGCAGAGTGCGGCAGCCAAGGCGCTGGAGCTGGATAATACCCTGGCTGAGGCGCACACATCGCTGGCGTGGGCGAGTTTCCACGTGTGGGACTGGGCCGGCGCCGAACGGGAATTCAAGCGCGCGCTCGAGTTGAACCCCGGATACTCGACCGCGCACCTGTGGTACGGCGAATATCTCACGGCGCTGGGACGTTTTGACGAAGCGCAGCCGGAACTCAGCCGCGCCGTGGAGCAAAATCCGTTGTCTGCCGAAACCAACCTGGCGGTAGCCAGCCGGTCGTATTATGCGCGGCAACCCACGCCGGCGATCGAGCAGGCGCAAAAAGTGTTGACTATGGATTCGAACTTCGTTCCGGCGCATGAGCTGCTCGGGCGCGCGTACGCGCAGAAGGGCTCGTATCCCGAAACCGTCGCGGAATTCCGCAAGGCTCTGGACCTTTCGGAAGGTGACACTAATGAACTGGCTGCGCTCGGATATGCCCAAGCCATCTCCGGCCAGGCTGGCGAAGCGCGTAAGACGCTGGAGGCCCTCATGGCGCGGTCGCGAGACACCTACGTGCAACCCGTGTGGATCGCCGTCATCGAACTGGGGCTCGGCGACAATAACCAGGCGTTCGAGTGGCTTGAGAAAGCGTATTCCGATCGCTCGGCGTGGCTGGTTAACCTCAAGGTAGATCCATTCTTCGATTCGGTGAAGACAGACGCGCGCTATATCGACCTGCTCAGACGAGTAGGGCTTTCACAAGCATCAAAGTGAAGAGGGATATCCCGCCTGCGGGCAGTTCCCGGCTGCCCCAAACAGGTGGTTGGCTTACAATAGAAGCACGGCACCCCAATTGCCGAAGGAATTCCCTTGAGCCAACTAAAGGTATTAATTGTTGACGATGAAGTCAGCCAGCGCACCGGGCTGGCAGCTATGCTGTCAGCCTGGGGCATGAAACCGGAGACTGCCGGAGATGGCAATGAAGCTCTGACGAAGCTGGCTTCCTTTCCGGCCGATGTGGTCATAACTGATCTGAACATGCCTGGCCTGGACGGCTTCGGATTTCTAGAAAAGCTGCGGGAATCGGGCGATATGCCGCCCACCATCGTGCTGACTGCATTTGGCAGCATCGAAACCGCGGTGAAGACCGTGCATGAACTGGGTGCGTTCTGGTTTCTGGAGAAACCGATTCAGCCTGCCACCCTGGAAGTTCTGCTGCGGCGTGCCGGGAGCCATGCCGGTCTGCGCGCCGAGAAAAGCAATTTGGAGCGCCAACTCCGGTACAAAGGTTCGCTGGGCGAACTGGTGGGGACCTCGCCAAAGATGCAGGAGATTTTCGCGCTGCTGCAGCAGGCTGGTCCGAGCAAAGCTTGTGTGCTCATCACAGGGGAAAGCGGGACGGGGAAAGAACTGGTGGCGCGAACGCTCCACCTGCTCAGCCCGCGTCACCAGGGGCCGTTTGTGGCGATCAACTGCGCGGCTCTTCCCGAGACGTTGATTGAAAGCGAATTGTTCGGCCACGAGAAAGGCTCGTTCACGGGCGCCTCAGAGCGGCGGGCGGGTTGCTTCGAAGTGGCTCAAAACGGTACGCTGCTGCTGGACGAGATTGGTGAGATGCCCGCAGCGACGCAGGCGAAACTGCTGCGCATCCTGGAGGATTCCAAAGTCCGGCGCCTTGGCGGCAAGGCGGAATTCGAAGTCGATGTGCGCGTAGTAGCGGCGACCAACAAGGTACCGGAAGAGGCAGTACGCGGTGGACATCTTCGCGAAGATCTGTACTACCGGCTGAACGTTTTCCAGGTGCACCTGCCGCCGCTGCGGGAGCGGAAGGACGACATCCACCTGATTGCGGAAGCTTTGATCGGCGATCTGAACCGCAAGCACGAGTGCAAGGTTGCCGATTTATCGGCGGCGGTACTCGAATCCTTCTCACATCACAACTGGCCCGGTAATGTACGCGAGTTACGCAACGTCCTGGAACGCGCCGTAATTCTGGCCGGCGAAGGCACCATCGAGATTAAACACCTGCCGGCATTCCTGCAGGCAGGCACGCGCACGTCGGTACCGGTGGATGGGCGGCCGGAGAGCGCACCCGCAGCGGCACCCGATGATCCGAGCGCCATCCGGTTCTCGATCGGAACAACTGTGGAAGAGGCGGAGAAGGGCCTGATTCTCCGAACGCTCGAACACACGCGCAACAACAAGACGCGCGCTGCCGAGATCCTGGGCATCAGCCTGAAGACGCTTCACAACAAATTAAAGGAATACGGCGGCGGAAAAGAATTCGGGATTGGGGTTTAGGACGCTGCTCCCGGACGGCCGCGTTTTGTGCCGGGCCAAAATGGGACCAGCCGCGCCGGTCTTGCTAACGGCCCGTATGCAGGTTGTTGTGAATGGCGTAAAGCGCGAGTTCCAGACGGTCCGACACGCCCAGCTTGTCGAAGATGTTATGCAGATGGTTTTTCACGGTCTGCTCGCTGATGAACATCTTTTCAGCCATCTCTTTGTTCTTGAAACCCTGCGCAACCAAGGCGACAATTTCGCGTTCGCGCTGGCTGAGCGGAGAGCGTTCCCGCTCCCGCGGCGCAGCGGCAGCCTGGGGCGGAGGCGGTACTTCGTCGGCGGAAACGAACTGGCGAATAACGGCGGCCGTGGTGTGCGAATCCAGCCAGATCTCGCCGGCATGGACCTTACGAATACTTTTAATCAGGAGATCAGTAGCGGTTTGCTTCAGGACGATACCCGATGTGCCGAGTTTCATCGCCTGAACGAATTCGTTTTTGTCGTCGGAGGCAGTCAGGACTATGACACGCGTGCGGTTGCGGGCTGCCTGCAGGCGCTGTAAGGTACCAAGTCCGTCGAGTCCGGGCATCTTCAGATCGAGCAGCAGGATGTCTGGCTCGTACTGTTGGAGCACGTCCAAGACCTCCCGGCCGTCCTGGGCCTGCGCGACAACTTCAAAATCCTCTTCGAGTGCCAGCAGCTTGCAGAGACCATCCCGGAAGATAGGATGATCGTCCGCTACCACAATCCGGATCTTGGGTTTAGCAGCACCCGTGAGCGATGCCGGCGTGTTCAGTGTGACGCTGTTATCAGACATATGTACTCTAGCTATCAGGCACTATTCTAAAGTTCCAATAGTACCACGTCAATCGGTGATTGAAAACCTCAGTAATGGGAAGGATGTACCCAGTAGCCTGCATATTTCGGCTGCCCCTGTTTTTGGGCCTTGCCCACTCTCCAGGGGTGGCTGGCTTTCTTGTTTTGGCTGAAAGAGTTCCGCTGAATTTTCGATTCGGCTTTGATAAGGTGGAAGAGAGATGAGCGAAGAACTAGCCGAGGTCGATTTTCAGCGATTCTGGCGCCGGCTACAGCAATTGGGTTTGAATGCATACGAGTCGCGGTCTTACTTAGTATTGTTGGGTCACCCCCGATTCAAGGCTCTCGAATTGGCCGCGCGCGCTCACGTTCCCCGTCAAAAAATTTACGAAGTCCTGGACAGCCTCGTGGAGAAAGGCTTCGCCCAAGTGGTCCAGGAGAAAACGAAATTGTTCTCGGCAGTCGAGCCGAGCCTGGCCATTCCGGGCTATCTCGCGCGGCAACGCCAAACGTTGGAACAGGAACTCACGGATAACGGACGCGCCGGCACTGCCCTCATTGACGATCTGAAGGCGCTGTACTCGGAAGGCCAAGGCGGGCGCGGCACGCTGGATTTTCTAAGAATTGTCTCCGAACCGGCGCAGACCGCGGCCGAGTACCGGCGCATGCTCTCGGAGGTAAAGTCGGAATACCTTGAATTCTCGCGACCGCCGTATGCAGTCGATCCGCTGGATGAAAAACTAGTCAGACAGGCGCGCCTGGGCGGTGTGGCCTGTCGGCTATTGCTCGAGCCCGCGACGGTGGATACCGAACATCGCCAACGACTCACCGAATACGGAACGGCCGGCGTGGAGGTGCGGGTCACTGATTCGCTGCCCATGAAACTCGCGGTGTTCGATGGTCAGCATGGGATGATCGCGCTGCTCGATCCGGTCATCACCCGGCCCACATGGACTGCCGTGGTCTTTCATCACGAGGGCATGGGTCAGGCGATGAAAGGTCTCTTCGAAGATTACTGGCGCCGGGGCCGCGCGATGTAAGCGAAGGCCCGGTTAGACGCATCCGGAACGCCTTCCGGTTACGCCCTGTTTTCATCGGAATACCGTCTTCATAGTACAAAACGTTTTTACTACTCGCCCGTCCATTCCAGTAGGGAGCCACAGCCCAGCGCGCAGCGCCGGAATTCGTGGATCACCCGCAATATCACTTGGAGGAAATCATGATCAAGCAAGATTTTGGGCTGCGGCGGAAAACTGCTGCACTGGCCATGGGCTTGTTGTTGGGACTGGGCGGATTCGGAATTGCCCGCGCAAGCCGCGTTGGCAGCGCCAACCCGCCCGCAAACGTGAAACTGGCTGATACGAACGAAGGGCCGAGCCGGAACGGCTTCGCGCCGGTGGTGAAGAAGGTATTACCGGCGGTAGTCAACATCTCTTCTTCGAAAGTGGTCAAGACTCCGGCGGGATTCAATCAAATGCCGGACGATCCGCTTTTCCGTCAATTTTTCGGCAATCAGTATGGCCGCGGATTCAATACGCCGCCGGAGCAACGCGAGCAAGGAGTTGGTTCCGGAGTCATTATCAGCCCGGAGGGGTACATCGTCACGAACAATCACGTGGTCGATGGAGCCAGCACGGTTCTCGTAACGCTCTCGGATAAACGGGAATTCAAGGCGCGGGTAATTGGCACCGATCCCAAGACGGATATTGCGGTGGTGAAGATCGATGCGTCGAACCTCCCGGCGATTGTGATCGGCGATTCATCCAAAGTACAGATTGGCGACTATGCGCTGGCTGTGGGCGACCCGTTTGGCGTCGGCCAGACCGTGACGATGGGCATCGTGAGTGCCACCGGACGCGCCAACCTGGGCATTGAAGATTACGAAGATTTCATCCAGACCGATGCTCCCATCAATCCGGGCAACTCGGGCGGAGCGCTGGTGAACGACCGCGGCGAACTGGTCGGCATCAACACCGCTATCATCGCGCACGGCTCGCAAGGCAACCAGGGGATCGGGTTCGCGGTTCCGGTGAACCTGGCGCGCACGGTGATGGATGAGATTATCAAGAACGGCAAGGTTACGCGGGCGTATCTCGGGATTGTTCCACAGGATGTGACGCCTTCGATTGCGAAGGCCATGGGCGTGAAGGAAGTCGGCGGAGCGCTGGTGAGCGACGTGAGCGCGGACAGCCCGGCGGAGCGTGCGGGCTTGAAGCGCGGCGACATCATCGTGGACGTGAACGGCAAGCCCGTCACCGACAGCAATCAGCTGCGGATGAACATCTCGATGATGCATCCGGATGCGCGCGTGACACTGAAAGTGCGGCGCGACGGCTCCGAGCGCGAGATGTCCGTAAACCTGGCGGAGCTTCCCACACAGGAAGCTAGCGTCGAGAAAGGCAGCCAAGGCAGCAAGAACTCCTTTTCCGGAGTATCGGTAGAGGATCTGGACCGGGAAACGGCGCGGCAGCTTGGCTTGCCGGCGGGTGCGACTGGCGTGGTCGTTACCCGCATCAATCCGTCCAGCCCGGCAGCCGAATCGGGTCTGCGGAAAGGCGACGTGATCCAGGAAGTGAATCGACAGCCGGTCAGGAATACGGCGGATTTCGAGCGTGCCATGCGCAACTCGAAAGACGAGAGCCTGCTACTGGTGAACCGGCAGGGCCACACGATGTACGTGGCGGTCTAATCCTCTCCCTGCGGCCGCGGCCCTGTACCCCCGTGCAGAGCCGCGGCCGAAGGAGCGGAATTCATTCGAGGTCGATGCGCACGTCGGGCGGCGGCGTGCTCGCAACTCGCGATGTCTTCGTCAGGGTCAGCGGTTGTTCCGACCCCCCTTGCGTGATGGTCAGATCCCCGTTTGGTTCGACGTGACCTTTAAACGTAATCACCTTCCCGCGCTTCAGATCCGGGTGTTCGCATCCAAAACCAGTCTCGCGAGTGCATGTTTCCATGCGGCTACCGTCCAACGAACCGTCCGGATTGATCAGGATGGTTACCAGCCACCAATGCTCCTCGGTAGTGGTTCTGGGTTTGGGATCGTGCTTGCGCGCATCGGCAAAGATAAACTGCTCGGTCAGCGTATTCTTTTCCAGCCAGTGACCGCGAACGGTGGATTCGCCATCAACTTTCCATAAGACCATCTGACGGGACAACGGAGTCCTGATTTTGAAAAGAGTACGGCCTCCGCGGTCTTCGAATTCCTGGGATGCCTCTTCCAGCGCCGCATCATAGGTCCCCCAGAGTTTGACTGGGGTCACCTTCTTCTGCTCAGCTTCATTCTTCTTGATGGCGTAATGAATGGAGGCGATCAGGTCGGGAGCGCGCGCAGCTTCCGGGGCGGGCAGGCCCAGGCGCATCGCGTTCTCCAGGTTGGGGAGAGCCAATTCCGGCTGCTGATTGCGGGCCTGGATCACCGCGAGGCCGTAGCGGATGAGAGCGTTTTCGGGAGACGCTTGAGCGGCTTCATTCATCTCTTCAGCGGCTACAGCGAGGTCCTGGGCTTTTACGGCCAGCACCGCGGTGCGGTAGTGGGCCTCAGAGTTCGGGTCGCCGGAGGAGGCGGGCAGTGCGATGCTCGCCGCAACCACCTCAGCGTCGGTACGCACCGGTCGCGATTCGGTAGCGCCGGTCTTTTGCGTCCGGTCCGTCTGCTGTTCGGCGGCCGAAGGTTGAGCGCCGGGCAGCGTGAAAACTCGCGTTGGCGTGTTTTCCGTCGCGACGGCTTTACCCGAGTTGCTGGAACTCGTCTGGCTGGCGGCCCCCGGCATGGCAGAGGCAAGAGCGAGAGCGAGAATCAGGCAACCCAGCACCGGGGCGGATGGCGCGACGTCCGGCCGGGGCTGCACACGGTCCTGGAGGCGCCGCCACGTCATGATCGTCATCGTGGCATCCGTGCGATGACCCTGATGATTTGTAAAGGTATAGAACGCGGTGTTGCCTTCCACACGGAGGAGTTCATAATGACCGGCTTTGTTATCGAATGTCTGGGCCACGGCGAGCAGGCGCTCCTGGGATTTCCCAATCACGCGCCCTTTAACACCGCCCTGGCGGGTTACTTTTGTCGCCATAAACCAGATCCTGGCAAGATACTAGGGCGGGCGCGCCGAGCGAGCAAGCCGTCAAAAGGTTAACCGGCCCGTTTAATGAAGCGGTAATCCGGGAAATCATGGTTGGCGTCGGGGTACTGTCGGAGGTTAATGCCGCTCCCGAGCCGAGGTCGGAGCGTTACCGGCCGCCGGCGACGCCGCGCTGTTTGCGCGTGAGGATTTCGCGAACGGCGTAAATGCGCCGGTCCTGACTTTCGAAGTATGTCCGCATGATCATCTCGCCGATCAGCCCGGTGCTGAACATCATCATGCCGCCCAGCAGCATCAGGCTGGCCGCGACCATCAACGGACCGTGCTCGATTACGATATCCTGGCCCAGCAGCTTCTCGACTCCCAGCCACCCCAGGACTCCGCCGCCGCAGACGGTACCGATCAGCCCCAGCGTCCCGAAGAAGTGCATCGGGCGCGTGAGATACTTCAAGAGAAACTTGATCGTGAGAATATCGAACAGTACGCGAAATGTGCGGCTGATGCCATAATGCGAGCCGCCATTCACGCGTAGCGTATTACGGATCGGCACTTCTGTGACGCGCGCGCCATAAAAGCTGGCCAGCGCGGGAATGAACCGATGCAATTCACCGTAAAGGTGAATGTCCTTCAGGATCTCGGCGCGATAGGCTTTAAACGTGGTGCCGAAATCGCGCAATTTCAAGCCGGATGCCTTGGCCATCAGCCAGTTTGCGATACGTGAAGGCAGCTTCCGGCTGAGCGCGTTATCGACCCGGTCCTTACGCCAGCCGCTGGCAATATCGTAGCCGCGTTCGATTCCCTGCAGCAGAGCCGGAATGTCTTCCGGTGCGTGCTGCAGATCGCCATCCATCGCCACAATCACTTCGCCTTTGGCCTCGTGAAAGCCGGCCGAGAGCGCGGCAGTCTGGCCGAAATTCCGCCGCAGCCGAATCACCTTCAAATGGCTGTCGGTCTCGACGAGGTTGGCGAGGAGCTCGAAACTGCGATCCGTGGAGGCGTCGTCCACAAACAGAATCTCGTATGGCTTCTGCAGGTCATCCAGGACAACCGTAAGGCGGTCATAAAGAGGAAGAAGGGAGTGCTCCTCGTTGTGGACCGGGATCACGATTGACAGCATGGCAATGAAACATACAGTGTAGCAGATGGTTTGTCCTCGAATTCCTGTCATACTCTGGAAATTACTGATTGCATGGAGCGCATTCCCTTTCGCGCGACCCAGGCCGGCGCCGTTTACGATGGCTTGGCGCTGCCGGTGGCAATCCTGCTCGACAATGTCCGCAGCTTGTACAACGTGGGTGCGTTCTTTCGCACCGCCGACGCCGCAGGGGCCGAACGGCTATACCTGTGCGGCATCACCGGGCGTCCGCCGAAACGTGCCATCAGCAAAACGGCGCTCGGGGCTGAAGACACGGTGCCCTGGGAGCATGCCTGGGAGCCGGTGCCCGTTGCCGAAAACCTGCGCTCGCGGCGCTACGAAATTGCGGCGATCGAGACCTCGGTACACGCCATTGACTTGTTCGAATGGGAGCCGCGCTTTCCCGTCTGCCTCCTGTTCGGACATGAAGTGGAGGGGCTGCGTCCCGAACTGGCTGCAATGGCGGACACGCATGTACGCATCCCCATGCTCGGCGGCAAGCATTCGCTGAACGTAGCCACTGCCGGAGGTGTGGTGGTGTATGAATTGTTACGGAAATATCGCGCCCGTGCGAGCCGGTAGGATGGCTGCGTTACGATGAAAGTTGCCTCAACCGCTTCCCCGATTGCGCATGACTCTGGATTTTATGCCCTCGCCATCTCCAGAGCACCCGGGGCTGTTCATTCGCGATCCGTATCGTTACTCCGATGCCATGCTGATCATTCCGCCGGTGCTTGTGGCTTGCCTGGAATGCTTTGACGGTACGAATAGCGAACTGGATTTGCGTGAACGACTTGTGAAGCTTACGGGCGACCTCAATGTGGGACAGCTGCAGGAGCACCTTCTGCAGACGCTGAGTTCAGCCGGCTTCCTGGAAGACGAAACATTCGCCCGCCTGAAGCAGGAGCGGGTCGAGGAATTTGCCGCCAGCCCGGTGCGGGAACCGGCGCATGCGGGCTCCGCGTATCCGGCGGAACCGAAAGCGCTTACGGAGACCATGCTCCGATACCTCGGTGGCGCCTCTGAGCCGCCCGCAAACGGCGTGTTTGGGATTGCCGCGCCCCATGTCAGCCCCGAAGGCGGATGGCAATCGTATCGCGCTGCATATAGCATGCTCGGCCCGCAGCACCGCGAACGGACCTTCATCATTCTTGCCACTTCTCACTACGGGGAGCCGGAGACCTTCGGGCTGACTCGCAAGCGCTTCGCGACGCCGCTGGGCGAAGCAGTCACCGATATAAACCTGGTGGACTGGCTGGCTGAGCGCGGCGGTGATGCGGTGCGGATGGAAGATTATTGCCATTCGTTCGAGCACACGGTCGAGTTGCAATTGATCTTCCTGCAGCACCAACTCGGGCCGGGAGTTCGCATTTTGCCGATTTTATGTGGATCCTTCGCGCACAGCCTTCTGAATGGCGGCAATCCGGAAGCGGAAGACAGGGTAAAGCAATTTCTGGAAGCGCTCGGAGAGCTGGGGGACCGCGAGGCGGACCGCGCGTTCTGGGTGCTTGGCGTGGATATGGCCCACATGGGTGCGCGCTACCAGGATTCGTTCGACGCGCGAGCTGACGAAGGTACGATGGCCGGGGTGGCGGCGCGTGACCGGGCTCGCATCGACCGGATCAATGCCTGCGATTCCGCCGGTTTCTGGGATCTGGTGCGCGAGAACCGGGACGATTTGAAATGGTGCGGCTCGGCGCCTTTCTACACGTTCCTAAAAGCCGTCCCGCGGGCGCGCGGCGAACTGCTGCGCTACGAGCAATGGAACATCGACGAGCGCAGCGTGGTGAGCTTCGCGGGGATGTCGTTTTCAAAGTAACGTGGCGGCGGCAGCAGGAGTCGACTGCGGACGAGGGCGTCCGCCCCACACTGTTATGCGGCTTTCTGGACTTTACCGGACCGGATGCAGGACGCGCAAACGCGGAGACGGCGGCTGGCGCCGTTTACAATCGCGCGCACACTCTGCAGGTTCAGGTTCCAGCGGCGCTTGGTAACATTGTGGGCGTGACTGATGCGGTGGCCGAACTGCGGACCCCGCCCACACACTTCGCATACTCTAGCCATAAAGGTAATGCCGATTGTACCAGTTCCGCGCCTTTTCCCGCAACATGCGATACAAATTTGATTGGCCCAATTTCTGGCGGTCGCTGATCGCGGTGCTGGCCGGAAATCTCATCTATTACGCAACTTACCGCTATCTGCCGCCCGGGGCGCGGCACCGCCTCTATCAAATCGATTGGGGGCTGGCGGTGGATTTCTGGATGTGCCTGGTTTGCTACGGATTTGTCCGGATGATCTGGCGAAGCTAGCTACTTCAGTTTTTCCAGTTTCTTGCGGATCTCGGCGGCGTTCTTGCCATCGGAGGCCAGTTCCAGATACTTCGTGTACGCTTCCTTCACGGTTTTGTCGTCTTTCTGCTTCTCGGCGGTTTCGGCGAGCCGTAGCCACGCCTCGGCATCGCCCGCGTTCCACTTGGTGGCTTCGCGGAAACGCAGCGCCGCCGCGCGGTAGCTGCCCTTTTTGAAATAGTAATTGCCGACGCGCACTTCCTTTTGCGCCTGCAGCGGGTTGAACGAGTATTCCTTGACCGAAAGCGACTCGTCTTCCTCCTTCGGGATTTCCTCCTGATCGGAAACCGGAGGCTTGGGCCGCTCCTTTTTCAAATCGTCCGCAAGCCCGGTCACCGCAAGCGACAACAGCAGCGCCAAAACCCAGCGTGACATAGTTCAAGTATAACTATCGCGGCTACGCTGGTACGGGGCGCGATCGCGATTGGCGTTTTACTGGACAATCTCTGCGGCCGCTATATGCTCCGCCTTCGGCTCTGTAACGCCGCTCATGCGTTGGTCGAACAGCGCCGCTCCGCGGCGGAGTAGCTCAACGTGCTCAAGTTTTATGGTGTATTAGAAGCGGCGGCTGGCGATGACTGCTACGGAAAATATTCAAATCCCCATGGCCATGCTGGCGGTCTTCGGCAGCGCGAAGCTGCTGGCCGAGGTTTGCGAGTGGCTGCGGGTGCCGGGAATCGTCGGCGAGATCCTGGCCGGCGTTCTCATCGGCCCCAGTATTCTGGGTTGGGTGCAGCCGGGCCAGATCCTCAACATCCTTTCCCAGTTGGGCGTCATGTTTCTGTTATTCCGGGTCGGCCTCGAAGTGAAATCCGCCGAGCTCATCCACGTCGGCGGCACGGCCACGGCAGTCGCCCTCTCGGGAGTGGCCATCCCGTTCGTGCTGGGCTGGGGCATCATGCACGTCTGGGGAGCGCCCCGGATTGAAGCAATCTTCGTCGCGGCCGCAATGGTCGCCACCAGCGTCGGCATCACCGCCCAGGTGCTGGCCTCGAAAGGACTGCTCGAGTACACCGCGAGCAAAATCATTCTTGCGGCGGCGGTGATCGATGATGTCTTGGGGCTAATCGTGCTGGCAGTTGTGAGCAGCCTCGCCCGTGAGTCGATCAACATCGCTGAATTGATGCTCACCGCGGCCGCCGCGATCGCTTTCATGGTTGTGGTGGCGAAGTGGGGTACTCGTGCGATGGGCGAACTCGTGCCCCGCCTCCAGCAGCGGCTGCGCGCCGGCGAGGTCCAGTTCAATGTCGCCATGATCGCCCTGTTCGGATTGGCGGTACTGGCGGTTTACGCCGGTGTCGCCGCCATCATCGGCGCTTTTCTCGCCGGCATGGCGCTTTCGGACAGCGTGGAGCGACGGGTCCATGATCTGGTGCACGGCGTCTCGGAGCTACTGATCCCATTCTTCCTCGTGGGCATCGGGCTTCACCTCGATCTTTCGGTCTTCTCGCAGGGCCGGACGCTGCTGCTGGCCGTCATCATCCTCGTCGCTGCGGTCGTCGCCAAGCTGGTGGGCTGCGGGCTGGGCGCGTTTCGTCTGGGATGGAGCGACGCTCTGCGTGTGGGTGTCGGGATGGTTCCCCGCGGTGAGGTCGGCATGGTGGTCGCCCAGATCGGGCTGGGATTCGGCGTGATCCCGCCGCAGATTTACGCGGTCGTCGTCTTTATGGCCGTGGTCACCACGATCGTCGCGCCGCCCATGCTCGGCCGCGCATTTCGTGGGGTTCCGCAGCTCCGCCCGGTCGAAGATTTCACGATCACGTAGACCGGGGTGAGATAATTAAATTACACTCTTCCCCCCATGGAGCTTCGTGAAAAAGCAGGGCAGCTTCCACTCGCGCCCGGGGTGTATCTGTACAAAGACGCCGGCGGGAAGGTCATCTACGTCGGCAAGGCGAAAAGCCTCCGTTTGCGCGTCCGCAGCTACTTCCTCGAGGACAAACTGGCCGACGCTAAAACCGGGGGATTGCTTGCCGAAGCCGCCGATATCGACTACATCCTGGTCGATAACGAAAAAGAGGCGCTGGCGCTCGAAAACAACCTTATCAAGCAGTACAAGCCGCGCTTCAATATCCTGCTGCGCGACGATAAGACCTATCCGTATATCAAGCTGACCAACGAAAAGTATCCGCGCGTATACGTCACGCGGCGGCTGCGCAAGGACGGCTCCACGTACTTTGGACCTTACTTTCCCGCGAACCTGGCGCACCGGCTTGTGCATTTCATTCATCGTCATTTCCTGGTGCCTTCCTGCAAGGTGGACTTGACACGGTTCCACCCCAAGCCGTGCCTGCAGTACCACATTCATCGCTGTCTGGGACCGTGCGTACAAGGGTTGACCACGGACGATACGTATGCCGCCGCCGTGCACGATGTGAAACTCTTTCTGGAGGGCCGGCACGGCGACCTGGCGGGCTTGCTGCGTTCCCGCATGGAAAACGCTTCGGAGGAGATGCGCTTCGAGGAAGCGGCCTCGTTGCGCGATCTGCTCACCACCGTCGAAGAAATCGAGCAGCGCCAGAAAATGGCCGCCGTCCGGGGCGACGACGTCGATATTTTCGCCTGCCACGCCGAGCCGCCGCTGGTGGCTTTGAATTTGTTTCACCTGCGCAACGGCCAGATCGTGGACCGGCGGGAATTCTTTTGGGAAGACCAGCCGGACTTCAACGAGGCGGAGTTCTTCTGCTCCCTGCTGCTGCAGATCTATTTGGACCAGCAGTATATTCCGGCCGAGATCCACATCCCGGTGGATTTTGAAGACCGCGCCGTGCTCGAGGAATTGCTGACGGAGAAACGCGGACGGCGCGTGGAGATCCGCACGCCGCAGCGCGGCCAGAAAAAGGCGCTGCTCGCGCTGGTCCAGACCAACGCCAAACACAGCTTCGACGCGCGGTTCCGCGTTATGAAGCCGACTTCGAAGGCCATCCAGGAAGCGCTGCAGGACAGCCTGAATCTGCCCGAGGCTCCGGCCCGCATCGAGTGCTTCGACATCTCGCACATCCAGGGCACCGACAAAGTGGCGAGCATGGTGGTGTGGGAAGAAGGGCGAATGAAGAAGTCCGACTACCGCAAATTCATCATCCGCACCGTGATCGGCAACGACGATTTCGCCAGTATGCGCGAGGTGGTGACGCGCCGCTACTCGCGCCTGC
>CAZKQQ010000076.1:0-27977 GCA_964554945.1 uncultured Solibacteraceae bacterium | reverse complement strand
CGGTTCCAGACAAGGGTTTGGCCTACAGTGACCGATTCGCTTCCGGTGGCGGTGATGCCGTTGAGGGTGACTTCGCCGTTGTCCAGTTTTTGTTGCCAGGCTTGTGGGGTTGAGTGGGGGTAAAGGCCTGCCAAGTGGGAGAGCAGGGTTTGTCCGGGGTATTTGCTGCTGACGATTGTGGTGTAGGCATAGCCCCGGTTGAGCATGTAGTTTGAGTATGGCGCATCGAAGCGGCCGGGCGTCTAGCGCGCGCTGCAGGGTTCGGGGGCCCAGCCGGTGGCGTCGGGCTGGCGCTTGAAATGGGTGCTGCGCTGGAAGGGCTGATTCAAATATTCCGGATCTTCAATGAGCGTGGTTACGATCAGCCATTGATCGCCGTTGGGCTCTTTTTCCAGAGCGTCGAAGTGTTCGGTGATGACGGCGTCGGCGCTGTACGGGACGCCGTTCTTCTGTAAGTAGCCCGGACGCATGTGCGTGGTAACGACTTTCAGATCACCGCCGTGCATGGCGGCGGCACCGCGGCCTCTCCCGCCGCCGGCTAATTCCCATTGCGCCACGGAGAATCCTTGCCAGTCCGGCGTGCCGGTGGGCGGTTGGGGACGGCCGAAATGGAAGAGGCGCGTCTGGGTTCCATTGTCGGCTTCGACCTTGAGCGTATTGTCATCCTGCCAGGTGATGTGGACGCGGCCGGGCATCCGGAGGATATTTCCAGCGCCGTACGCTTTGCAGGCTTCTCCGGCCGCTTCGTCTTTGGCGGGGTCCCACGCGAGGGCGAGCTTGCGGCCTTCGGCGTTCAACGGAATGCTAGGGAAATCGCCTTTGGCGGGCGTCATCATGCGAAAGCGCCAGTCTTCGGTGACGACCGAGACCCAATAGCCGGTGAGATCGACCGGGGCAGCCGCTTTGGGCGTCTGCGGGGCGCGGCCCTGGGCGTGCGCCAGAACGGCGGCATATAAAAGGATGGCCGGGGGTTTCATTTTTTTCTCGGGCTGAGGCTGCGATATACGGCTTCGATGAACATATCGGTGGTCCAGGGGCCGGTGGTCGCGCCATAGATGCCGTCGTAGTCCAGGGTGGGCTTGGCGGCCTTGATCTGCTCCAGGGTCATATCCTTCCTAATCAGCGCCTGGATACGGTCGCGAATGATAGTGGCCATATCGCGGTAGTAAGCGACGTCGGCGGCATCGCACAAGTGGCCGTGACCCGGCACCACGATGGTGCCACCTTCGAGGCGAAACTCGGGGATGGTCATATCGAGAATGCGATTGAGTGCGTCGATAATCCCCTCGATGCTGCCGCCGCGCGCGAGATCGATGAACGGATAGCGGTCCGGCGTAAACACATCGCCGGTGCTGATCACATCGGAGCCGCGGAACCAGACTATACTATCGCCATCGCTATGCGCGGCGGGCATGTGAAGCATCTCCACTCCTTCGCCGTTGAAATAATGGCTGAGCTTCATGGCATCGATGTGGTAGGTGTCGGTGGGGAGAGCGCCAAAGGGCAGCTTGGCCTCGCTCATGCGGTTGAGAACAGTTTCGTAGGCCATGACGGCGGCGCCTTCCGCAGCGTCGGAGATATTGCCGGCGACATTGCCTCCGGTGAAGGTCTTGCCTGTTTTTGCGATTTGCTCGTTGCCGGCAGTGTGATCGGCATCTACGCTGGTATTCAAAATGTAGCGGATCGGCTTCGGCGGCTCCTTGGTATCGACGATGGCGCGCATCGCCGATCGGCCCTCGGCACCGTAGGTCAGGATCTCGACACCATTGGTGGCGGTTTCACCCTGCAGACGGCGTACCGCCCCGAGAATCTTGTCGGTCATGCCTGCTCCACCCGTGTCCACCATCAGGATGCCGTCGCGGCCAGCCGAGACGGTAATGTTCCCGCCCGCGCCGACCAACATATAGATGTTGCCGCGCACCGGCAGAATATGAACGTCGGAGTTCTGTTGGGCAGCCGCCAGAATACCGAAGGGGAGCAGCGCGAGCGTTCGCCAGGAGATACTCATCGCGCCACCACCAGCTTCGCCTTGGCATCCTTCACTTTCTTGCGGTACTCCGGATACATCGTTTCGGCGCCGCCACGGGCGGCGTCGCGCGGGACGCCGTAACGGTCGGCGAAATCATCGAGAGCGGAGTTGGCGCCCGGAAGGACATTCGGCACCACTCCTTTAGGGCGCTCCACTTCGGTGACGGTGTCGCACGGGTAGGGCGGGACGTGCTGGTGCAGGTCGAGCTGATAATCGGTGCTGCGGATGAATGGTTCGGTGAGGTACACCGGATCGTTGACGATGGTGACGACGGTGAGCCAGTCACCATGACGGATCCAGTGCTCGGTGAAGGTAGCCTTTTCACTGCGGGCCATTCCATTCCGCCGGATGTAGCTTTCCTTGAGATGCGTGACATACGTGGTGAGAACGTCGCCCTCATATTTTCCGGTAGAAAAGCCGGCCCAGGTGTGAGGGGCATAATCCGGCGGATGCGGGCGGCCATCCATGTAGACGGGGCGGTCGACCGAACGGAGCCATTCCGCGTGCCAGGCCACGATCTCACGCGAGGACGGATCCACCTCTTTCCAGATACGCAGATTGGAAGGTCCGCGCCAAATGTAATCGCCTCCATGGGGACGGCATTGCCACTCCGGCAGCGTTAGGAGCGAGGCGCTCCAGGTGTCGGCGCGCATGCGGGCCGCGGGGTTGACGGGAAGGCCGAGATAGTCGCCCAGCTCAGGGCCGGGCACGCGTTCCGGTTGATCCTCGAAAAAACGCGGCGCCCAATCGCCCGAGAAATCCATTTCCGCGGCGGCAGGCAGACCACTTAGAGTGATGCCCAGCAGAAACAGAGATGTCGAAAATCCGGCGCGCATAAAGCCTCCTGAAGGTTGATCAGAATCACTATATCAGAGCGTCCCCAAGGGACGCGTTGCGGCGGGTCATCGGCCAGTTGCCCGGACACTACTGGACGCCAGCAGGCAGGCGGCGCCGAATGAAGAGCTGACGATCACGAAGGAAGACAGCGGTTGTTCTCTCAACTGCTTTCAGTTTCAGCTTGGCGGGCTGGACGGAGGTCCGGGGTCGATTCCGGGGTAAAGGCGCCGAAAACAGTCGTCACAGAAGCCGTGGCTGAATTCCGCATTGGAGTGGCGGCTCACGTATATCTCCATCTGCTCCCATTCCCCATTCGCATCACGAATTTTCTTGCACCCGGCGCAGATCGGCAGCAAACCACGCAAAGTCTTTACGTGCGCCAGGGCATCCTCGGCGCGTAGGCGGGCGCCATGCAACTGGACAGCGAGCCACGTAATGCCCGACGCCACGAGGCAAAAGAGACCGATTTCCGTGAGATCCGCGACCTGCTCGGAATTGGTTGCAGCCGGCCCAAGAATTAATACAACCGCGGCAAACGTGCTCAGCACAGTGGCGATGATGCCGGAGAGAGCCCCGCCGAAACGCGCGCTCACCATCACGGCGAGGGTGAATAGAGTAAATGCAGAGCGATCCTGAAGCGTCGAACTTAAGACTAATCTCGGGAGCAGAGCACAACCGACCGCGGCCAGAGCCAGCCCAACGCGCACGAAACCCGGCTGGGATTCCCGATGACCTACTTCAAGAGCTTCTACCATAAGGTCGCTTACCGACAGCGACCTTTATTCTCTCACGGGCGAAGAAGGGAGCCTTCCGTTACTTCAGGCCGTGCAGAGGGCTTGCAATGAAAATCACCACGGCATGATCGAGGCGGAAAAGCACTCACACGACGTGCGCGATTCGACCGGATAACACCGGGGCGTCTACCCGCTGTCTGATGCGTTCGAAGCGTTGACGCGGGGCAGTTCGGATACCTGCCCCACTACCTCGGCCGTTCCGACGATGTTGAAGTCCGCTGACCACAATGCGGTGTGCACCGTGATGGATTCGGATTCACTCCAGACAGTCAAACAGAGAGGCATCCCGGCAGCGAGGGATCCGCTTAAGAATACGTTGATCTGATTCTCGGATGCTGTGACGCGTCCCGGCGGCCCCACCGTTATTTTGCCACGCCTCAACGTTCCGCGAGTGCCGTCAAAGGTGACGTGCAAACCATTGACCGGCTCCCCCGTGGAATTTCGAAAACAGAATGGACCCAGAGCCGGCATCGATCCAGGCGACTATCGCCAGCGCCCTTCGACTTGGTCGCGGCTGTGGATCCCAGGTGTCCACGCATAAGCTTGCCCCTGCATTGACACCTGGGTCGCTTCTGAAACAATTAGCCCCGCCGAAGCGCGCTGGGCGTAATAGCACGCCATCAGCGACGTCGGCACATTCCCCGGTTGCCGCACCCGCGATCGCGTTAACGGCGCCATCAGAATGCGGTGCCGCAAACGATAGCGGCCGAATGGTAAGGGCTCGAACAGCGGCCCCTCTCCGGTTCGTGCGCCTGCGGGCGACGGCATGGAAGTGGTCATGGCGAATTCTCCGGCAATAGAATACGATTCGAATTATTGTTCTTGTTTCTCGAAGACCAACACCTGCTGAACCGGATTGCCGTTCGCGTCAACACCCCTCACTGTGACAGTCATGGTATTGCCGTCATCGGATACAACCATGTGCTCGGCCTCCTGTTGCTTGCCATTGCTCGTATACGACGTATCGCGGGTATTATCATCGACTCGCTTCGACGACACCCCGTTATACGAACCGGCTTGCTGCATCTGCCCTTGGCCTCCGCTGACCGGGATCGTGTAGGTGACCGCGATCGGAGTGCCATCCTCGTCGGTGCCGACGATGGTCACTTTTAATTGGTCGCCTTGATCGGCGATGTTCATATCCTCGTTCTTCGGAAGACTACCCTGCGTAGCCTTTGATTTCGAGTGATTCATCTTCCAGTTGCCCTTAAACGGGCTCGCCGCCAGCAGAATGCCTGCTGCAAAAAGCAGCGGCACAGCGTATCTCAGCATTCGCATTGTTTTCATCCCTCCATTCCGATTAATTCGGCTGATGCCATCGACCACTGCACTTTCATGCCCTCACGGATTCGTTTGCCTGCAGCCGGTATCGGACCGATGCGCCCGGCGCACACGGTATATTGACGGCAGTCATCTATGGGTGGACGAATCCGGATGATCGTGCGGGTTACAAACTAGTGGTAACCGGCGGATCGCCGCTCCGTGCCCGATGAAGACTTCTTCCGAGCGGCAGAAGCCGGCTTCTCTTGTTTTTCGAGCTGATCCTTGACGGTTTCCCGGCTGACCAGCTTATTGAAATAGCTTATCTTGCCGTCTGCCGTCTTTTCTTCGTAGATGAACGCCAACTCTTTCTCGTCAAACTTCTTGAACCACTCATCCCAGGAGATCGGCTCCAGATTCGGGTCTGGCCCGTCGGGAAAATCGATTCGCAAAATGCCGGGATCGTCCCTGTCTTCGCCGGTGCCTTTGACACGTGCAGGTGTGCCGCGGCGCGATTCGGCCCACCTACGGATTTCATCGTGATCGATTGTTACTTTTGTCAGATCGGACATGTGCTGCTCCGCGGGTGTTTGGGCAACTGGGATTCCAAAACCGCCGGCGCTACTTCAGGCGGAGTAGACCGGCTTACCGGTCCGCGGAAATGTACAGGGAAGTTCACGAAGAAGGCTGAGCGAACGGCCATGAATCGACGAATTTCCGGTTCTCATCGAACACCTGCATGCGGCGATTGCCGCGATTGTGGGGTGTTAGGTGAGGCCGGCGATCGGTTTTGTCGCCGGCCTGCTCTACCTAAGGTCGCACGAGGTAGTGATCAGAAATCACTCGGCAGCGCTGCCCCGTTGCCATCCCAATCTTTGACGGTTCCATCCTTGGCCTTCAGAAATCCAAGCAGGCAGCCGTTGGAGCCATCGCGGAGATGATGGCAGCGCGCTTTCACGGTATCGCCCACTTTGACGTAGTCGGCCGTGACTCCTATCTTTTGGAGCTGGGGGCGTCCGGTAGCTTCCAAGGCCCACACCTGCGGGTCGCCGCCCTTGGGATCCTTGACTTCCAGGTAGATCCAGGAATGCGGCACCACCAGGTGCACTTCCTTGACCACGCCCTCAATATCCATGAAGGTGTCTTCGTATTGGCCATGGGAGTGATGCGCCCAAATCGGGAGGGCGACACCCGCCACACAAAGCGCCGCAACGCCAATACCTGCTCTGAATTTCATTACTTGGCTCCTTCCTGTTTCCCTGGTACGACTGCGCCCGGAGCGTCAATCCGGCCCTGCCCCGGGTGGAGTGCCCGATCGACAATGGGAGGTGGCGGGTAGTTGTTGCTATAGGTGCCCTGATAGCGCAGCCCAATCCCGTTCTCGTCCAGCCATCCCAAGGACTGCTGAAACAATGCCGGCTCCGGGTAGCCTCGCGGTACGTTTCCTTCCGCGATGTAGAGCTTGTTCTGGTGCATGAAAATTCCGACGAACGTCCGCGACTTATCGGCGTTTGTAAGCTGCAATTGACGTCCTTCGACGCCGTCCATGGCCGCCCACACAAAAGACGTTACCTTCACGTCGCGTTCTAGTAATTGCCAGGTCTCCCAGTCGACCGCGCCGCGGATATCCGCCTTCCAGTGCCCTTCGTCGCCGGGACCACCCAGGCAGGGTTCGGCGCCCGCGGGGCAGGATTTGGCTTTCTCCGTGAGGATGCGGCGGGCCTGGTTGTAATCGACGACCGTGACCGAATACTTGCTCTGGCCCTGCTCCGCGGTATAAATCCGCGAAGGCAGGTTGGCCTCATGTTGCGAAAGGTACGTGGTCTCGGTGACTTTTGGCTGAGTCGGGAAAAGGCACGTGAACCGATCTTCCCGGCTGGCAAATTCCACCCATTCCTGAGCGAGCAAAGATCCGGAAACACACAGCGCGAAGGCTGTCGAAATCAGTGGCGTCAGGCGCATGTTATTTCTCCTCCGGCGGGGTTTGACATCGGGTGGCGCCGCTTCCTTCCGTGCCGCCCTTGTCGCGGTAAACTTTGTGACAATTCGCGCAAGCATCATTCAGCTTCTCGCTGATCTCCATGAATGCGTCATAGTTCCTTGCTTGCGAGGCATGGCGGGCGAGCCGGGCCGTTTCGACGAGCGCGGCGACATATTGCTTCCAGTCGGCGCGATCTACCGGAACCGGCCTCCCGTTCTGGCAGCGGCGGCCCGGCGTCAACAACAGCGGCGCAGTCTCGGTGAGAGCCACGGCGGCCTGATCGACGGCAAGCCATCCCGGATAAACGGTAGATCCCCACTCGACGTAATCAAAAGGAGCAGCGGCGGGCTGCTTCTTGGGCTGGGCTCCAGGGTCCTTGACCTGCAGATTGAAAATGATATTCGCATTAGGAAAGGCGATGGCGCGCATCAACTCGGCGAGATTTCCTTCCGGCGGAGGAAGGAATCCGGTTGCCTTGGTTGCCGCCGGAGGCGCGGAGCGCGCGGCCTTGGGAAAGGCGACCTGAGTCAACGCGGCTTCGCTGAGCTCTGATTGCCCGGCAGGAAACTTGCCCGTCTGCAGAACGTAAGCCGCGAGATCCATCGCCTGCTGACGGGACAGGGTACCAGCGCGATTGAACGGCATGGTCTTCTGAATCTTGTCGACCAGATTCCCGAGGGTCTGGGCGCTCCAGTTGGAAAGGAAACTGTCACCGGCGAGCGGGGGGCCGCTCGTGCCTTCCATCGCATTCCCGTGGCATTCCGCGCACTGCGCCCTGTAAAGCTGCTGTCCGCGCGCGGCCTGCGGCGAGGAGTACACACGGTCTGCGAGCGATCGCGGCGCCTGGGCAGTAAGCACGAGCGCGTAGCTGCACAGCGTCACCGTGAATCTGCAACTCCGCGGAATCAGGCGCATCATTTAATGTCAAGAGCATATCTGAAAGGAACGGCGTGCACAACGCCTAGATGCCCAGCAGGCGAGCCGCGGTCTCGCTCACGATCTTGCGATGATCCTCGGGCGACATCCCTTCCGCCTTGCCGAGATTGCCAACCGGATCGTCCTCGCCAAAAGGATAATCGGTCCCGAAGACGATACGGTCGGTTCCGACGCGCCGGATCAGCGCTTCCAGGACATCATTGCCATAGACGCAACTGTCGTAATAGAGACAGCGCAGGTATTCGGTGGGGATTTTTTTGATATTCTGCGCGCTCGTGGGATGCATGGTGTAGTTGCGGTCGAGCCGCCGCGTGTAATGCGGCAAATAGCCGCCTCCGTGTACGACAACCACCTTGACGCCGGGGAAGGCTTCAAAGATTCCCTCGTAAATAAGCGATGTGATCGCCATGGTCTCTTCGATAGGCTGTCCGACGCCGTTCCAGAGCGCGAATTTCTGCAAGCGCGGATCGGCGTTTCCATGAGGATGGATCAGGACGGTCAAGTCGTGATGGATCACCGCTTCCCAAAATTCGCGGAACTTCGGGTCGCCAAGATATATCCCCCCGGCGTTTGAAGAAATATTGGCGATGCGCAGGTTCAACCTGTTCACCGCATACTCCAGCTCTTTCATCGCGGTGTCCAGGTGATGCAGCGGGAGCGTAAACGTGCCGGTGAAGCGCGCAGGGTAGCGATTCACCCAATCGGAAATGCGCTCATTGGCACGGCGGTCGAGTTCGGCCGCCAGCGAAGCATCCGCCCACCAAGTGCTCTGGATGACAGTGGCGGTGGAGATTACGCTGCGGCTGATGCCCTTCCGGTCCATGTCGCGGATCTGGATGTCGGGGTCCAGCATGCCTCCGAGCAAGTCGAAACCGGGCGTGCCAGGAGCCATGGGGCGCGCACCGAAGCCGGTGGCAACACTATGAGGTGCGCACTGCTTTACCGCTTCGGGCTCGAGAACGTGAGCGTGAAAATCGATAACCGGTGCGCTCATATCAGAGACGCAGCAACTTCACCAGATTCCCGCCCAGGATCGCTTCCTTTTGCGCGTCCGGAATCTCGGCCTGGAGAATCGCGTCAACTGTGTCCGGCCAGACGAAGGGCATGTCCGTTCCGTACACCACTTGGCTGGGACCCATCTCCGCGACAAGGTGGCGGACGCCTTCCGGCGAAAAAATCATCGAGTCGGCCAGGACCTGGTCCCGGAGATATTCATGCGGCTTCTTCTTGTTCACGCACTTCGCGTTCTGCCGCACGTCGCAAGCCACGTCCGTGCGTCCCAGATAGGACGGCAGGTAGCCGCCGGCGTGCGCCGCGCAAATCTTTAAAGCGGGGAAGCGGTCGAGTGTCCCGTCAAAGATCAGATGCGAGAGAAATACCGTGGTCTCCAGAGGATTGCCGACGACGTTTCCCAGATCGCCCGCACCTTCAAGGGAATCGGGTTTGGCAATATTCTCCGCATTGTTAGGATGCATGAACACCAGCACGCCCAACTCCTGCACCTTGGCCCAGAACGGATCGTACTTGGGCATGGACAGCGGCTCGCCTTTGACGTGGCCGCCGATCGCCACGCCGCGCATACCCAGCTGTTTGACCGCGTGCACGAGCTGCTCCACCGCCAAGTCCGGAAACTGCAGTGCCGGCGAGGTGAACGCCACAAACCGGTCCTTGTGCGCAGCACACCATTTGGCAAGGCCTTCATCATGAGCCTGCACGATCTTAGCGGCGAGATCGCGGTTTGCCTCGTACCACCAAAAGGTATTGACCTCGATCACCTGCACGTCGATGCCGCGCTTGTCCAGTTCCTGGATGCGGTCAGGACCAAGCGCCCGGCCGCGCGCGAACCGCGCCAGAGGCCCGTCCTTGACCAAATCGGCGACCTCGGGAAAAGTGGCATGCGCGTGGATGTCCACCACCTTGACGCGTTTCCCGCCGACACGCACCTCCCGCCGCGTTTGCGCCGCCGCATCGCCGATTGCGCCGCAAACCGCCATGCCGGCTGCGATACTCTTCATAAACTGCCGTCGATTCCGCATCGTGCCCTCCTGCCTGACTCGCCCTTCTCAGGTCCAATCATTTTAATCCGCGCCGAAGACCTTTGCTTGGCCGCCTCCGTTCAGCGGCTAGATCAATCGTAAGGCCCAAATCGGCGACGGGCAATTGAACGCTGTGGAAATAACGAGGTATACTCCGCGAGTGCCAATGTCGACAACCGGCACCGAGATCGCAAGCAACAGAACGGCGGACCGCCACTTTCTGTGGGCTCTGATGTTGATCACCGCGGCTGGGGTCGCCGTGCGCCTCTACGTCGGATCAAGGGAGTTCATGGATTTCGACGAATGGCAGCAGCTCTTTATGGCGAGCGTACCGCGTTGGGTCGATTTGAAATACGAATTGAAGACTGAGGCGCATCCACCTCTCTTTTTTCTCGTGCTGAAAGCCTTGCTGGCATTCGGCTCCGGGAAGCTGTGGTATCGATCTATCGCCATCGTGCCCGGCGCCGGCTCCATCATTCTCATTGGGCTGATTGGCCGCAAACTATTTCGCTTTTCCGGAATCGCCCTGCTTTGCGCCGGAGCGCTGGCCCTTTCCACGGCAGCCATCACTATTTCAATCGAAGTGAGACAGTACCAACTTACGATTTTTTTTATCCTGATCGCCTTTCATGCTTATCTTGAGATGCTGTGTGCAGTGCCGGTCCGCTTCCGGGATTTCGCAATTTTTTCTTTAGCTTCTACTTTGGCGGTGAGTTGCCACTATTCCGCGGCTTTGTACCTGGCGCCGTGCATACTCATTCCGTTTCTTTTCCGATCATCGCTGGGGCCACCATGGAAGATGTTTACAGGGATGGTGAACCAACGCCGGCTCTGGTTGGCGGCTTTGTCTCTAGCGATTCCATCGGGCGTGTTTGCCTTCTTCTACTTCAAATATGCCCGGCGCTTTAATCTCGAGGGACACCCAGGTTTTGAATTCTATTGGCCGTGGTCGGTGAACGAGACTCTGGCTGCTTTTCTACTGAGAAACTCTCAGAACTTCGCGAATCTGTTTTCGCCGGTGCATATTCAAAATCGCGCGGCTTTTCTGGTCTTTGTGGCGGTTCTCGGCATGGCATCAACATTGGTGTTTCTGAAAAGCAGGCGCGAGAAGATGGCTCCGCACGGCATTCCGATAGCTTTCACGGGCATCATAGTTCTTGAGCTGATGATTCTCTCAATTGCGGGCAAATATCCTTTCGGCGGATTATTGCGTCATCAATATATTGCCGGCCCCTTCGTAATCCTGTCCGCTTTCGCTGTGCTAGACGCCCTCGTTTCCCTGGCCGTTCCCAGACTTAGGTTGGCCCTGCTGACCTTGTTCGGATTGGGAATCGCCACCAATTTGGTGGCTGCCTGGAACACGATCATGATTTATCCCGACATTCCGAAGCTGTATAGTTTGGAATTTGATCACTATCAGTCAACCTTTCCGCGGGCGAAAGCCGTCTATGTCGACCATTGGGGTGTCATTGGCTACTTCATCAACACAGATGAACGCAAACGCCATTTTGTTCGCGGTATCTCGGGCACTGCATTTATTGACCAGTACCACATGGACGGGCCCGGCGCCGGAGTCGACATCTTCTATGACAAGAGCCGTTACAATATCGACCTGACCGATACAGCGCTATACAGCAGCTTCGCTGAATGTCTGAAGCAATCCGGAGTCAACGAGCTCACTCTATTCTTCTTTACCCCAGGCGCTGTCCCGCTGCGAGAGCCGGACAGCCTAAAACGGACAATCATGAAACGCGCATCCGACCAGGGCTTGTCGGCAACCAAGATCGTTATTGACGATACGGCAGCCTATGCGGGGTTCGTGTTGAAATAACTTCTCGCGATCGACAGGGAAAATTGAGTGCGACTATGATGATGAAGAGATGGCTATCAACCGGGAGGTCTTGATGAAAATCCGTGTATCCACATTGTTCGTGTTGCTCACGGCGCTGTTGCCCGCCCAGCAAAATGTGCCTGAGATCCCCTTCGATTCGGTTGCGGATTTTCCCAAGCTGCCACCTGGGATGAACTTCGGAGAGGTGCCCGGCGTGGCCGTAAATTCCAAGGGGCACATCTTCGTCTTTACGCGGTCCAACAGCGCGAACGGACCGGCCTATGGCGCCGCGGCAGCGCAGCTGCTCGAGTTCGGTCCTAACGGTGAGTTTGTGCGCGAGATCGGCAAAGGTCTGTACGCCTGGTCCGAAGCCCACTCGGTGCGCATCGATAGGGACGACAACATCTGGGCGATCGACAAAGGCTCCGACATGGTGATCAAGTTCAACCAGGCCGGGCGGGTGGTTTGGGTTTTCGGACGCCGTACGGAATCGGCCGACGAAGGGGCCAAACCCTGGGAGCATCCCGACCCGCCGCTACCCGCGATAGACGGAATGTTTCGCCAGCCCACCGATGTCACGTGGGACTCCGAAGGCAACATCTACATCACGGACGGATACGTGAACTCGCGCGTGGCCAAATACGACAAGAATGGCGAGTGGGTGAAGTCGTGGGGCAGCAAGGGCACGGCGCCGGGCCAGTTCCGTATCCCGCATGCCATCGTGGCAGACCGGAACAATAACCTGTATGTGGGCGATCGAACCAACCGGCGGATCCAGGTGTTCGATACGGAAGGGAAGTTTCTACGTATGTTCAGCATCGACGTGCCTCCTGCGCCCGGAACGCATGCCGTCTATGGCAACACGCCTAACGGTGAGCGGCTGGCGGCGGTGATTGGAGCACCCAATTCCATGTGCATCACACCGGGTCCCAACCAAGTGCTCTACATCGGCGAGAGCACGTTCCCAGGACGCCTCTTTAAGGTCTCGCTCGATGGCAAGGTGCTTGGCGTGATTGGCCGCTCGGGACGGCAGTTGAAGCAGTTCTCCGGAGTGCACCAGCTTGCCTGCCCTTCAGAAAACGTCGTGTACGCCGCGGAGACGGCCAATTGGCGTGTGCAGAAATTGATCCTGCACCCGCAAGCGCAATCGTCCGGTAGCGCGCGCTAGCTTTCGCCCTTCCGGCGCGCTGGTGCTTACGCTCGGCTACATGCCATAAGTGCTGCCTTGTGGCCGGGCGTTGGCGTGCTTGCCCGGTGGATCTGCAGCCCATATACTTGCTGGTAGTCCACAATTATAGGGAGGCGATCCATGATACGGGCAGTGCTCCTGACAACCTTCGCTCTTTCGGCTTCCGCCGCCGATTTGCCCAGCATCACTTTCCATAAGGACGTTGAACCGATTCTGCAGAAGAACTGCCAGAGTTGTCACCGGCCGGGCCAGGTTGCGCCGATGTCTTTTCTGACCTACCAGAACGCCCGGCCATGGGCGAAAGCAATGAAGGCGGCGGTGGCATTGCGAAAGATGCCGCCTTGGTTCGCGGATGCGCAGTACGGCCCTTACTTGAATGATCGTTCTCTGAAGCAGACCGAGATCGAGATGATTGCGAAATGGGCGGATCAAGGCGCGCCCGAAGGCGATGCGAAAGACGCGCCGCCGCCGATGAAATGGCCCGACGACTGGATGATCAAACCCGACATCATCGTAGACGGGCCCGTGACCGATGTTCCTGCGAGTCCGAAGAACAACGTGGTCGAGTGGATCACGGTGATCATGCCGACGGGCTTCACTAAAGATACCTGGGTGACGTCGGTGCAAATCAAACCCGAATACCCCTCAGTCACTCATCACATCTGCATCGGCTACATCCCCCACAACCCGTCGTATAAATACGGCGTTGCGTATTGGACCGACAAGGAACGCGGCGATGATGGCTCCGCCCTTCCGGACAAGGGTCCCACGTTTTTAGGCGCGGGTGAAGCGCGAAGCAGCGATGGCGATCCCACTCCGGTCATCAATCGCGCGACGGGCCGCGGCCTGCCTCCTCCGGGCGGCGCCGAGGATTGTTATCTGCCAGGGAATTTTGCCGCCGATTACCGGCCCATCGACGCGGCGAAGCTGATCCCCGCGGGATCCGACATCACCTTCAACCTGCATTAGACACCAAACGGCAACGCCATCACCGACCATGTGAGAGTCGGGTTTACAGTCGCAAAAACACCACCCGATCGCCGCTATATCTCGTTTCTGACGAGTTCGCCTACCGATGCGAAGCGATTCGCGATTCCGCCCAACGACGGGAATTGGGAAAGTCCTCCCGCCGAGGTGACGTTTCTGCAGGATGCGGAGTTAGTTTATCTGATGCCGCACATGCACTTTCGCGGTAAAGATATGACGTACGTACTGGAGTACCCCGACGGACGCATGCAGACGATTCTCAGCGTGCCGCATTACGATTTCAACTGGCAGCTGGGCTACAACGTCGGTGTCAAGGTGCCCAAGGGTACCGTGATGCATGTGTATGCGCACTTCGACAATTCCGTGAACAATAAGTTCAATCCGAATCCGAACCGCACCGTTTTCTACGGCTCGATGACCTGGGAGGAGATGATGAACCCTTTCTACAGCGTGGTGGTTCCGGCAGGTGCCGACCCCAAGACCGTGGTGCGGAGCAAGTACGCGCAGGTGGGCGGCGGCGGATAGCGCGCGAACGTAACGATCAAAACGAAAATTAGCGAATACAACACCGGTTGCTCTTGTTCTGGGCGGCCGCATGCAGGGAACGTGTCCTGGAGAAATATCGATGCGGACGCATTTCCTGTTAACAATTGCACTCCTGGGATTCATCGGAACATCGGCACAGACGCTGCCGAAAATGGTGCGGATCCCGGATATTCCGTATATCGCCACCTCGAACGAAGTGGCCGCCGCGATGCTTCGCATGGCCGGTGTCACAGCGAGCGACACCGTATATGATCCCGGCTGCGGTGACGGCCGCATCGTGATTATGGCCGCGCAAGCCTATCACGCCCGCGGCGTCGGCATCGATATTAATCCCGATCTCATTCGACGAGCGCGGGCCAATGCGGATCAGGCCGGAGTGGAGCCCAGGGTGAGATTTGAAGTGAACGATCTGTTTGAGACCGATTTTCACGATGCCACCGTCGTGGCTCTCTATCTGATTCCTCAAATGAACGTCAGGCTGCGGCCCAAGCTCCTGAAAGAACTCAAGCCGGGCAGCCGCATTGTCTCGCACAACTTCGATATGGGAGATTGGAAGCCGGATAAGGTGGAAGAAGTGGACGGCCAGAAGATTTACCTGTGGACAATTCCGCAAAGCCGTTGATTGACAGACGCGTATTACTAATCGCGAAGAAACTTTCGATAGGCGCCGCTGGTGTACGTGGTCCAGGGCTCGAACCCGCGCTCCCGATAAAGGACGAATGCGAAATCGATGTTCGCCTTGCAATCCAGCAGGTCGCGTAAATTGACTCCAGCGCGCTTCAGATGCACGGTATTGATCTGGAAATATCCCCAGTCGAGCGTGCCATCGGAATTGTAGTGATAAATTTCGCAGGCGCCCCTCGGATTCTCGGCCCGCTGCACGGCTAAGGCAACGCGACACGCCTTGCCGAACTTGTTGCAGGTGTATTGTTGGTATGCCGTCAAGCGGTGACCGAACTGATCGGCCTGCGCTTCCGAAGTCTCCGCGGTCGTGATCCGGGTGGCAATAACAAGCGGCCATTGCAGGTGCATTCGTAGGGGCGACTGAAGAGTGAACGTGTAATAGGACTGCAGAATGACGCCGGCAATGCCTAGCATAATGGCCAATAGAACAAGGAGGGCTGGAAGTCTTGTCCGCCTTCGAGATGAGTTCCGGCGGCGCCGAATCTTCCTCGATGCCGGCTTATTCGCGATTGCAGTGAGTCCCATGAAAGCGCCCCGTCACCCGAGTTCCGCAGTTTGATTGCAAGGAAGAGAGGGTTCCTGGGGCATTCCTTCGTCCCAGATTACTACAGCCTGGCACGCACCTCGCGTGCCGCCGCTTCAGATTTGAAACTTATACCCGACCCACGGTTCGGTGATCACGTGCTTGGGGTGAGTTGGATCCTCCTCGATCTTCTTCCGCACCTGGTTAATGAACGTGCGTAGATACTCCACTTCGTCGCCATAATCGGGACCCCAGACCGCTTGCAGGAGTTTTGTGTGCGCAATCGCGACGTTCGCGTTTGTGGCCAGGAAATGGAGGAGATCAAATTCTTTGGGTGTCAATCGCACCTCGCGGCCTCTGACTTTGACTGTACGCGAGGTCGGGTTGATCTCCAGGTCACCGGCTTCGATGATGGCAGAGTCGCTGGACACCGGAACACGACGCAGCGCCGCGCGGATTCTGGCCAACAGCTCCGGCATTCCGAACGGTTTGGTGACGTAATCATCGGCGCCTGCATCCAAAGCCGCAACCTTATCCGCTTCCGCGCTGCGGACGGTCAGCATGATAATGGCGGCATCTGAAGAGTTCCTTATTTCTTTGCACGCGGCAACCCCACCCATCCCGGGCATGTTGGCATCCAGCAAGATCAAATCGAAACGATGCTCGCGGACTTTCTCGAGGGCTTCCTCTCCGGAGCGCGCATCGTGCACCTCATAGCCCTGCGCCGTCAGGGTGGTGCGCATAATGCGGCGGATCTGCGGCTCATCGTCCACTACCAGGATTTTGGCTGAAGTCATTGAGGGTCTTCTTCGGAAAGCGGCAAGTGGATCACAAAGCGCGAGCCTTGACCGGGAACGCTTTCCACGGAGGAATCTCCTCCGTGAGCGCGCGCGATCTCCCGGACCACCGAGAGGCCAATACCGGATCCGGGAACGGCATGGCGATTCAAGTTCCCCCGGAAAAACCTTTCGAATACGCGGGCGGCCTCTCCCGGAGTGATTCCAGGCCCATCATCGGCGACCCAGAAGCGGATCTGGGAATCTCCGTACTCCGTCCCGATTCGGATGGCAGACTGGCCGGGCGCGTGCTTCAAAGCGTTGTCTACCAACTGCCGGAGCGAGAGCTGGATCAGATCGCGATCGATGTAGACGCGGGTGACATCCCGGGCCAGGTCTGTTTTGACCGGCCGATCCTCCAGCCGCGAGTGCATTTGCGCGACGACAGTGTCGATTACATCATTGGGAGACACCAGGGAGCGACGCAGCTTAAACTTCCCCGCTTCAATCCGCGACATCTGGATCGCGTCGCTGACGAGGTTGTCCAGCCGGTCGGTCTCTTCATTCACGATGCTGATCAGTTCCCGATAT
Source organism: uncultured Solibacteraceae bacterium (assembly GCA_964554945.1). Classification (GTDB taxonomy): domain Bacteria; phylum Acidobacteriota; class Terriglobia; order Bryobacterales; family Bryobacteraceae; genus PSRJ01. The sequence goes on along the minus strand of CAZKQQ010000076.1, from coordinate 10,977 downwards.
TGGCCGGTGAACTGATCGTCGGCGAGGACGGTTGTGGTCGCTGCCTTGATCGAGGTCAATGGCGTCTTGAACTCATGAGCAATGGCATCGAGAAGCGTCGATTTCAGCTCTTCACTCGCCCGGGCGGCCTTGGCCCGGTTCTCGGCCTCCTGGACGCGCGCGCGCTCCAGGCCAATCGCAACCAAACTGGAAACCGCGTCGAGGGCCACATCCGAAATGACGCCGCTCACCGCCAATACTCCTGCGGGCTTGGTGCCCAGCCGTATCACGGCGAACCGGGAATCGGCGGCAATTGCGGAGGAATCGACTTGACCGGATAGAGCCCTCTTGAGGATGTCTGTCGGGATCGCCAAGTCTTCCGGGCCAGCCAGGTAGCTTTCGTCCGAGCTCACGTCATAGAGAGCGACGGCCCGCAGCGCGAAAGCCTGGGCAACATGATGCGCGAGGCGGATCGGCGCCGGCCGATCGCCGGCATCCAGAAGAATCGACCGTCCTAACGAGTAGAGGCGCTCCAGTTCGCGCTGCCGGCGGATGGCAGCATTGGCCTGGCGCTTCACACTCGCCGACAATTGGCTCGCCACTATGGCAGTCACCAGGAAAGCCAGCAATGCCACCCAGTTTTGCGGGTCGGCAATCGTGAACGTCCCGACCGGCGGGAGGAAAAAGAAGTTGTAACAGAGAACGCCGGCAATCGAAGCGACTATTGCTTCAGTTAGGCCCCATCCGGTGGCGATGAACAGCACCGTGATGAGGAACGCGAATCCTGTCGTGGTCGGGTTGACACCCACATACCGGCAGGCCGCCGTCACGGCGCCAATCGCCACTATGGTTGCCAGCAGCTTTGCGGATACCCACCAGGAAGATTCACGCGCCTCAGGCACTACCTGCATTCTCAGCCGCACAGGAACTCAATGGCAAGCCACCTTCCGGGGTGGCGACAGGCCCTGTTAATCTCATTGGCCCGAGCAGTTCCGCTCCCCTGCGGAGCCGGGCTTACCAGCCGTAATCCGGACGCCGTGAGCTTATTCATGTACATCTTGCCTTGATTCATCTTAGCTGCCGCCACTGAAGAAACGACATTACAGGACCACGATCCAGAGCACCGCGCAAGTCAGGAAAAGAGGCACGTTTTTGGATGCGATCCTCGGAAACGAGTTTGGCCGTTCCAGACTGAGGCGATTGTCCTCGAAAAAAGTCTGCCTGGCAACGTGCCCATGGCTTTCTTATGTAATCTTCACGTCTTCCTTATGCCGTCCTTATGACTTCTTTACGGCTACGCCCCTACCATGATTTTGTGACGAAGCATCTGAAACGCAAGGGCGCGCTCCGGATCGACCTCGGTTCCCTACAGACGTCCGAAGGACCGCAGCAGCCGGCGGAAAGCTTAGAAATCGTCGTGCCGTACACAGGACTGGAGCTAACCGCCAGGGTCGTGGAGAGAGCGGACACTCTGGCCAAAGGACTGAATGTTAACCTGAAGTTCGTTGCGGTCTACGTAGCTCCGTATCCGGCCGACCTCGTCTGCCCCGCTGCAATGCAAGAGCATCTCACCGGTCGCGTGAATGAAATCGCGGAGCGGACCAACTTACCTTCCAGCGCACATGTGGTGGCAGCGCGCGATCGTGACACTGGCTTCCGTCACGTGCTCCGTCCCGCGTCCGCAGTGCTTATGGGAAGCCCTAAGCGCCTCTGGCGCACGCGCGAGGAAAAGTTGGCCCGTGAGCTGGTTCGCGAAGGCCACCATGTGTTGCTGTTGCATTTCGATTAGGAGTCATCCGTCATGCTCGATGTGGTTTACGTTGCGATCAGCATCTTTTGTTTCGCCGTCGGCTGGGCGTTCGTGAAGGGATGCGATCGGCTCTAACGATTCGATATGGAATACGCAATTTCACTGGCAATCGCTGTGGCACTCGGCGTGTATCTCGTATATGCGCTCCTTCGTCCCGAGCGCTTTTAGGAGAACCGCAATGACGGCAAATGGCATCTTTCAAATTGCCCTCTATTTTCTGGTCTTACTGGCACTGACCAAGCCCCTGGGCGCTTACATGACGAAGGTCTTTCAAGGCGAGCGTACTTTTATGCATCGCATCTTGCGGCCTTTCGAGGTTGGCATTTACAAGCTCTGCGGCATCGATGAAACTGCCGAACAACATTGGACCCGCTATGCGGGTGGGATTCTTCTGTTCTCGATCGCGACGCTGCTGGTGACGTACGTACTGCAACGTATCCAGCAGTGGCTGCCGTGGAATCCGCAAGGGTTCGGGCCGGTCAGCCCCGACTCGTCGTTCAATACGGCGATGAGCTTCACCACGAACACCAACTGGCAGGCCTATACACCAGAAACCACCATGAGCTACCTGACGCAAATGGTGGCCCTTGTCATCCACAATTTCTATTCGGCGGCAGTCGGGCTGGCTGCGGGGATCGCGGTCATCCGCGGCTTTTCCCGGCACTCGGTGAAAACGCTCGGTAACTTCTGGGTCGACATGACCCGCGGCCTGATTTATGTCCTGCTGCCAATATCCATAATTGGCGCCCTGGTGCTGGTCTCCCAAGGCTCGATTCAGAACATGGCCCCCTATACGAAGGTGGCGACTCTCGAGGGCGCTGCCCAGACCATCGCACAGGGGCCCACGGCTTCGCAGGAAGTGATCAAGATGCTCGGGATCAACGGCGGCGGCTTCTTCAATGCGAATTCGGCGCATCCATTTGAGAACCCCACCCCGTTCTCCAATTTCTTCCAGATGCTGCTGATCTTCATCATCCCCGCGGGCCTCACCTACACTTTCGGCAAGATGGTGCGCGACACCCGCCAGGGCTGGGCCATCTACGCCGCGATGAGTATTATTTTTCTGGGCGGTGTCTTTGTAACTTATGCCGCCGAACAGGCGGGCAACCCGATCCTGGCGAAGCTCGGACTTGAAAGCGCCTCCACAGCCACACAGCCGGGCGGCAATATGGAAGGCAAGGAGGTCCGCTTCGGGATCACGAATTCGTCGCTGTTTGCGGTTATCACCACCGACGCCAGTTGTGGCGCCGTTAATAGCATGCACGACAGCTACACGCCGCTAGGTGGATTAGTTCCCTTGTTGAATATTCAGTTGGGCGAAATCATCTTTGGGGGTGTCGGCTCCGGCTTGTACGGCATTCTCCTGTTTGCCGTGCTTTCCGTCTTCATCGCAGGCTTGATGGTGGGCCGCACTCCCGAATATCTGTGCAAGAAGATCGAGCAAAAAGAGGTGAAAATGGCAATGCTCTCGGTGCTGGTCGCCGCCTTGAGCATTCTCGGTTTCTCGGCGGTCGGCTCAGTGAGCCATTTCCCGAAAAACAGCTATATCAACCCTCCGGGCCCCACCACGGCTAACCTGACTAACAACGGCCCACATGGCTTGTCAGAGGTTATTTACGCGTATAGTAGCGGCACTGGGAACAACGGCAGCGCCTTTGCGGGGCTCAATGCCAATACACCGTTCTTCAATACGACCATTGGTCTGGCGATGTACGCCGGGCGCTTCCTGATGATGATTCCGCTGCTGGCAATGGCAGGCAGCCTGTCGCAAAAGAAATCCGTACCGGTATCAGCCGGCACGTTTCCTACCCACGGCCCCATGTTCGTTCTTCTATTGGTCGGCGTGGTCTTGATTGTAGGCGCACTCACTTATTTTCCGGCCCTTTCATTGGGGCCGATTGTGGAACATTACTTGATGCAAGACGGAAAGTTGTTCTCGCTCTTGCTCAATACCGGCGTGGTGTGGGGATAGGATTATATGCCAGTGGCAACGGAGCAGGAACCCAGGCAGCCGATCACTGAAGACTCAACTCTGCTGATTCCCAAAAAGGCGTTGCGGGCGCGGGCGCTATTCGATCCGCCGATCGTACGCCGGGCTATCGGCGACTCTTTCCGCAAGCTGCACCCGGGGCTGATGTTAAGAAATCCCGTGATGTTCGTGGTCGAGGTCGGCGCGGTAATCACCACAGTGCTGTTCGCGCGCGATCTGGCCGCGGGCGCCGCTATTGCGGGCTTCACGTTCCAGATCACGCTCTGGCTCTGGTTCACTGTACTATTCGCGAATTTTGCCGAAGCCATGGCGGAAGGCCGGGGCAAAGCTCAAGCCGACACGCTCCGCAAAACCAAAACCGAAACGATCGCGCGTCGTGAAGCCGGCGGCCGGACCGAAACCGTTCCCGCTACCTCACTCCGCAGCGGGGAAATCGTTCGCGTGGAGCAGGGGGAAATCATTCCCGGCGACGGCGACATCATCGAAGGCATCGCCAGCGTGGACGAATCCGCCATCACGGGAGAAAGCGCTCCGGTGATTCGCGAGTCCGGCGGCGACCGCAGCGCCGTCACCGGCGGCACCCGTGTGCTTTCCGACTGGATCCGCATCAAGATTACCTCCAACCCCGGCGAGACATTCCTCGACCGCATGATTGCCCTGGTGGAGGGCGCCGAGCGCCAGAAGACGCCCAACGAGATCGCGCTCAATATTGTAATCGCCGGCCTGACCCTGATATTCCTTTTCGCTGTCGTTACGCTGCAACCGTTCGCGGCCTATAGCGTGGCATCGAGCGGGAGCGGCTTGGTTCCGACCGTGACCGTGCTGATATCGCTGCTCGTTTGCCTGATTCCCACCACAATCGGTGGCCTGCTATCGGCCATCGGTATCGCGGGCATGGACCGCGTGATGCAGCACAACGTCCTCGCCATGAGCGGCAAGGCGGTGGAAGCCGCCGGCGATGTCAATACGCTTCTGCTCGATAAGACCGGCACCATTACGTTAGGCAATCGCCAAGCCGTTGAGTTCATTCCTCTCGGTCACGTCGAAGAACATGAACTGGCTGACGCGGCGCAGCTTTCCAGTCTTGCCGATGAGACGCCGGAAGGCCGGTCCATCGTCGTATTGGCCAAGCAGAAATACAACATTCGCGGACGCGAAGTAATGGAACGCGAAGCGCATTTCATCCCCTTCACGGCGCAAACGCGCATGAGCGGCGTCGATCTGGATGACCGGCGAATCCGCAAGGGCGCCACTGAATCGGTTTCTGAGTTCGTCCGCGAGCACGGAGGCACAGTCCCGCCCGAGTTGCTCGAAGTCACCGACCGCATCTCACGCTCCGGCGGAACTCCGCTAGTCGTCGCCGATCGCAGCCGCGCCTTAGGCGTCGTTCATTTGAAAGATGTCGTCAAGGGCGGTATGCGCGAGCGCTTTAGTCAGCTGCGAACGATGGGCATTCGCACCGTCATGATCACGGGCGATAACCCGCTCACGGCCGCGGCTATTGCCGCCGAAGCCGGAGTGGATGATTTTCTCGCCCAAGCCACGCCGAAAGACAAGATGGATCTGATCAAGAAGGAGCAGGCCGGCGGACGCCTGGTCGCAATGACCGGCGATGGGACCAACGATGCCCCTGCTCTGGCCCAAGCCGATGTCGGGCTCGCCATGAATACCGGCACCATGGCCGCCAAAGAGGCCGGCAATATGGTTGATCTCGACAGTAATCCCACCAAGCTGATCGAAGTCGTTGCCATCGGCAAGCAACTGCTCATGACACGCGGCGCGCTCACCACGTTTTCCATTGCCAACGACGTGGCCAAATATTTCGCGATTCTACCGGCAATGTTCACGGCAACCTATCCTTCCTTGGCGCATCTCAACATCATGGGTCTGCGCAATCCGGAGAGTGCCGTGCTCGCGTCAGTGATTTTTAATGCCCTGATCATCATTGCGCTGGTTCCGCTGGCGTTACGCGGCGTAAAATACCGGCCGACCAGCGCTGCTGTCTTGCTTCGGCGCAATATCTTGATTTACGGCGTGGGAGGAGTAATCGCGCCGTTCCCGGGTATCTGGCTGATTGACCGCCTGCTCGGCTTACTGCATCTGGCGTAGGGAGTTGCATTATGAACCAATTGAAAATTACTATTCGCGCCACCATCGTATTGACGATCCTGACCGGCCTGGCTTACCCGTTGCTCGTGACCGGCCTGGCGCAGGTCCTGTTCCACCGCCAGGCGAACGGAAGCCTGATTGAAGCGAACGGAAAGGTCATTGGCTCCGAGATCATTGGCCAGCGATTCACGAAGTCCGAGTATTTTCACGGCCGCCCTTCGGCGGCCGGCAATGACGGTTATGACGCCGCGAATTCCGGCGGCTCCAATCTCGGGCCCACCAATCAAAAACTCGTGGATCGTGTGCAAGCGGATATTAAGAAGTTCCGGGGAGAGAATCCCACGTTCACGGGCCCGATCCCGGCCGATCTCCTGACTTCCTCCGGCAGCGGGCTCGATCCCCACATCAGCCCTGCTTCGGCGGAAGCTCAGGTGGCTCGGGTGGCGTCTGCGCGCGGCGTGCCCCTGGACCGCATCTCCGGTCTGGTATCCAAGCATACCGAAGGCCGCCAATGGGGCGTCTTTGGCGAGCCGCGCGTCAACGTGCTTCTGCTGAATCTCGAACTCGATCAAACCATTCCCACCCGCAAATAGAATAGAGAAAGGTGGCCGCACCGACCGATCGCAGACCCAATCCGGAAGATCTGCTGCGCCAGCTTGAGGCGGATCAACGCAATGAGCGGCGTGGGCGGCTCAAGGTGTTCCTCGGCTATGCCTCTCGTGTCGGCAAGTCGCAGCGCATGCTCCACGAAGGTCTCCGGCGCAAGCAACGCGGCCAAGACGTCGTGGTAGGCGCGATTCAGCCGATCGTGCCGGCCGATGTCGAAGAGATCTTGCACAAACTGGAAGTAATCCCCACCGTCCACTGGGTACACGCCGGCCAGCCGTACGAAGTTATCGATCTACCCGCCTTGTTCCACCGTCATCCCGGCGTCTGTCTGATCGACGGCCTGGCGTATGATAATCCTCCCGGCAGCCGTAATCTCAAGCGCTGGCAGGATGTTAAGGAACTTCTGGACCGCGGCATTTCCGTCATCACCGCGGTCAATCTCCAGCACATCGAAGAGCAGCAGCCCACGGTGGAACGGATCACAGGCAAGCGCGCCACGCAATGCATTCCGCAGGCCTTTCTGGCCGAGGCCGATGAGATCGAAGTTGTGGATGCCCCTCCCGAGGAACTCCACCCCGCGCCGGGCGAGCCTGAGCCGCGCCGGCTCGGCGAACTGCGCGAACTGGCCCTCCTGCTGGCTGCCGATGTGGTGGATCAGCAGCTGGTGCAATATCTCGGTTCCCACGGTTTGACGCCGCAATGGGGCACTCAGGAGCGAATCCTCGTGTGCCTCACACCGCATAGCGACACCGAGATGCTGCGTAGCGGGCGCCGGAACGCGCTTCGTTTCCATGGCGCGCTGCTGGCGGCTCACGTGGAGCAGACGGATCTTTCACCCGAAGATCAAAAGCTTCTGGCCGCGCAACTGGAATCCGCGCGCGCCGCGGGTGCGGAGTTGCATACCCTGAAGGCCGGAGATTTCGTCGGAGCGCTGCTCGATCTGGCCCGCGAACAACGAGTCACTCAAGTTTTCATCGGTCACAGTCTGCGCCGCCGCGGCTTTTTCGTGCGCACTCCTGTAGACCGGTTGATCGACGCAGCCGACTCCTTCGACGTCCGGGTCTTCCCCCATCGGGGGGCCGTGTGAATTCTCAAGGCCGCGGGCGTCTCAAAATGTATCTCGGGTACGCCGCCGGGGTGGGCAAAACATATCAGATGCTCGAGGACGCCCAGGAACTGCGCCGGCGTGGTATCGATGTGGTGGTCGGATACTTCGAGCCTCACGGCCGCCAGGAGACCATTGCCAAATTGGAAGGCCTGGAAGTCGTTCCCCGCAAGATCGTCGAGTATCGCGGAACACGCCTGGAAGAAATGGATACCGACGCGATTCTACGCCGCCGGCCGTCGGCCGCGGTCGTGGACGAATTTGCCCACACCAATGTCCCCGGCTCCGATCGGCTCAAACGGTGGGGGGATGTCCGAGTCCTGCTGGATGCGTGTATCGATGTCCTCACTACCAAGAATGTGCAACACCTGGAGAGCTTGAACGATCAAGTCTGGAACGTGACCGGCATTCGCGTTCGCGAGACTGTTCCGGATTGGGTGGTCGATGACGCCGATGAAGTCCGCTTCATTGACCTCACGCCGCGAGCCCTGCGCAATCGGCTCGAGCGCGGGGTGGTGTACCGGGGCGATAAGGCGCGGCAGGCGATGGAAAATTTCTTCACGGAATCCAATCTGGCCGCTCTCCGCGAATTTGCGTTGCGCTACGCCGCCCACGAGATCGAAGGCAAACTGGAGACCGCGCCGGACGAGGAACTCCGCGATGGCCAGCCCGAGCGAATTTTGGTCTGCGTAACTGCCAACGTGCTCTCAGCCTCGCTGATCCGCCGCGGCAAGCGCGTCGCCGATTACTTGCGCGGCGATTGCATGGCTCTCAACATCTTGCCAAAAGGAGGTTGGGCGGAGCTTCCAGACGGCACTCGCGAGAGCATCGAACGTCATCTGAATTTCGCGCGCAACCTTCGTATTGATGCGCATGCGATCCCCGATAGCGACATTCCGCGAGCCATTGCAGATTTCGCCCGGTCTAACCGCATCACCCAGATCTTCCTGGGGCGCTCCGCGCGCCGGCCCTGGTTCAAGCGCCTGAAAGAAACGGTGGTGCAGCGGGTAGTGCGTCTTTCCACCGATACCCAGATCACCATCATTGCGGAACGGCATCGCTAGAGCCGCGTGCCCGTGCTGCGCTCATTTTGCTGGTCTGGAGTAATTCTGGCATAACGCGACAAGATCGGAGACATTGGCTTCGCCCACGCACATCACCGTGTCTGCGCCACCCCAATAAATCTTCACGGTTCCATCGGACTCCGCCACCGCGCCACACGTGAACACGACGTTGTGGACGTAGCCCGTGATTTCCCAGGGATCTTGCGGCTGTAGAATCCACGAGTCCCCGACGCCAATAATTTTTGACGGGTCCTGCAGATCATGGAGAGCCACTCCGAGGCGATAGACTGATCCGTCCATGGTTCGAAACACACCGTGATAGATGGAAAGCCAGCCCTTATCTGTCTTGATGGGCGGCGCACCCGGCCCGATCTTCATCTCGTCCCAGTGGTAGGGCTCCGGTCTCATGATGAGCTGCGATTCTCCCCAAAAACGGAGATCAGGAGAATAGGAAATCCAGATGGACCAGGGGGCGATTTCCGAATGAGGGCGGTCCAGCCGGGCATAGAGGCCATCAAACTTTTCCGGAAAGATCACGACATTCCGATAGTCGGCTTCGGTAATGAGGGAGAATCTTTCCGCGCGCCGGAAGTCCTTCGTCTTTGCCAGCGCGATGCGCACGCCATTTCGTGAGTAGGCGCTATAAGTGATGAGGTACTCCCCATCCAATGGAGTCACGCGTGGATCCTCGACGCCGAACTCTTCGTAGGTCGCAAAAGGGCTATCCGCTGCAGGAGTCAGAAAGGGCTCCGGATCAGCCGTGAAGTGGAATCCGTCGCGGCTGCGTGCCAAACCAATAATGGAGCGCCCGGTTCGGAGATGGGATCGGAACAACATGATGTACTCGTTATCATGCTTCACCACCGCCGCGTTGTGAACGGTTTCCACAGGATATGGGATTGCAGCCTTAGTCAGGATGGGGTTGCCCCGATATCGTCTGACCAGGTCCGGCGTCATGATCTCCTCGCCCCTTCGCGTTCCAGAATCGCTTCGTAGACACGTTCGTACGCTTTCACCATGGTTTCCACGGAGAAGCAGGCCTGGACTCGCTGGCGGCATAGGTTAGGGTCGATTTCGCCCAAACGTTTCAGGGCTCGCACCGCCTCGCCGACATTGTTGACAAGGAAACCGGTCTGGCCGTCTTCGATCACTTCCCGGCAGGAGCCCAGGTCCATTGCGATCACGGGCACGCCGGCGGCACTGGCTTCGGCAAGGACCAGTCCGAATCGCTCCGGAATAGTGTTCAGGTGCAAGAGCGCCCGGGCATGCGCAAACAATTCGTTCTTGCCCGGCACGTCCAGCGGCCCTATGTAGCGGATCGTCCGATCCAGGTGTGGCTCCACCTGCTCGCGGAAGTAGGTCTGGTCCTGGACAATGCCTGCGATAAGTAGCGGCAACCCGCTCAGGCGGGCAACCTCAATGGCCAGATGGACACCTTTGTCGGGGTGAATCCGGCCGAGGAAGATCAGGTGATGGCCGCCAACCTTCTGGAGCGGATACAGGGAGAGGTCGATTCCGTTATAGACGGTCGCGAGGTAATTCAGACCTGTTGCGCGATCGGAATTGCTGATCGAGACAAAATATCCGTCCCTATACTTCTCATATACGGGCATGATTTTAGGAGACGAGAATCCGTGGATGGTGGTGAGGACCGGCGTCTTGACCAGGCGCGTATAGGACAACGCCATGAAATCGTAGTGGCTATGGATGAGGTCAAACTCAGCAGCGTGGTCGAACACCTCGGAGATATGAAGGTACTCGGCGACTTTAGGATCTATTGCGGGATCCTCTTCATATCCGTGGTCGACGACGGCATGCAGGTGAGCGCGGGTCACGGAATCGCGCGTGGCGAACAAGGTCACATCCCAGCCACGGGCGACCAGTCCTTCGGTGATGTTGCTGGCCACCGTCTCCCACGCGCCGTATTGCCGTGGAGGGGTTCGCCAAGCTACGGGAGACAGGACAGCCACCCGCTTGTTGTGAAGCATCATGCCGATATTGCGACTTCCTGCTCCATGGCGGCCAGCACCTCTGCAAGCGCTACCGTCGCGAAACCAGTGGCGTGATCTGCCAAGCCATATGGAATGATGAGTTCTCCGTCGTGGATGAGAGCGCCGCAGGTATAAACGACATTGGGCACGTAACCTTCACGCTCGTTCTGGTTTGGCTTCAGCAAGGGTTCGCGGAGTCGCCCAATCACTTTGGCCGGATCGTCGCGGTCGAGCAGGAATGCGCCAATGCAGTATTGCCGCATAGGGCCGACACCATGGCTCAGGACGAGCCACCCGGCGTCTGTCTCGATCGGAGATCC
>CAZKQQ010000075.1:9573-28140 GCA_964554945.1 uncultured Solibacteraceae bacterium | reverse complement strand
GCGCCCGGCATGGATTCCATCCAGGAGTGGACCGTGCAAACGAGCAACTATTCGTCGGAATTCGGGCAGGCGGGCAGCGCCGTGATGAACGTCACCATGAAATCGGGCACAAACCAGTATCACGGCAGCGCGTACAACTATTTGCAAAACGAGATCCTGAACTCCGCTCAGCCCTTTTCCGTACAACCGGGCAGCCCGAACGAGCACATACGGCCGGTGGTGCGGAGAAATGATTATGGCGTCACCCTGGGTGGACCGATACGAATTCCCAAACTCTATGACGGCCGCAACCGGACCTTCTTCTTTTTCAACTGGGAGCAATACCTGAACACGCAGAACCAACTGCAAGGGGTCATGTCTCTTCCCACGCCGGCGTATCGGAACGGCGATTTCAGCGCGGCAATCACGGCGGCCGGCAATAAGAATCTCGGCACCGATCCGCTGAACCGCCCGATCATTGCGAACACCATTTACGATCCCGACACACGGCAGGTGGTCAACGGCCAGATCGTTACGAATCCATTTGCCAACAATGCCATCCCGCAGGCGCGTTTTGATCCGGTATCGAAGAAGATCCAAGGCATGATGCCGCAGCCTTATTGCGTAGGCGGACCGCCTTGCAACGCCGCCGGCGTCGTCAATAACTGGCAGAATACGGAACTCGGTAAGCGGGACAGCGAAATTCCTTCTCTCAAACTGGATGAGCTGTTGGGATCTAGAGATAAGCTTTCTTTCTACTGGAGCCGTACTTTGACTTACTGCCTCACGTGCTACGGCTTTGACGGGCTGGATCAGCCGATTTCCTACACGTTCGGCGGGGCGATCTATACGCATCGGGAGCGCTTGAATTACGACCACACTATTTCCCCGACGATGCTGCTGCATTTGGGCGCGGGGTTCGACGCCGACGATCTGGGGCGGCCGTCCGTGACCCAGGACTACGACGTCTGCGGCCAGCTGGGACTTTGCAGCGCGGCGTTCGTTCGCCCGATCACCTTTCCCTATAGCAGCGGCCTCTCCGACTCACAGGCCGGCGGCTTCGGCAGTACCACTCAATTTCTGGGGCCGCTGGCACGCACGGATAGTCTTTATCAGCAGTTCGAGTCCATAGCCAGCCTGACCTGGGTCAAAAGCAACCATACCTTTAAGTTCGGGGGCGAGTTGCGGAACGGCGGAACGTACACCCAGAATTTCAGCAAGGCCACTTTTGCATGGAGTAGCGCGCAAACAGCCATGCCGTATCTGGTGAACACTTCCACCGGCACCAGCGTCGCTAACATCGGTGCGAACCACATCGGATTCCCGTATGCCAGTTTTCTGCTAGGCGCCGTGGATACCGCCAATATTGATCCTTACTCCGACGTGCGGTATGGAAAGCATCAGGTCGGCTTCTACGCGCAGGACAGTTGGAAGGTGACTCGTAAACTCACTCTGGATCTGGGCCTTCGCTACGATTACTCGTCCTACTACCACGAGCAATACGGGCGTTCGCCGAATTTTGCGCCCAACCTGGCGAATCCTACGGCCGGAGGGCATCCCGGCGCAGTCACCTACGAGGCCATCTGCCATTGCAGCTTCGCCCGTAACTATCCCTGGGCGTTTGGACCGCGCATCGGCGTGGCGTATCAGGTCCTGCCCAAGACGGTGCTGCGCGGCGGCGTTGCCATCGTGTACACCGGCTCGGGTTTGAACGGTGCGAACGGGTCGGCGGCGGCCAACGCGCCTTTGGGTCCCGCGCCTCCCGGGCAGCCGCTCATGACGTGGGGCCAGGGCATCACCGTAAATGGCGCTCCGTTGACGCTTTCTCAGATCGCGTGGCCGAACTTCGATCCGGGCTTCTACCCAATCCAAGGTGTGATTCCAGGCACGGGGCCGCAGGTCTACGATCCGGAAGCCGGGAGACCGGCGCGGCAGTATCAATGGAGCTTCAGCATACAGCGAGAGCTGATTCGCAATCTCGTGCTGGAGGCTTCTTATATCGGCAACCGGGGCATCTGGTGGTCGAGTTCCTTAGCCGCCACGGGAGCGGGGCAGCTGGTTAACTACAACTACCTGAGCACGGCGATCTTGAGCCAGAACGGGCTCAGCCTCAACAGCCCGGCCGACCTGGCAACCCTGCTCGCGCCCATCGGTTCCGCGGCCGCGGGCCGCTTCCAAAACAAGCTTCCTTTCGCCGGCTTCCCGCTGACCGGCACCGTCGCGCAATCCCTGCGGCCATTCCCACAATTCAACGCCGGCTTGGGTGTCATCAACGCGCCACTGGGGGACACCTGGTACAACTCGCTGCAGGTATCCGCGAATAAGCGGTTTTCCAGCGGCTTACAATTTACGTTAGGATTCACCTGGCAAAAGTCGATGGATACCCTCGGCGGCACCCCGGACGTTCAAAATCTCGCGCTGGCTAAGTCGGTCTCGTCGTTGGATCAGCCGTTAGTGACCCGGGCCAGCATTACTTACACTTTGCCTAAGTGGGGTCCAAGAGTGGTCTCCTACGCGGTCCGCGACTGGTTTCTCAACGGCTTCGTTTATTACGCCAGTGGAATACCGCTCGCGCCTCCCACTGCCAACGCCACGGGCTACCCCGCCAATCTCGCTCAAGGTACCATCAACAACATCACATTCCAGGCGGCGAACCGGCAGGTGCGAGTGCCCGGACAGGCGCTCTATCTCAAGGACCTCAATTGCCATTGCTTCGATCCCAATACAACGATTGTGTTAAATCCAGCGGCCTGGACCACTCCTGCCCCCGGGCAGTATGGCGGCGCCTATTATTACGGTGACTTCCGCGGACAGCGCCGCCCGGTGGAGAACCTCGCGATCGGGCGGCAATTCCGAATCCGGGAACGAATGAGCTTGAGTCTCCGCGCCGAGTTTCAGAACATACTCAACCGCACGTATCTGAACAACCCCAGTATCACCGGGACTGGTATCAGTCCGCAGACCTCGCCAGTCTGCAAGCTGCCGAATGGCTCTAACGGCGCTTGCTCTCCGGGATTGCAGGTCGTGTCCGGCTTCGGGGCCATCGACACCTCGACGGTGCCTTACCAGCCGCGCTCCGGGCAGCTCGTCGCCCGCTTCGAATTTTAAAGAATGCCTATGCTGAAAAATCTCCTTTCCCTGATTGCCGCAGCAGTGCTGCTGATGACCGCATCCGCGATCGCGCAACCCGCACCCGCGAAGAGTCACGCGCAATCGATTCCGCGAACTCCCGATGGCAAGCCTAACTTGCGCGGCGTCTGGGATCATCCCTACGTCCCCGATATGACCAAGGACCGGCCGGACCAGAAGGGCGCAGGCGAGTTACCCTTCACTTCGTGGGGCGCCGACAACTTCAAGACCTACGACGTCTCCAAATTCGATTACACCGGCCACTGCCTTCCGTTCGGCCTGATGCGTTCCATCAATGTGGGCGGCTATCCCATCCAGATCATGCAAGATGATCAGTATATTGCCCTGCTCTTCGAGCAGAACACATGGTTCCACGTAATCTATATGAATCGCGACCATCCCAAAGACCTCGAACCCACCTGGTTCGGCAATTCAGTGGGCCATTGGGACGGCGATACGCTGGTTGTGGACACGATTGGCTTCAACGGGCAAACCCGGCTGGACACGATCGGCCATCCGCATTCGGATCAGCTTCACTTAATGGAACGTTACACGCTTAAGGACCCCCAGCACATCGCCTACGAGATGACGATTGACGACCCGAAGACGTATTCGAGGCCGTGGAAAAACACGCGCGTCTTCACGAAAATGAAGCCGGGCGAGGAATTGATCGAGTACTCGTGCGAGGAAAATAACAGGGACTTCACACAGGGGCACATCAAGTAGCGCGGCGCTTACTTCACCGCATCCGCCGGGTGAGCGACGAAGCGGTAGCCGAGTCCGCGAACCGTAACCAGGTGGCGGGGACGGCGCGGGTCCTCTTCAATGTAACGACGGAGGCGCACCATGAAATTGTCGATGGCCCGCGTGTCGGTGTCCTCATGAAGTCCCCAGACCTCTTCGAGCATCGCCTTTCGAGAAACCGGTTTTCCCTCGTGCCGGATCAGATAGCGTAGCAGGTTCGCTTCCATCAAAGTCAGCGGAAAGACCTGGTCGCGAACGCGCAGTTCGAGCAAGCCGAATTCGACCGACTTGTCGCCGAACGTAAAGGTGTCGGGCTGGGGAGCGGCCGGGGCCGGCGCGTGATTCGCATCGGCGCGGAGCCATTCCCGGCGCCGCAGCAGGCCTTGGATACGGGCCATCAGAATGGACAGATCGAACGGTTTAGTCAGATAGTCATCGGCTCCGGCGGCGAAACCCTTCAGCACGTCGCCCGGGTGCCCGCGCGCTGTCAGGATGAGCGTGGGGACGAATTGGCCTGCCTGGCGCATTTCCGACATGACGGTGAAGCCGTCTTTGCCGGGAAGCATCACGTCGAGAACCACAATGTCGAGCGGCGCCGACGCGGCCGCCAGCACCTCCAAGGCCGCTTCGCCGGTGCCCACCACCTGCACCTGATAACCTTCGGCCTCGAGGTTGAAGCGCAGTCCCTCGGCCAGGTGCTGTTCGTCCTCCACAATCAGAACGCGGCTCATTTGGCAATCGGGAACTGGAGCAGGAATGTGCTGCCGCGGCCGGGTCCTTCGCTCTCCGCCCAGACGCGGCCGCCATGGCGCTTCGCCACGGAGCGGACAATAAACAGGCCCAGGCCGGTTCCTTTGACGCGCGTGGCCAACGGTCCGGGAACGCGATGGAACCGCTTGAAGATCCGCTTCAGTTCTGCGCGCGGAATTCCGGCGCCCTGGTCTTTCACACGCAGTGACGCATACTTGCCGGCCGTCTCCACTTCCACAGCGACGTGAACCCGATCGCCGGAATACTTCACGGCATTCTCGATCAGGTTCGAAACGGCTGCTTCGACTTCGCCCGGATCGCCCAGGATGGTTATATCGGGCCCGGGCCGGTATTCGAGCGCTCCATCGGGAACATGATGAGCCGTACGAACGCGGGCGAGGGACTCCCGTACCACGGTTGCCAGATCAATCGGAACGCGCTGTACTTTGCGCCTGGCCGAACCGGCGCGGCCGGTCCGCAGCACCTGTTCGATGGTCGCCAGCAGGCGGTCGCTATCCTCCAGCATGATGCGGTAAAACTCTTTCCGCTTGGCTTCCTCCACGGCGTGGGTCTGCAGCGTTTCCAGAAAAAGGCGGATGGAGGCCACCGGAGTCTTCAGCTCATGCGTAACGGCGTTGATGAACGCATCGTGCTGCTCATTGCGGCGGATCTCCCGCACCAGAAAAAGCGTATTGAGGACCACGCCGCTGATGACGACCGCCAGCAGCAGGACGCCAAGGAAGAGAAGAATTCCGGTGCGCCAGGCAAGCAGAACCCAACCGATATAGAGGAGGAGGATGACGAGGACCAGGGCCGCGCCCAAGGCGATGAAAAGCGCGATCGACCTTTTGCGGCCGCTGACCATGCCTCCAGCTTAGCCTAGAGTGGAGTAAATCTCCGAGATGCCCACCGATCCGGGCGCCTATCTCAAGGCGCTGAGCGCGGGGCCGGACTTGCCGCGCGGCAGCAGGCTGGGGCCGGACGGCTTGAAAATCTTGTTTACGTCGGCATGGACGTCGACCACCAGGCCAAGGAAGCCCGACTGCATCTCGTCCCAATTCTGGTCACCCCACAACACCTGCTTGTTGGGGTCAGGATTGAACTTATTGTTCACCGAATTGTCGTAGTGCGCGATGGCCAGCAAGCGCGTGCCCTTGGGGACCGGCAGGGGTTTCGCCAACTGGTAACCGACCTGCCAATCGAAATTCCATTTCCCTTTGAACACAACTTCGGATTCGCCTGTCGGATAAATGGCCCGCAATTCATAATCCTTGCCGCGCAGGTGCATGTGCGGCTGAATATAAACCAGCTTGGCATCATCGACACCGATGGTAACTTCGCTCACGACCTCGGCATTGTTGTCGCCGGGCGGAATGACGAGATTGAACGCGGCCGGGGTGCCGGGCGACATCCAGTACCGCTTGGCGGGCGGATGCTTGGCAAATACGAGCCCGACCTTGGAGCGGTCCGTCTGCGGGGTGCCTACGGAGGTGTAATGCAGGTTGAAGACGATATCGGATCCCTTGGGAATGAACTTGGCGGCATCTTCCACGTCAAAGCTCTGCGCGCCCAATCCGGGATTGTACTTGCCGAGAAGATCGGTGCCTTCTCTGGCGCCGCCCATGCCCTCAGAACCTTCTTCATAAGCTTCGCCGGGAACCGCGTGGGACATCCACGTGGCGTTCGGAGGCAGCACGATGGCGCGCATGTGATGCACGACTTTCGGATTTCCGGCGCGCATCTCCGCGGCAACCACCCAGAGATCTTCGGGGAAATTCACTTTGACGCGGATGTTCTGATAATTGATGGTGCCCTTCGCCGCGACCTGGAAGTCTTTCGGCATTTCGATGATCATGTCGGGCTTGATGTTCCATCCATCCTGAAACGTAACCGGGGGAGGCGCGTCCTTCTTGTCGCCTTCGGCCGCGCCGCCATCCACCCAAGCCACCACCGTTTTGACCTCATCCGCGCTCAAGCGGCGGTCATTGGCAAAATGCCCGTAATGAGGGTCGGCGAACCACGGCGGCATCTGCTCGGTGAGAATCGCGGTTTTCATCGCCTTCGCCCAAGGCCGGGCGTCGTTATAAGTGAGCAGCGAAAACGGCGCGATCTCGCCGGGGCGATGGCAGCCCTGGCAATGCTTCTGGAGAATCGGAGCGACATCCTTATGGAAGGTTGTTGCGGACACCGCGTTCGGAGCCGCCCATACCGCTGCACTCATGAAAATACCGGTTATCGACAGACGGAACATCCCGCATCCTCCTTGGATGGTCAAGCTGCCTGCAAGTATATCGATTAAATGGGGCAAATACAATGCGGTGTGTCATTTGGCGCGTCTTTATGAACCGCCGGGGCGACAAAGACCGAGAAACCGGCGCCCCTCGACGCTCTCGCCCGAGGTGGCTGCCGCGAACTACTTAACGACCAGCGGGACGTGCACGAGAACCTGAGTCCCCTTGTCCCCTGACGTCACTCTAGCCAATCCTCCCAACAGAGCGCTCCGTTCGCGGATGCTTCGGAGACCCATGTGGTTGTGGGAGAACTCATTCAGTGCAGCGATATCAAAACCGGCGCCGTCGTCAATAACGAATAGCTCGAGCGAGTCGATCGAGTGCTTCAGGGTGACATCCACCTTTTTCGCGCGCGCGTGCCTCGCGACATTTGTGAGGGCTTCCTGAATGATTCGATAGACCGCGATTTGGACGGCATCGGGCAGCTTGGCCGAATCCAGTCCGTCTTCTGTCAGGCATACCCGGATGTTGTGTCTCTTCGAATATTCCTCAACGTATGCGCTAACCGCAGCGTGCAGTCCATGGTCGGCCAAGGCAGCCGGATGCAGCCCATGGGCCAGCCGTCTCGATTCATCCATAGCGAGCCCGGCGATTTCCCGAAGTTGCCGGCCGATAGCCTTGGAGGCACCCAGATTTGTCGCACTCTCCAGCCTTTTCAGACCAACCAACAGAGAAGTGAGCAATTGGCCAACTTCGTCGTGCAACTCGCGCGCGATTCGCCGGCGCTCATCCTCCTGTGCGGCGAGAACCTGCTCTAAAAGAAGCCGCTGCTGCGCAGCTTCCCTTGCAATCTGTTCGGATCGAACCTGCGCGGTTATATCACGAGCGATCTTGGATGCACCAACGATGGTTCCCGAGTCATCACGGATGGGTGAGACAGTTAGAGAAATATCGATGATACGGCCGTCCCGTGTCCTTCGCTTGGTTTGATAATGGTCCACCCGCTCGCCTCGCGAAATTCGTTTAAGGATCTCCGGAATTTCGTCTTTGCGGTCGGCGGGCGCGAGCATAGATATGTGCTCGCCTACAGCCTCTTCAGCGGTGTAGCCAAAGATCCGCTCGGCTCCCCGGTTCCAGCTCGTGATCACACCGTTCAAGCTCTTGCTGATGA
This sequence comes from uncultured Solibacteraceae bacterium, assembly GCA_964554945.1. Classification (GTDB taxonomy): domain Bacteria; phylum Acidobacteriota; class Terriglobia; order Bryobacterales; family Bryobacteraceae; genus PSRJ01. Next base: position 20,136 of record CAZKQQ010000075.1, on the reverse strand, counting down.
TCGCATCATCAGAAGACGCAACGACCGCGGCGAGGTGGTCAGCGAGCTCTCGGGCGGTTCTGCCTTCCGAAACTTCGCCGCGGTTGCGGTCTGTTGGTACGGAAGCCACCGACACCAGTCTGACATATATCGGCAGCCTTGCTGCGAGCGGGTACTCGTATCCTCATTTCGCCTGGGTTAGAATCAGTGTTCTTAGAGAGTGCCTGGATGAAGACTGGAAATATCCTGAGGATGGCGGGCGCGATGCTGCTGTTCGCCGCCCTGTTGCCCGGACAATCGCGAATATACGCTTTGAAGGCCGCGCGTCTGTTTGACGGCAATGGGAATGCGCCGGCAACTCCGGGCTTAGTCGTGGTTGCCAACGGGAAGATCCAGTCTGTGGGCGGGCCTACACCAGCCGGAGCCACGGTCATCGATCTAGGCGATGCTACGCTGCTCCCGGGTTTCATCGACGCCCACACTCATATCACCGATGAATTCAGCCCCGATTACACCGGGTCCATGTTACTGGGGCTGCAGCGGACCATCCCGGAAAAAGCGATTCGGTCCACGGCCAATGCGCGCGTCACCTTGCTGGCTGGATTCACCACCGTGCGTAACGTGGGTGCGAACGATTTCCTGGATGTCGGGCTGCGTAATGCCATTAACGCCGGCGTGGTGCCCGGACCCCGCATGCTGATCTCGGTTCATCCAATTGGCTCGACAGGCGGCCACTGCGACGATGGCGACAGCTTCCGTTTCGGCGCCTTGGCCCATGAGAGTGGTCCGGAAGACGGCGTGGTGAATTCGGCCGATCAGGCGCGTTATGCCGTCCGCTTCAATATCAAATACGGCGCCGACGTCATCAAAACGTGCGCCAGCGGCGGCGTGCTCTCGCCCACCGATGACGTGGACGCTCCGCAACTATCGCAGGAAGAGCTGAACGCCCTCATATCGGAAGCGCACGATTTGAAACGGAAAACCGCGGCGCACGCGCACGGCGCCGAGGCGGCGAAACGCGCCATCCGCGCCGGCATTGATTCCATCGAGCACGGCACCTTCCTTGACGACGAAGCTCTCAAAATGATGCACGACCGCGGCGTCTACCTGGTGCCGACGCTGACGACCCGCGTGGGTCTGGCCGAATCGAAGTTTCCTCCGCTCGTTCAGGAGAAGGCCGCCCGCGCCGTCGCGCAGCAGGACAATATGGTCCGGCGCGCGCTGGCGCTGGGCGTGAAAATCGCTTTGGGCACGGATGCCGCGGTCTATCCGCACGGTGAAAATGCGCGCGAATTCGCATTGATGGCCGCGGATGGCATGAGTCCCGCGCAATCTCTCCGCGCGGGTACTTCGGTGGCCGCCGATCTGCTTGGTTTGCAGGACCGCATCGGCGTCCTCAAACCCGGAATGATCGCGGACATTGTGGCCGTTCCTGGAAATCCGCTGGACGATATCAAAGTTACCCAGAGTGTCATCTTCGTGATGAAAGACGGAGTCGTCTACCGCAACGACCGGGCACCCGCCAGATAGTGCCGACCTCTTAACCAACGGCGGGTTTCTCTAATCCAACCGAACACGGGCTTGACCCCATATCCAACTGGAATCTTGATTGGCCGGGCTAATCCTCTTACGCTCCTGAAAAGGGAAGCTGCGCAATCCAAGCAAAGCGAGGCTATACACATGCGATTACAAAGCAACGGCTTAACGAAACCGGCCGCAATCGGCATCCTGGTCTTCAGCGCGCTGGCGGTAATGCCGAAATCTCTGAGGGCAGACGAGAAACCTATTTTCGGAGACATCAGCGGCATATCGTGCAAGGGAGCGGGAGACAGCGCCTTTCCGGGCTTCGCCGTCTCCTCGTTCTCGTTTGGAGACTCGGTTGCGATAGCCGCGAGTACCGGTTCCGGCGGCGGCGCCGGTAAACCGATGTTTCAGGATATCTCGGTCGTGAAAGGCCTCGACGACTGCACGCCGCTGCTCTTTGAAGCTGTCGCCAAGGGGTCTCACCTGACCAGCGCGACTCTCACCGTGGTGCAGAAGGGCAACAAGACTCCGGTCCTGTTAATTCAACTGAGCGATGTGACTGTGACCAGCGACAAATTTACGGAAGGCGCCGCCAGGGAACTGGACGAGGTCATCACCCTGTCTTACCGCAAGATCACGATCACTCATGTTCCGAGCGGGAACAAAGTTTCGATCGATATCGCCACGTTGACAGCGCTGTAGGCTCCGGCGCCGGAAGCACCGCAAGCATTCGGCAACTGACTCGGGTAAAATTGCATGCGAAACACCCGAGTCAGGAGCTCTCATGCGTTTGCTCGCCATTATTTCGTTAAGCGCCCTGGCGCTGGCAGCACAGGTCGATCCCGAGTATGTGCTTCCGAAGGAAAACCCCTTCACGTCGGCAGCCGATTTGAAAATCGGCGAGAAGTTGTTCCGGGGCCAGTGCGGGCGCTGCCATGGTCCCAAGGGTGAAGGGGGCCTTGGCGCGATACTGGCTCAGCCACGGCTGCGGCGCGCTCCCGATGACGAATCCCTGTTCCGGGTAATCCGCGACGGCATCCGGGGAACCGAGATGCCCGCCGCTTCCACTCTCACCAGCCGCGAAGTCTGGCAGCTGGCGGCGTATGTTCGCAGCCTGGGTCGCCTCCCGGTGGAAAAAGTTTCTGGTGACGCCCAACGCGGCCGGGACATCTATCAGACCAAGGGAAGATGCGGTCAGTGCCATATCGTCAACGGGCAGGGCGAAAACGTCGGGCCGGAGCTGAGTGAAATCGGCGCGCGGCGCAGCGTTGCCTACCTGCGCTCTTCTCTCCTCGAGCCGGAGGCCGCTGTCCCGGACCGATTTCTGCAGGTGCGGATCGCTACCAGGGACGGCCGCCATATCACCGGCGTGCGAATCGCCGAGGATACTTTCACGATCCAACTTACCGATCTCACCGGACACACTCACTCATTCCTCAAGCAAGATCTGACAGACCTGCAAAAGGATTTCGGCAAATCGCCCATGCCCAGCTACCGGGGCCTCCTGAGCGCGTCCGAGCTGGATGACCTGGTCGCCTACCTGGTCTCATTGCGAGGCAATCTATGAAACGCGTGTTAGTCCTCTTGTCATTCGCCCTGACGTTGTCCGGGCAGGTTGCCTACGAGCGGCTGCGCCAGGCGGAGTCGGACCCCGGCAACTGGCTCACTTATTCGGGCAACTACAGCGCTCACCGGTACTCGCGCCTGGACCAGATTACACCGGCAAATGCGGGACGCCTGCGGCTCGCCTGGGCCTATCAGGCCGGCACCACGGAGAAAATCGAAACTTCGCCGCTGGTGGTGGACGGCATCATGTATTTGAGCGAGCCCGGCGGCAGCGTCACCGCGCTCGACACACGCACCGCGCGGCCCATCTGGAAGTACACGCGCACGCTACCCAAGGGTGTCCGCGGCTGCTGTGGCACCGTGAACCGGGGAGTCGCCATCCTGGATGATAAGGTCTACGTGGGCACGTTCGACGCCCACCTGGTCGCGCTCGACATCAAATCGGGCAAGGTGCGCTGGGATGTTCCGGTGGCCGATCCCGCGCTCGGCCATTCCATCACCGCTGCCCCACTCGCGATCAAAGACAAAATCGTAGTCGGCATGGCCGGCGGCGAATATGGGGTGCGCGGCTTCGTCGACGCCTATGATGCCCGGACCGGCCAGCGCGCCTGGCGCTTCTGGACCGTACCGGCCGCCGGAGAGCCGGGCAGCGAGACGTGGTCCGGTGACAGCGCGAAGAACGGTTCCGCTACCACCTGGGTGACCGGCGCCTATGACGCGGAGCAGAACCTGGTGATCTGGGGCACGGGAAATCCCGGCCCCGATTGGAATGGCGATAAGCGCAATGGCGACAATCTCTATTCCGATTGTGTAGTCGCGCTCGACGGCGACACCGGCAAACTGAAGTGGTATTTCCAATTCACCCCGCATGACCTCCACGACTGGGACTCCACGGAAGTGCCCGTGCTGGCTGATACGGTGGTGCGAGGCGAAAGACACAAGGCCGTCCTGTTCGGGAACCGAAACGCGTTTTACTACGTTCTGGACCGAGTCAGCGGCAAATTCCTCGCCGGCCGCGAATTCGCCAAGCAGACCTGGGCCCGCGGGCTTGACGATTCCGGCCGTCCCATCCTGCTGGGGGACACGTCTCCCAGCGAGGAAGGCACGCGATTGTATCCGGACCTGGGCGGCGGCACCAACTGGTTCAGCCCGTCGTTCAGTCCCCAGGCCAATCTGTTCTATGTCGCGGCGCGCGATGTGCCCGGCATATACTACAAGGGCGATTCGGATTACACCGCCGGCGCGCAATTCAATGGCGGCGGATTCGGACGGGTTCCGGCCCAGGATCCCAGCGGGGCGATCCGGGCGCTCAATCCCTCCAACGGAGAACTGAAGTGGGAATTTAAGTTGTTCTCGCCGCCCTCGTCCGGTGTCCTGTCGACCGCCGGTAATCTGGTCTTTGGCGGTAGCAACGAAGGCGATTTCTATGCGCTGGATGCATCCTCCGGGCAGCTCGCGTGGCGGATCCAGACCGGTGCTGGAATCGGATCCAACCCGATCAGCTATCTCAGCGGCGGCAAGCAGCAAATCGCAGTCGCCGCCGGCAATGTCGTCTTCGCCTTCGCTTTGGAGGAACAGCCTTAAAGCGCGCCGGTTGCTTTTTCGATTCCCATCAGTTTTCTCACCAGAGTCATCCAACCCAGTTTCGATCTCGAATGGGACGCGTCAGTTTTAATTGCCGGGGCCGGGCCCGCGGTGGAATCTTGAATCGCGATTATTTTTACCATGGGATCCCGGCGCGTTAGGCTGGCCGTGAAATCTGACATACCCGGCAAGTCCAGGTTTACCACGGCCAGGTTGATGGCGATGTGCAACTCATGGATTAGTTCACCTGCCTGAGTAGTGGCGGCGGCCGGCACTGTTACGAAGCCTGCCGCTCCCAATGTGAGACCCAGCCAAACGAGAAAGCCGAGATCATCATCCACGATCAGGATTGCGGGCGGGGATTCTTTCGTAGGTGAAGGCATTATCCTCGACTGTGAACCGCCGTAATCCGAACCTGAATGCCCGGTCCGCCGCGGCATACAATGCCTCCGGAAACCCGGCCGCTGCGCGAGAGTTCATAACGGAAACCGAATTCAACCGGGTATTGGCGCGAGAAACTTCCTCTGACGGGAAGTTTTGAATTTATATAGTCGCCACTTGGGGTGACATTAAGGGGCACGACGTGGTCCTCTCATGTGTAACAGTGATAAAGCATCAGTACCATTACGAGCGGATCAGGGGCAAGAGTTTTCGCGAATGTGGTTTTGAAATCAGTACCAAACAAGCAGCATTTCCCTAGGAAGTTTAGGCGCAGCCCTGTGACCGTTGATCGGAATAATCCGATACGAATGACTGTTAGAACGACCACAACTATCTAATGGGTTAGCACTCTGCCAGGCAAGGCGTTGGTCATCCTACCTTCATCGATTACTGGAATGCCGTTAACCAGTACGAACCGCATGCCCTCGGAGAGCCGGTTCGGATTGTCGAAGGTCGCCAGGTCGCGAACTTCTTCCGGATCGAAAATGACCAGGTCGGCCCACATCCCGGTTTTGAGCACACCACGATCGGCCAGACGCATTCTCTGCGCCGGAAGCGCGGAAAATTTCCGGATCGCCTCTTCGAGCGATAGGGCTTTGTCTTCCCGCACATATTTTCGCAGCACATGAGGGAACGCGCCGTAGGCGCGCGGATGCGGATGCTCCTGGCCGAGAAGTCCGTCAGGCGCCGTGCCTTGGGAATCGTTGCACACCGAAACCCAGGGTTGGCGCAGCGACAGCAGCACGTCCGGCTCGGACATAATGAAAAACGCGACAGAGGTGAACGCCTCGTCTTCGATGAGCAGATCGAAAACGGTGTCGATGGGGTCCTTGTTCCAGAGTTTCGCGATTTCAGCGATGGTTTTACCTTCCAGCGGCACGAGTTTGGGATTCTGCACTGCGCCGATAATGAATGCTTCGGGACCGGTGACCTGCTGCCACTCGTTGTTCCAGTCGCTTGAAGGTGTTTCCATTTCTTTGCGAATGCGCGCGCGCAGGGCTGGATCTTTCAGCCGTTCAATCAGCTTCGTGTCGCCGCCTTCATGGGCCCAAGGCGGGATGATGGCGGAGAAGCTATTAAAAGCCGCGGTGTAGGCATAAGTATCCGCGGCAACGTCGATGCCCGTTTTGCGCGCTTGCTCGATCCGCGCCACGATCTCCGGCATCCGTCCCCAATTGGCCTTGCCGGCGGCTTTCAGGTGCCAGATTTCTACCGGGATTCGTGCCTCGCGCCCGATGCGGAAGGCTTCATCCAGTGCCGCGTCAATCGAGTCGCCTTCGTTGCGAATATGCGACGCATAGGTGCCGCCGAACTTCGCCGCTTCGGCCGCGAGCGCGATCAGCTCTTCAGTGGAGGCGTAGGGGGCCGGGGCATACTGCAGCGAGGTGGAGAGTCCGACGGCGCCGTCCTTCATGGCATCGCGGACCAATCCCTTCATGCGCTCCAATTCCGCCGGCGTGGGAGGCCGGTTGTCTTCGCCAATCACGGCCCGCCGGACCTGTGTCGCCCCGACGTAACTCGCCAGGTTGATGCCCATGCCTTGCTTGCGGAGGCGGGCGAAGTACTCGCGAAACGTGCGCCAGTCCGGAGTGATCTTGTAGTGTTCGTACGTGACGTGATCCGCCTTGACCAGCGCCGGCGTGAGCGGCGCGATGGATCCGCCCTCACCGGTAATCTCCGTGGTGATGCCCTGGTAGATCTTGGAGGGCAAGTGCGGATTGACAAGCATCGTCAACTCCGATTGGCCCAGCATGTCGATAAACCCGGGCGCCACCACCATTCCGCGCGCATCGATTGTCTTTCGCGCCGTAGCACTCGCGAGATCTCCGATGGCGGCGATGTGCCCATTCCGGATGGCGACATCGGCGGCGTACCAGGGTGAGCCGGTGCCATCAATGATGTGTCCGTTTTTAATGACCAGATCGTAGGGGCCGCCCGCGGCGGCGAACAAAAGGAGCGGCGCGACAATCAGCATAAGCTAGGGTCATTATCGCAAGGGCGCTGATGTGTGGCATGCAGGGCACTACGCGCCGCACTCTTACTCCGCCCGTAAAGTCTCGACCGGATCCACGGCTGCCGCCACCAATCCGATCGCGGTGCCGGCTCCCGCAAGCGTCAGCCCATACTCGCCGTAGCTAGCCGGCCTCCGCCGCCTCAGCCTTTACCGTCCCCGGTAGCTTGAAGTGCCCAAAGATCCCGATTCCAACGAGCATCGCGGCGCTCCCATAATAAAGGTTCGGAATTCCCGCCTTCTCAGCCACCGGCCCCGCCACGAACATCGCAACCACCTGCGACCCCGCGACCAGCGACATCAGGCAGCTCATCACGCGTCCTAACAGCTCATGGGGTGTCTCCTGCTGGATCAGGGTCGTCGCGGTAATGAAGATGGCCGCCGCACAAAGGCCGAGTCCCAGCATGCCCGCAGCCGTCGATCCCATCGTGCCGAAGACCGCGGTGATCAATACTGCCACTCCCATTCCGCCCAGCCCGTACACCACAAGGTTCTGCTGCGGCACGCGGCGCGCGAAACGTGTGAGCAATTGCGTCCCGACAATCATGCCGACACCGATGAGAGTATTCAGCACGCCGAACGCCGCAGAGGTCGAGACCAGCACGTCGCGCACGTACACTGATAGGAGGGCGCCGAAGCAGCGCATCGCAAACATCCCCGCCGTCATCGAGAGAATGACGAATGAAATGGTCGAGTGAGTGAAGATGAAGCGGAAGCCCTGCCGTAACGAATCGAGCACAGCACTCGCTTCCACGCCTCCGGCTTGGCGCTCGATCGTAAGCGTGAGCACCAGCGCCGCCGAAAAAAAGAAGCTGAAGCTGTCGAATAGAAAGCAGGAGTTCGCCCCAACAAGCTGCACCAACTCCCCAGCGATGCTTGGGGCGATAATCTGGGATCCCTGCTGCGCCTGCGACATCAACCCGTTCACTGCCATCAGCCCCGCCATGGGCGCCAGGGTGCGCACGGCCACTGACTGCGCTGGAATGAAGAAGCTGGAGACGACGCTCATGGTGAACAGGATGGCGTAGATCAGGTACAGGTCTTGGACGAACACCAGTGCCAACACGAGCACACCGCGGATGAGGTCGCTCGCTATCATGATGCGCTTTACGTGCCACCGGTCGACGAATACGCCAGCCAGGGGACTGACGATGGCGAATGGCGCCATAAATGAGATCAGCACCATGGCGACCTGCGTAGCGGTTCCATGCATCTTAAAGGTGACCAGGGCGATGATCGCGAACACCGCCAGAAAATCGCCGAACACGCTGACGATCTGGGCAATCCACAGGCGCCGCACCGGGCGAAGCCGCAAGACATCGCCGAACGAGAGAGGTGGACCTGCCGTGGCCATACAGATGAGAAGTCCCCTTCGAGTGATTGGGGACATGATAGCACGCAGGCGTTGGGCGAGCCGTCGCCCGGCCCGGGCAGGACTCTGGCCCAATGCCACTTAGTTTTCCAGGGAGCAGAAGCAGCTTCGACAGCAATACAGGCCGGGCGCGGACCAAGGGAGTCCGTCCCACGCAGGCCGGGGGCATGCGCCACTAGCTCTGCTTAAACCTCGGCCACAGCCGCTCGGCATTGCCGCGATCGAGCGCATGCTGCAGATCCGCCGGCAGCTTTACCACTGGAAATTGCTCTACCGTAGACTCGGTCGGCTCAATCGGAAAATCGGTTCCGAACAGGAATTGGGTCGGCGGCGCGAAGGCGCGCAAGGCCGCTATCGGCATTGGATAGGTAGCATGCGCGCATTCGAAGTACAGCCGCTTCAACTCGTAAAAGGTGCCGTTCGGAATCTTGTCGCTCTTGCCGTCGGTGCGGTTGAACTTCCCGTTAATATTGCTGCCCGCGCCCGGCACCCGGTCTTTGACTCGTCCGGCGAGGGTCGGCAGCGCCGCGCCCGAATGATTCACGATCCATTTGATGTTCTGACAGCGCGCGAGCACTCCGTTATAGAGCAGGCTTACCATCGTGCGTGTCGTATCGAAATCGAATTCAACCACGCCATCCCCGAGCCCCGCCAGGTTATGACAGCAATTCGCAACGGTCGGATGGAAGAAAATGGCGGCGTTGCGCCGGTTCAATTCATCGAACATCGGCAGGAACATGGGATCGCCCCACCACTTGTCTCCCGTGTTGGTAAACAGCGAGACGCCGTCGCACTTCAATGTATCGAAAGCGTATTCGATCTCCTTCATGGTGGCAGCGACGCTCTTGGCGGGCAGCGACGCGAAAAACCCGAAGCGCTTGGGGTGCATCTGTACGGCCCTGGCGCCGTACTCATTGGCGTCACGAGCGAACTTGATCGCCTTATCGGAACCGTCGTAGAGCAGGTCGGCCGCGATCGTCAGGGAGAGGATGGCCGACTCAGTGCCGAACTTATCCATCTCATCGATTGAGACCTGGGGCGTGTATTTGCGGTTGGCCACGCTCGGCTGAAAGGGAGGCAGCATGTGATGGTGGACGTCGATGCGTCCGCGCCCGCCTCGTGCTTTCTTCTCCTGCGCGGCCAGCGCCGCGGTGCATGCCGCCAAAGTTTTCAGAAGATTCCGGCGCGTTGATTGCATCGAGCCCTCCCTCAAAATGTGTACTTCAAGGCGAACTGGATCTTGCGCGTCGGTTGCGCGGCGAGGATCTGGCCGAATTGAGCATTGTTCAACGAGGCGAACGCCGGCCCGGTGGGCGGCGCGCCAAACTGAGTCCCCGTGGCCGCAGTCGAGCCGGCCAATCCGGTGGTCGGAACGGCGATCGGCACAAACGTGTTCGGCAGATTGAACGCATCCGCCCGCAGTTCCACGCGGTGCCGCTCGGTTATCCGAAACTCCCGCGATAAGGCCAGGTCAAGATCCCAATACGCCGGCGTCACAATGCTATTCCATCCGAGATTTCCGACCGTGCCAAGCGGCTGCGGCGCAAACGCAGCCTTGTTCAGATAGAAGGCGCCCGGGCCGCTATGACCCGAGTACACATTGCCCGGATCCACCAGGTTCGGTTGCTGATGATTGATGGTGCTTAGTTCCTGATCGGTCCCGTCCTGAATCATGAGCGGGATTCCCGACGTGAATTTATAGATGCCCGACAGCTTCCAACCAGAGGCCATGATATTCACCAGATGATTGGAGAACCGCGGCATCTCGGCCACGGCGGTGATGTTGACAATGTGGCGGCGATCCGCGTCACAATTGCCCACCTCATTGATGTTGTTCGGATCGGTGATGGTCTGGTCCGCTTTCGTATTGAACCCGAGAAGCTGCCCGATGCAATGCGAGTACGTCCAGTTCGCGCCGAGACTCACGCCGCGGCTGAGACGCCGCTGCAGCGAGAGCAGCAGACCGTTGTAATGCTGATTGCCTCCGGCGTTCCACTGCATGGTGGGTCCGAAATAAGTTCCGAGGCCCGCCACAACCGGACCTGCGCCCGCGGGATTCAAACGGTTGAGCACCCGCCGGGCGGTG
>CAZKQQ010000075.1:0-9563 GCA_964554945.1 uncultured Solibacteraceae bacterium | reverse complement strand
CTGCCGCATTGCAATTCAGCGCCGTGGCCGCGCAGCCGGTGGTCGCAACCGGCGCGCCCGGAATCAGGGCGGCGTAATTTAAGGGAGTATTGATCAGCAGGTGCTCGACGTGGCTTCCCATGTAGGTCGCCGATGCCAGCCAGCCCGACCCGATCTGCCGCTGGATCGCGACATTCCACGTGGAAAAGCTGGGCGGCGGCTGGTCGAAGCTCGCTGTCTCATAGAGCCCGCCCGGCGTGAATTTGACATCGCGGGTGACCGCATACGGGAACGGATTGTTGCTCGGGCTTCCCCACGGGTTTGAAAAATTGGTGGTCACCCCCGCAATGGTTTCGCGGCCTCCCCACGGGTTGGAGCCCTGATTGTCTTCGCGCGTCAGCCCCGGCACAAAAGCGTACCCGAACGAGTACGAAGCCCGGATGGACATTTTGCCGTTTCCGCCAGGATCCCATGCCAGGCCGATTCTCGGCGCGAACTTCTTCCATTGCTTGTTGATTCCCGTCTTATCGGGAAAACCGGGATCGCCCGGATAGTAAAATCCAGGAGGCGCGTTGACATATACGGTGCTTTTGACGTTGTTCACGAAGCGCGGCACTGAAAAATCGTAAATGACGCCGGTAGGGGACGCCAGCGGCAGATAGGGCTCCCAGCGCAGGCCTGCATTCAACGTCAGGCGCGGGGTGACTCTCCAGGTGTCGGCTACATAGAGGTTCAGAAAAGTTTCCTGCATCCATTCGCCATTGGGAAGTCCATCGACAAAATTGGATGCGTTTCCGGTAAGGAAATCCGCCAGACCCTGGCCCGTGGTCGCCCCATTGAAAGTGAACTGGGCATTGCTGGCGAAGTTATTGCGCGAAGTGACGCGGCCTTGCCAGGCCGAACCGCCGAAGGTCATTTGATGCGACCCGTGTACCCAACTGACGTCATCGTTCAGGATATAGTTGGCGCTCCGGTAATACGCTCCGCCTCCATTCGGCGGCGGATCGGAATAATTGATTCCATTCGAAAAGCCGCCGACGATGGTCAGCATTCCGAACTGTGCTTTGTTCTCGCCGCACCACAGGTTGATCACGCCGGCGGTGCAGTAGTTAAAGAAGTCGTCCTTTGGGCGCGTTTCGTTGATTCGCGTGAACGCGATACGAAATGAATTGACCACATTCGTGTTAAGGACATAGGTATCGCCTACCGTGTAGGCATATGCCGGCGTGCTGAATCCGACCTGGGCAGCGAGCAACAGGTTGGGATCGAGATTGTACAGCGTCGGCTGATACTGACGGGTCCAGAGTTCGCGGAAGAATAGTGAATTTCTTGCGTTCAACTGAAAATCGATCTTGGCGATGTGCTGATAGTCGTTCTGGTAGATCGGCGTGTTGTAGGTGATCTGACCGCACGCATTGGGCGTGATGCCGTCCTGCGCGAGGCCGGAGAGTGTTTTATTGGCGATGTAGACGGCGGGGGGTGAGAACTGCAAGGGATCGAGCCGGTTGCCGGCGAACGGCGCGCGTAGCGGCGTCGCCCGCCCGCAGGCGGCGGATTCGAATTGCGTGAAATCGCCGTTCAACATCGCCTGTGTAGGCACAAACGCGATGGTGTTGCCCGGACTGGCACGCTGCAGCGTCCCCTGGAGTCCACCGAAGAAGAACAGCTTGTTCTTGAGAATCGGCCCTCCAATGGTGCCGCCGAACTGGTTGCGCTTATACGTGCTGGCTCCCACCCCGAAGTACTCATGGGCGCTGCCGAAGGCGTCATTGCGGAGGAACTCGAACAGATCGCCGTGCAGGGCGTTGGAGCCCGACCTGGTGACGATCTCGACCGCGGACGAATTCCCACGCACCGCCTCCAGGCCGCTGGTCTCGACTTTGAACTCCTGCACGGCGTCCGGGAAGGCGATGGGCAAACTCGTCCCGGACATGAAATCGTAATGGCTGGCGCCATCGTAGATCCAGTCGGTCGGGCCGCCGCCGAGCGGCAGCGTCGCCATGCCGCCGATGGAGAGATACGGCCGGCCGCTGAATAGCCGGGTATCGCTGGTTCCGTTTTGAACGGCAGCGCCGGCGAGGGTGATCAGATCGGTCACATTGCGACCGTTGAGCGGCAGTTCCATGATGCGCTGGGTCTCGACCACCGAGCCGACTCCGGAACTTCTCGTCTCGACCAGGGCCGCGTTCGCTTCCACCTGCACCTGTTCGGTAAGCGCGCCGACCTTCAGCGCGATATCGACTGCCGGATCGCTATTGACCTGCAGCACGATTCCAGGCTCGACCACTTTTGCGAAGCCCTCTTTGCTCACCTCGAGTTGATACGGTCCCAGCGGCAGCGTGGCCAGCACGTAACCACCGTCGGCAGCGCTGATCACGGTGCGCGTCACGCCTGTGCCGGTCTGGGTGGCTTTGACTTGGGCGCCCGCAACGGCCGCGCCGCTGGTGTCCTGGATGGTGCCGTGGATTTGCGCCGTCGCCTGCGCCTTCGCAGCAGAGGAGGCAAGAACCGCACAGAGCACGACAAGTAGAAATGTTCTCACCCAAAACCTCCGCGGCAAATTTTGGGGTATTATGTCACCGGCACGTGTGGGCGTCAATGGCTAAGCTCGTTAAATCTGGCGCTTGCGGAGGGTGATGACGAAATGCTGATTCTCGCCGCGATCCTGGCAATCTTTGTATACGGCATGATCGCAGCCATGCTGGGCACGATTTTGCCGGGATTGTCGGAGCGCTTTTATCTGACGCCGAGCCAGAACGGCACCATCGCGTTCAGCCAGGCGCTGGGTTTGATGATCGCTTCAGTCGGGGTGGGGCCGCTGATCGACAACGAAGGCAAGAAGATCGGATTGATTTTGGGCCTGGTGATCATCGCCATCGCTCTCGCTTCTCTGCCTCGCGCGCGCGGCTTCGGCGGCATCGTGGCCCTGCTCTTCCTGCTCGGACTCGGCGGCGGCATTGTCGTGACAGGGGCCAACGCGCTGGTCAGCGACGTCGCCGAGACACATCGCGGAACGGCGCTCAACCTGGTCAATCTGTTCTTTGGCCTGGGCGGCATGGCGACTCCTTTCATCTCGGCCAACCTGCTCAAGCGGGACATTGTAAAGATTTGTTATGCGGCGGGAGCGTTTGCGCTGATTGCCCTCGCATTTCAGATCGCGGCGCCGATCCCCGCACCGACCGGCGTCCAGAGTTTTGTCCTTTCGGAGGCGGGCACTGTCCTGGGACGGCCGATTCTTCTGCTGCTTGGGCTTTCGCTATTTCTCTACGTGAGTTGCGAAGTCGGCATCTGGAACTGGCTGGTGCAGCATTTGATTGCGCAAGGAATACCGGAGAGCCGCGCGCTGAATGTGCTATCGCTCGGCTTTGCGCTCGGCATGCTGGTCGGGCGCGTGGCCGTCTCTCCAGTGCTAATCAGCGTTCCGGCCATCAATGTCACGCTGGCTGCGTCAATCGCGATGGCCCTCACAACATGGCTTGCGCTTCGCGCGCGGGGTGTAACCGGGGCCTGGGTTCTGGTTTTCCTGGCGGGCGTATCGATGGCGCCTGTCTTTCCGACGACCCTCGCGATCGTCGGCGACGCATTTCCGCGAATGACTGGAACCGCCATCGGCTTCGCGATCACCTGCGGTTGGGCTGGACTTGCGGTGAGCTCGCGTCTGATCGGAGCGATTGCCGGAGGCGATCCCAAGCGGCTCAAGAAGGCGCTGCTGGTGATCCCCGCGTTTTCGGTGGTGATGATCGGCCTGAATCTCGCGATCAGATCATTTCTTTGAGCGCGGGGCTTACCGACAGGAGCGTGCCCGTCACGCGCTGCACCGCGGATGGCGTCACGCCCGGCACGATCTCTTCGAGCACCAGTTTTTCCGGCGTGACCCGGATTACCGCCAGTTCCGTCACGATCATATCCACCACCTGCACGCCGGTCAGCGGCAGCGTGCACCTCTCCAGGATTTTCGGCGCGCCCTCTTTGGTGGTGTGCTCCATGGCTACAATTACGCGCCGCGCCCCCGCCACCAGGTCCATAGCGCCGCCCATGCCCTTGACGATTTTACCCGGCACCGTCCAGTTGGCGATGTTCCCCTGGCGATCGACTTCCATGGCTCCGAGAATGCTCAGATCGATATGCCCGCCGCGGATCATGGCGAAAGATTCCGCGCTCGAAAAATACGACGTGCCGGGCAACTCGGTGATGGTTTCCTTGCCGGCATTGATGAGATCGGCGTCGACTTCCTCTTCGAGCGGATAGGGGCCCACTCCCAGCATCCCATTCTCCGACTGCAGGACCACTTCGATTCCGGAGGGCACGTAGTTGGAAACCAAAGTCGGGATGCCGATGCCGAGATTGACATAAAAACCGTCCCGCAGTTCCTGAGCGACTCTTCGCGCGATGCGCTCGCGCGGAAGCATCATACGGCTCTCCGGCGGATGGTCCTGCGTTCGATCCGCTTCTCGTGACGGCTGCTCACAACCACTCGCTTCACGTAAATGCCGGGCGTCATCACCTGGCCGGGATCGATCATGCCGGGCTCGACCAGGGTTTCGACCTCGGCGATCGTGATCTTAGCGGCCGTCGCCATGATCGGATTAAAATTCTGCGCCGTCTTGCGATAGACCAGGTTCCCCAGGCGATCGCCTTTCCAGGCCTTGATCAAGGCGAACTCGGCGGTCAAGGCGCGCTCGAGCACGAAGCGGCGGCCCTCGAAGTCCCGAACCTCTTTGCCCTCGGCTGCGACCGTGCCCACACCAGTCGGCGTGTAGAACGCGGGAATGCCCGCGCCGCCGGCACGAATGCGCTCGGCCAGCGTTCCTTGCGGAACCAGGGTGAGATCGAGTTTATGGCCGAGGATCATCGACTCCAGCAGCTTGTTCTCCCCGACATAACTCGCGATGTGCGACGCGATCATGCCGGCTTCGAGCATGAGCCCCATGCCGCAGCCGTCGATTCCCATGTTGTTGGAGATGGTGTGCAGCCGCATGACGCCTTTGCGCACCAGGGCGGCAATCAAGTCTTCGGGGACGCCGCACAGGCCAAAACCTCCCAACATCACGGTAGATCCGTCCGTGATATCGTCCAGCGCCTCGGCGGCGCTGTCCACGACCTTGTTCACTTATTCTTCTCGGGATGGAGGGTCAGCTTCTGCACACGCCAGTTGTTCATGTCGGCGACAAGGAGCGAATTTTCCGATGGACACGCGAGGCCGTGGATCCAATTGAACTGCCCGGGTTCGTGACCCGACTCACCCAGGTAGCCGATGAGTTTACCCTCGGGGAGCACAAACTTGTAAATGCGGCCCGGCTCGGAATCCGAAGAATACAAGTACTGCGGTGTCGTATTGGTGATGCAGATGGTCCAGACCTGAGTTTCATCGGGCGGGTTGGGAGGCAGATCGCCCAGCACCGGATGCCGTTTTTTGTCGTACGGCACGTTCTGCACCATATTGCGCAGGTGCTTGCCGCTGGTATCGAAAACCTGGATGCGGCGGTTGGCGCGATCGGCCACGTAGATATTGTTCTGGCGGTCGACCCCGATGTTGTGCGGCGTGTTGAACTGGCTATCGCCAGTTCCGCGCGAACCCCACGACATGAGCCAGGAGCCATGCTTGTCCAGCTTCGCGACTCGCGAGTTGGCGTAGCCGTCGCTGATATAGATGTTGTCGTCGCTGTCCCAGGCGACATCGGTCGGGCGATTGTAGTAGCCGTCGCGATGCTTGGGAGGATTCTCCGCAACCTTGCGCGCGTCGTAATAATCGGGCTCGTCCGGAGCTTCCGTGCGGCGGCCGAGATTCATCTGCACCATACCGGCGGGATTGAATTTGATGACTGCATTCGTGCCTTTGTCGACCACCCAGAGGTTGTCGTATTTGTCGAAGCGGACGGAGTGCGCATACCCGAGGCCGTAGACGCCGCGGCCCACTTCGCGGACGAACTTACCGCTGGAATCGAACTCCAGCAACTGAGTGGTAGCGTTCCCGTAGAGCGGCCCGCTGGTGGAACTGCCCGGGTGATTCAGCACGACGATGGTGCCTTTGGAATTCACCGCGACCGAGAGGACCTCGCCGAGGTTCATCTGATAGTTCAGTTTGAGAAAATTCGGATCGGTTTCGAAGGAAATCTTTTGCGGCGCCTGCGCCAGCAAGGGAGCTGACAGCAGCAGGCACATCACGATCGGTCTGGATGCGTGTGTCATCTTGTCTCTTTTCTTCTGCCGACCATGCAGGCCCCAAAAAACCACGGCCTGCACCACGTAAAGTAATCAATTCGCCAGCGGGTCCGGGCGCATCTGGAAATGAACCACCTTGGCATTGGTCCCCTTGCCGGTCTCGCTGTGGAACGCGGTGCGGGTGCCCCAGGTTGTCCAAACACCCTTGCCTTTCCAGCCGGAATTGGAATCGTCGATGCGGCCGTCCATGCCCTTGGCAAAAAAGCCGAGCGGATAAGGAACGCGCAAAACGACGAATTTTCCGTTGACTAAAGCGAGCAGCGAATCGGATCCGTTGCCGGTCGCGATGGGTGTGTTCTTGCCGAGCCCGAGCGTGTCGTGCACATCGACCCAGTCGTAGTAATGGGAGTCAGCGCTGCCGGACTCTTTCACATTCTGGAAGTTGGGGCCGGGTGTCGGGTAGAGTGTCCAGCCTTCGGGACAATGCTGGCCAAGTGCTTTCGGACCGTTGAGCGGGCCTTTGCATTTGCTGCGATCGAAGCTGGCGAGATGACCGCTTCCCAGCGCCACCCAGACGACGCCGTTGCCATCCACGTCCATGCCTCGCGGCGAGAAGCCGGATACCTTCGCGTTCGGATTGTGCCACGGAACTTCGTAGTATTCCGCCAGGGCGGTTTCGGGCGGATGCGATCCGGGATTCAGGCGCACCAGGCCGCCTGGAAAACCGAGCACGGTGCCCCAGATCATTCCGTCGGGGGCGATACCGAGGCCGTAGAACGCGGCGTTGAGCCGAGTGTCCTTGGCTGGATCGGGCACGCCACTGATTGCAGCAGAAGTTCCCAGGCTCTCGCCGCTGGGAGCCGTCAGCACTTTTTGTTCCGCATCGACATAAGTGTCGCGCTTGCCGTTGCCGTTGGTATCGAGAATCAAGGCCGTCCAGCCTTGGGATTTTTGCTCGTCATGCGTCTGGTCCCACATCTTGGTATTGAGCCACCCGACCACGCCACCGCCGCCGCCGCTGCTGGTCCACAGGGTGTTGTTCGCGTCATTAGCGAACAGCAGATGATGCGTGGCAAAGCAGGTGTCGATCAGAGAAGTCTTCTTGGTGGAGGGATCGTACATGGCAAGCTGGCGGCCGGAGCGCTCCAGCGGCGTGGCCTTCGCGGAATCGAGGCTCGAGCCCGCTTTGCAGAACGCGGGATCCTCGGGCGGGCGAAGGCGGGAGGTGAACCACACCCGGCCTTTTTCGTCGAACATCGGATTGTGCACCGTGGTGTGGCTGTCCCAGATCGACTCTTCACCCCAGATCGGCGAAGCCGCCAGCGGCTTAGGCTGACCCGGCGTGTTGGGATCGCGGTACGGGACCTTCACCTGAGAGGTGGTGTTGTGAACCGGATCGAGTACCGGCAGATAGTCACGGCTCTCTTCCGGAGACCCATAAATCAAGCCGTTGGCGTTGACGCTGGGATTGCGCTTGTCGGTGGAGATCTCATCGTGCAGATAGGCTTTCGGATCGGCCCAGTCCCACTGCGTGATCACAACGTTGCGCTCAAGACCTTGCGGCCGCGGCGGCGCTTGCTTGGGTAATTCGCCGTGCGCAATGCGCGTTGTCCAATCGCCAAATAACTGGGTGGCGCGGGCCGGCCCCAGCTGACCGAGGCCGCCCACCATGGCGTTGCCGGCCTGGCCGGACTGCACGCGTCTCGCCCATTGCTGGGCCGGCGAATCCAGGTTGCTGAACAGCGATGGAATGGTGCGAGTGTACTGATTGCCGAGCTGATGACAAGACTCGCAGCTATCGGTTTTGATGAGGTGGATCCACTGATCCTGCGCCTTCACGGTTTCCGCAATGCCGTTGCCGTTCTGGCCGGTACCGGGAAACTCGGCCGGCTCGGGCACCTTCAGCATCGCGTACCAGTAACTGGCGGGATACAGTTTCGCGGCGGTCTTCGCGTCCGGCGCCGGAGAGGGTTTCAGATCGACCATCTTGCCCGGCTCGGTCTCGACCTTGGGGGAATCCACGAGCCCGTATCCACGGGCCCAAACCGTGTACTTCGCCTTCGGGAGATCGGGGATCAGATAGCGGCCGCGATCGTCAGTGACCACTTCCTTGATGTAGCGCGTGGGCAGGCCGGTGGTCTCGGCAATCACCCAGACGCCGGCTTCCGGTCCCTTACTGCTGGCGACTACGCCGCCGATATCGTCGGCATCAATCTTCACCGAAGCAGGCTGCTGCGCATTGACGCTGGTCCGATTTGTGATCAGGTATCCAGAAATGGCGAGAGCCACCACACCGCTGCTGTACAGAACTCGGGCAATCCGCATATCGCACCTCCTCGAATGGCTTATCTGGAGGGCCAGTATACACCCAAACCCCACGCGCCGGTCACTGAAGACGGGAAGGAGGGCCGTGGCCCCTCGGTCTAGCTAATTATTGAGAAACGGCGTTATCGGACAATTGGACGGTAACGCCACATCTCGTTCCCAATCGAGGACTTTCATTTCCTCGCGGTGGACCATACCGTAAGCAATTCCGCCGTGAGTAGGCTGATCCACTGTGGATTCCGTCCAATGGGCGCAATAAATACAATGGATTTCATGCCAGCCTTCCAGTAGCCGATACCAAGACATTCATCGTCACCACCTTGAGGCGTGCGCGCAGGCGAGAAATCGTAGGGCGTGCGGTAGTCGCAACCCCTTCCAGTCCCCGTCGCGACGAGCACCTCGCCCGAGTCGCTTACCGAAACTGGATCTGTAATGGCCGAGTGCTCAACGCACTCCGTCTGGCCTGAACGCGAATAGAGACAGAGCGGACGCACATCGTTGAAATAGGCAACTCGCGAACCGTCCGGGCTGACATTGAAGAAGTGCGGGTACACATCCTCGGCCGAGGCGATCCTTGTCGCGGGAGGAACCCCTTCATA
Source organism: uncultured Solibacteraceae bacterium (assembly GCA_964554945.1). Taxonomy (GTDB): domain Bacteria; phylum Acidobacteriota; class Terriglobia; order Bryobacterales; family Bryobacteraceae; genus PSRJ01. The sequence continues at coordinate 498 of CAZKQQ010000075.1, read as the reverse complement.
AAGATCGCTCCTTCGCGTTACGCCAGCACCGTCGGCGATTATGCCTACCACAACTCGCCGATCCGTACTGCAACGAAAGCGAGTGTAAGGTGAGAATGCCAAATCTTCTCCAGTAACCAAGTCCCGCGTACTTGTCCATGCACCGATCTGATTCGGTAAGATCCCACCGCATGTGCTTACAACCCTATTTACGCCATCCACCTTCTGGCTGTTCCTCGTCTTGAGGTCTATCATCGTAGCTGTATAGGCAACCGTTTTGCGTGTTGGGTTGCGGCGTAATTCCCTCTCGGTGATGAAAGCCATACGGAGGTGCTGTTCGCTGACAGCGAAGTTCTCAACATTTCGGCTGTGGGTGATCTGTGTAGTTTGACCATGGCATTTGATGTTTATGTCCGATTTGAGCAGAAATGCCAAGCAGGAATCCGTCGGCTGCGCAGAAGACTGTGAGGCCAACAAAAGCAGGACGAAAGACGCGACTGGACCGTACCGCAGCAACAT
>CAZKQQ010000074.1:0-28373 GCA_964554945.1 uncultured Solibacteraceae bacterium | reverse complement strand
CCACGCCCGCGGCCCCGCAAGCGCCCTGCGGGTGGCCGATCAAGCTCTTCAGCGAGGAGCCGGCCAGTTTGTACGCGTGTCCGTTAAACGCCAGTTTAACCGCTCGCGTCTCGATCCGGTCATTCAACTCGGTGGAGGTGCCGTGATAGTTGATGTACTGCACCTCCTCCGGCGGAATGCCGGCTTCGTCCAAGGCCATTCCGATGGCCCGCGCGGGTTCTTCCCCGCACTCCTCCAACCGGACGCGGTGAAAGGCTTCGCAGGTGGAAGCATAGCCACCGATCTCGCCGTAGATGCGGGCGCCACGGGCGAGCGCATGCTCCATCTCCTCGATGACGAAGAACCAGGCGCCTTCGGCCAGGACGAAGCCGTCGCGGTCGCGCGAGAACGGACGGGAGGCGCGCTCGGGCTCGTGATTCCAGCGCGTAGTCATGATGCGCATGAGCTGAAAGCCGCGCAGGATGAGCGGGGCGATGGGAGAATCCACGCCTCCGGCGATCATGGTGTCGAGCACACCGGCCTGAATATTGCGGTAGGCGTAACCGATGGCGTCGGTGGAGGAGGTGCACCCGGTCGAGACGATGTGGCTCAGGCCCCGGAATCCGAAGCGCATGGAGACTTCGCTGGCGAGGGTGCCGATGGTTCCGGTAGGAATCGTATAGACGCTGCACTGCTTCTGTTTACCGGTATAGAAGAGGCGGTATTGTTCCTCGGTGAAATCCTGGCTACCGCCGCCGGAACCGACGATAACGCCGATGCCGCGGAGCTGATCGCGAGTCATCCCGCGGGTATCGAGCCCGGCGTCGTCCAGGGCTTCAGCGACGCTGGCGGCGGCGAGGGGCACGGCGCGAGAAACGTGAGGGCGATCCTTCACATCGACGTAGCGGTTCTCGTCGAACTCGTCGGGCACCTGGCCCGCCACCTGCACCACGAATCCGGAGGGATCAAACCGGGTGATGCGCCGCACACCGCTGCGGCCGCTCCGGGTGGCCTGCCAAAAACATTCGCGTCCGATTCCGTTCGGACTGACCGCGCCAATTCCTGTTATGACAACTCGCCGCATGGGATCGTTTTTGCCTTTGGTCTGTCTGACAGTATAGGCTGAAAGCTATGAGCCTTGCCCGGGACCAGCGCGCCAGTGATACGCTCAGCGTCTCGCTGGCCGGCCTGCAGGCCGGAATGGCGGCAGCGCTATTCATGCTGGCATGGCTGGGGATCACGGCCACGTGGCGGCAGAGCAGCTTCTGGACCGCGGAAAATCTGTGGGCAAGCACTTTCTACGGCGCATCCGCGATCCGCAGCGGTTTTTCGACGAGCACTCTTTCCGGATTGGCTTTGTACCTTCTGGTGTACAGCACATTGGGCGGGCTGTTCGCAGCCGCGGTTCGCGGCCATATTCCGCGCCTGCAACTGCTGCTGGTCAGCGTCGCGGTTGCGGCCGGATGGTATTACCTGTCGTTCCATGTGATCTGGCATACGGTCAACCCGCTGGTATCGCTGCTACATGCGGAGCGGCCCACATTGCTGGGACACGTGATTTACGGCGCGACCCTGGCAGGATTCCCGCGCTATCTTCCGGCCACCGCGGTGGCGCCGGTGGAGACCGCCGCGCTAGCCGCGGTGGCCGAGGCCGAGCCGGCGCCGCACACGCCCGAGCCGTAGGCGGGAGCAGACCGGGTTGCGATTCCGCGGACGGCAAGACCGCCGGCAGGACCGACGGGTTCGTTTCGCCGGGAGGCACAGAAGGTTCGTTTTCTTCGGGTTGGGACTCCAAAATGGGTTCGTTTGGTAAATCGGGGCGAAGGGATTTGAGGCGCTCGAATTCCTCGACGGCGCGGCGGTAGAGGCGCTCGGCCTGAGCCTGATAACGGAGGAACAGCGACCAGGTATTCGCTTGGCGAGCCATCCGGTGGAAGCCGAGGCCGAGGATGAAATTGCGGTTCTGGGCGCGAGTGACTTCGATATCGCCGGTCAACTCCTGATTGATGAGGACGATGGGCTGGTCGTCGTGCGTGAGCGCTTCATCGAGGGCGTTGGTGAAGAGACCGGACTCGAGGCGGGCCGCGCGAAGGAGGGTCTGCTGAGCGAGGGCGATGCGCTCGATGGCGAAGAGTTCCTGAGCGTTGACCGGTTGATAGACGGAAATGAGGCCGTCCTTGAGGCGAGCGACTTCATCGAGCTCATCGAGGCGCACGACCGCAAAGTTAGACGCGGCGAAGCCATGCTTGCGGGCGTTCCTGGCGGAACGAGCTTTGCCTTCCGGCGTACGCGGGCCGGTGGAATGCTGCGCGTTGGCTTGGTTGGCAGCGCGCTGTTTGTCGGAAATCGAATCGGACAGGAGGAAGTGCCTTTCGATTCCACCAATAACATGGCGGTGGGCTGGAGTCCGAAATTCGACGGTCCAAGTGGTGGAACGGAAGGAGATAATTCTGGCGACGCGGCCTTAGCAGCCGTGCGATTGGGTGTGTCGCAGGTATTCGAGCTTGGCAACATCTCTCCGTTGGCGGGCGAGTTGGAGCGCAATATCGATCCGATCCAGCCCGGTCTTACCTTCAACCAAAGCCCGGATCTCCCGATCGTGAAGTTCCTGGAGTGTGCGGTTAGTCTGCACAACGGCGTCGGTGAGGCGTTGTTTGTCAGGGCACATTCTAAATTGCGGGTTGAAGGCGGGAGTCGCCAACGTCAAATGCTAACGCCTCAGGCTAGCACAATGCGTAAGGTGAATCCCTGAGCTGAGTGGAAACTGTATAGGGAAATACGCACTTCTATTCGTACGTCCGCCCAACTGCGCTCATTCCATGCACTTCCGGCGCAACTCCACGCTCCTAGGGTTCGCATTTACCGGGGTGAACGATCATCGTCGATCATGACTAAACACCGGCAGCCACCACATTGACACCCGGGCGATTTACGGTTTCGCGCGCGGCTAAATGGCGGCGGAAGCGGATGTGGCGGAGGCGTGTCAACTCGACCAAGGGACGCCAGACAGCGTGCACCAGATGGTGCTTAATCAGGAAGCGCCAGAGGCGGTTGGAGCGCTTGTAGAGATACGACATTGCCAGGTACGGAGGCACAGCGCGCCAGTCGTGGGGGCGGCGCCGCCAGATGGAAGCGTGGGAGAAGAGCCGCTGGTAAATCCAGGCGTACCCTTCTTCCAGTTCTTCGGGGGACATATTCTTCGGACGGAACACGGCGTGCGCCGTGTCGTAGAGCGACCAATCGCGGTGCAACAGGCGACCCTCGGTTTCCATTTGCCGGAACAGCGGCGTTGCGGGATAGGGAGTCAGGATGTGAAAAGTGGCGCACTCGAGGCGGTTCTCCTCGATCCAATTCGCGGTGCGGGGGAACACGTCCGGGCGGTCGTGATCAAATCCCAGGACGAAGGAGCCGTTCACCTGGATGCCGTTGTCGTGCAGCATGCGGACACGGCGCGCGTAGTCGGCGGTCTTGGGCGTTTTCTTGCGCGCATCAGAGAGATTCTCGTCGGTGAGCGACTCAAAACCGATGAAGACGCCGGTGCATCCGGCGAGCGCCATGGCATCGATCAAAGACGGATCGTCGGTGATATCGATGGAAACGGCGGCACTCCAGATCCTGTTCAGCGGACGCAGCGCGCCACACAGTTCGCGGAGGTACGGCCGGTTGGAACCGAGATTGTTATCGATGAAAACTGCGTAGGGCTGGCCATCGGCATCAAATTCGGCGGCGACCTGGGCAGGCTGGCGCATGCGATAGGGCATGCGCAAGCCCTCGGTGGCGAGATAACAAAAGCCGCAGCGGTTGTGACAACCCCGGGTGGCGATCAGACTGGTGGTGGTAAGAAAGCTGTGGCGCGGCAGAATCGCGCGGCGGGGCGCGGGATCGCGGCGGTAGTCACTCTCATAAGTTGCGGTGTATTTGGGCAGCAGGCAGCCCGACTCGACGTCGGCCAAAATGCGCGGCCAAAGCTGTACGCCATCGCCTATGGCCAGCGCGTCCGCATGGGGCGCGCAATCTTCGGGACAGGAGAGCACGTGCAGGCCGCCGAGCACGACCTTGCTGCCACGACTGCGATACCAGCGCGCCAAGTCGAACGCACGGTTCGCGAAGGTGAGGTGGACGGTGATGCCGACGACCTCGGGCATGGGCGCAAACGGCGGCCGCCCATCCAGCAGGTTCTCGTCCCAATACCGCACTTGCCAGTGTGCGGGGGTAGTGGCGGCGAAGCTGGTGAGGGCGAGGCTGGGGGTGAGCACATGCTTACCGAAGCTCGCATTGGGATCCTTCGGGTAGAAAGGATTGATCAGAAGGGCATAGCGCGGCTGCGCGGGCGCGGCCGGGATCGAGGTGTCCAGAAGCGGCGGCCGGGTCATCGCGGCCGGGCACCAGCGTGGTTTGGTGGTCGTCAGGGGCCGATTCATATGCGTCTAAGAGTACTTTATATATTAAAGTACTTGATGTCAAGAAAGCTGCCGCATTACAGCGGCGATTGCTGTTCGCGGGGCTGATCCTATGTAGGAGTGTCGGCGGCCAATGGTTCTTTATTACCGTCCAAACCTTGCTAGAACCTGGAAAATATTCATAAATGAAGTTGGATACAGGCTGCATCCAGGTACTGGGGCGCGGTAGTTTGTCAGATAAACGCCCGACAACTTTCGGGCAAAGTGGAATGCGCCTCCGGTATCTCGTGAGGAAGCGGGATACCGGAGCTCTTTTTGGAGATGTGGAAATTGACGTGCTCTGTCTTGCTGTCACGGAGGCCGAATCAACCCGATCGGTCGCACCGGGCCGTATCGCGAACGAAAAAACGAGGGGTCCGGCCTCCATTCAGGGAACGATTCCAGTTCTCGAGGTATCGCAGCGGCGCCCGTTGGCGATCCCACTGCAAATTGCGGACAGGAGGTCGGCGTGGCTCCAAAAATGTATGGTCCACTGCCGGTAGCGCCAGAGAGCATTGAAAGGCACCTCCAAGCGAACGCAGCCGGTGTCTATGCGCTGGGAAAAATCGTGCAGGGCACCTTTATCGCCCAACTTGTTGGACGTTCCGATGACGACTTGCGATCGGGGATCAAATCCCACCTCCGGGGCCGCCATAAGCACTTCAAGTTTTCATACGCGCTGTCCGCGCGGGACGCATTCGAGAAGGAATGCGAACTGTACCACTCGCTGGTCATTCTGGATCAGCCTCACCCAACGCCAGCAGAGAATACAGATTGGAAATGCAAGGCGTGTTTCGGAGGCCGTCGGGGTTGATTCACTCACTGACCAATCCGACCTAAGCTTTACCGCCGAGACGCCGAGAAGAAAAGAGAGGCGTCAGATGCTAATGAAGGTTCAGGTGATCCGCGCTTTATCGGGTTCGCGCGCCGAGCAAGCAGAGGGAACTCGGGGCTGACGCATCGCGATCAGGCGCACGCACGCGGCCGCCTCGGAACCAGAGCGCGCAGAGAACTCATTTCTGAGTTCCTCTATATTGTCGCTCGTCGGCCGTTATCCTTACGGGACGGATTACAGGCTCGCGCGGCGCGCGCGGTATACTGTCCCTGGGTTTTATGAAGTCAGGCCGATTTCTCAGTATTCCTGCTGTAGCGATGCTGGCTGCGGCCGCGGGTTTTGGCCAGTATAGCCGCGGCGCCTGGACGGCATTCGGGGGGGACGCGCAGCGGACGGGTTGGAACAAAATCGAAACCGAGATCACCCCGGAAACGGCACCCAAGCTGAAACTGGAGTGGAGCATCAAGCTCGACAATGCGCCGATGGCGATGAACGGGCTGACGGCTCCGCTGGCGCGCGCGCAGATCTATACGGCCAAAGGAGTGCGCGACCTAGCGATCGTGGCGGGGTCGTCCGACAAGCTGTTCGTGATCGACGCGGACACCGGGAAAATTTACTGGCAGAAGACGCTGGGTGTAGAGGGGAAGCCGCAGCGCGCCCCGACCTGGCTGTGTCCGAACGGGCTCACGGCGACGCCGGTGCTGGCGCCGGCGCCTACGGGATCGGGCTCAAGTGGACAGGCTCTCTACGTTGTGGCGAGCGATGGAAGGCTGCACGCGTTCAACCTGGTCAGCGGCGAAGATCTGATGCCGCCCACGCAGTTCCTGCCGCCGTTCGCGAAGATGTGGAGCCTCAATGCGGCGAACGGGATGCTCTACTCGACCACGTCGCAAGGCTGCAATGGAGTCGCGTCGGGCGTGTACGGAATGGATCTGACCAACGCGGAACGGAAGATCTCTTATTTCCAGACGGGGGCACCGGGCGCGGGCGTGTGGGGCCGCGCGGGAGTGGCAATCACGAGCGATGGGCGCGTGGTTTTCGAGACCGGCGACGGGCTGTACGATCCGGCGAAGAATCAGTATGCGGATTCGGTGATCGCGCTTTCGGGGAAGGATCTGCAGTTGAGCGATTATTACACGCCGGCGAACCGCGCGTGGATCACCAAGAAAGATCTGGACATGGGCAACATGACGCCCGCCATTTTCCGGTTCAAGAACTGGGAACTGATCGCCGCGGCCGGGAAGGAAGGCGTGATCGATCTGCTGGATGCGCAGTCGCTGGGCGGCGCGGATCATCGCACGCCGCTATACCGCAGCCCGCTGTTCGCGAACGACGAAGTGAATCTGAGCGGGAGGGGATTTTGGGGCGCCTTCACGACGTGGGAGGATGCTTCGGGAACGCGGTGGCTCTACGCTCCGGCGAATGGCGCCCCCGCAGCGGGAGTGAAGTTCCCGCGGGAGTACGGAGCAACTCCGGACGGCAGCGTGATGGCGTTCCAAGTGGAACTGAAGGAAGGGAAGCCCGCGCTCACGCCGGCGTGGAACTCGGTGAACATGGGAGTGCCGACGCCCTCGATCGTGGCGAACGGAATGCTGTTTGTCGTGTCGGACGGAGACAATCCGACGCAAATCAATCCGAGCGGCGTGCAGTACAGCGTAGCGGAGCGGCTCAAGATGGCGACGCACGCGACGCTGTATGTGCTGGATGCCGCGACGGGCAAAGTGTTGTACTCGAGCGGCGAGATCATCAGAAGCTTCTCGCATTTCAGCGGGATCGCGGTGGCGGGCGGCCGGATCTACGTGCCGACGCACGATGGCACGCTGTATTGCTTCAGCCAAGGGTCGCCGCTGCCGTAGACGCTGGGCAGTCCGCTAATCAAGCATCCGGTCCGGGATCACTCTGTTGCCATGGCGACGATAGATACGAAAATCCGAGTCGAGGGTAAAGACATCGGCGCGCACCAGCCGGGATTTCGTTACGCGCCGCGCCTCGGCCTCGTTATTGAGTTGGACCAGGAGGTGGTCGGGGATCTTCAATGAAATGGTCCGCGTGCCGTTTTACCGCGCAATACCCGGAACGGGGCCGAAGCCGGGCTTTACGCCAGTTCCAACTCGATTTTCTTGGCGGCCGGGTCGAGCCTGGCGATGCGGAAGCTGCGGATCTGGCCGGCGCGCGCGGGTTCCTTGCGGGAGACGCCGGCGCTCGCTTCGCCGCCTTTCCACTTGGCTTGCAGCATCGAACTTAATGAAGAGAGATCGGCCTTCGATGGCGCAGGAGCCGCTTCCTCGGCAGACTCAGCGCCGATCCGACAGCCGGCTTGAATACCTTGGCCTAATTCGACGCGGGCGCGGCCGCCGGAAATTTCGGTCATCCGGCCAGTCACGACGTCGCCTTCTTTGTGCTCGGCAATGTATTCGTCCAGGCTGGTGGGAACCAGTTGTTTAATTCCCAGGCGCAATCGGCGGCGTTCGGAATCGATCTCGAGCACCTGAGCCTTCACGGGCTGACCGAGCTTGAGCACATCCTGCGGGTGGTTGATTCGTTTATCGGCACTGATATCGCCGACGTGGATCATGCCTTCCACGCCTTCGGCCACCTGCACGAAGGCGCCGAACCTGGTCAGACTGGTGACGGGAGCTTCGACCACCGAACCAGCGGGAAACTTCTGAGCGACGTCGGCCCAGGGATCGCCCAAGGCTTGTTTCATACCGAGCGCGATGCGGCGCTCAGCCGGGTTCACGCCGAGGATCACGACCTCGACGGTTTCGCCCGGCTTAACCACGTCGGATGCCTTCTTGATCTTTTTCGACCAGGAAAGCTCAGAGATGTGAATCAGGCCTTCCACGCCCTTTTCGAGCTCGACGAAGGCGCCAAAATCGGTGACGCGCGTGACGGCGCCGCAGGCGCGCTCGCCGGTCTTGTAGCGGTCGCTGGCCTGCTCCCAGGGATGGGGCTGAAGCTGCTTGAGGCCAAGAGAAATGCGGCGCTTGGCGGGATCCACCTTGAGCACGCGGGCCTCGACTTGCTGGCCGACGGTAAGCACGTCAGACGCCTTGTTGATGCGGCCCCAGGCTATGTCGGCGACGTGCAGCAGGGCATCGACGCCGCCAATGTCGATGAAGGCGCCGTAATCGGTGAGGGTGCGGACCGTGCCGGTGACAGTCTCCCCCTCTTTGATTTCGGAATAGCGGCGTTCTTTGGTAACGCGTTCTTCTTCCTCAAGGACGGCGCGGCGATCGACGACGACGTCTTCGTCGGCTACGTCCAGCTTGATAATGCGGCAGCGGATTTCCTGGCCGATCAGCTTTTCCATCTCGGCCGCGTCCTTGGCTCCGCTGCGGGAGGCGGGCATGAAGGCGCGCACGCCGACATCGACGCTGACGCCGCCCTTCACCACGGCGGAAACAACGCCGAGGATCGGCACCTTCGCTTCAAATGCTCTCTCCAGCGAGGACCAATCCTTGGGGCGTTCCACTTTGAGACGCGAGAGCTCGTAGTAGCCCTCCGGATCGCGGCCTTTGATCGAGACCGGAATCTTGTCGCCGGGCTTGACCGGCTCGCCGGCCTTTTGGAAATCGGACAGCGGAATGATGCCTTCGGTTTTGAAACCGATATCGACCATTACCGCATCCGCGGTGACCGCGATGACCGTGCCTTGCAGGCCTTTCGCGCCGCCTTCAGGCCGATGGGAATGCGAGCTCTCGTACTGAGAAAGGATGTCGCCGAACGATTCGATGGAGTCTTCGGGGGTGGTGGCCGAGTCAGAACCGGCAAGCCGGTGCTGCTCGATGGTTCTTGGGTTGGACATGCAGACCTTGTGTATTTTTATTGTGGCATAATCCCGACTGGGATATCTCGCGTGCCCAATCACCCGCTGCTGCGCTGGATGCGTCTGGTCCGGCCGCAGGATATTGTCTGGCTCCTCCTGTTTGCCGCGCTGGTGGCGACGCTGCCGGTTGAGTATTTCGACGCTTTCTCGGTGACGCCGCTGGTGACTCTGGGGCTGGTGCAGGTGCTGGAGCCCAAGATCCCGGCTCTGGCTTCGACACGCGGGCGCGTCTTCTGGATCATTTTGAAACTAGTGCTGGGATTCGTTCTGATCGGGTATACGAATGGAATCCGCAGCAATTATTGGCTGGTGCTTCTACTGCCGGTGGTTTCGGCGGGGACGGCTTTGGGAGTCCTGGGAGCACTGGGGTCTTCGATGTTGGCGGGAGCCGCGTATCTCTCGTTTCTGCTCTGGGTGGACTTCTCGAGCGTCACGGTGGAGTGGCCGGTGCTGCTGATCCGGATCGTGTTCCTGGCGATGGTGGGGAACCTGGCGAACATCCTGGCCGAGGACTTACGCATCCAATCGCAGAACTACCGGCATACCGCGGAACAATTGCGGGAAGCCAACGTACACATCCAGGAAGCGGAAGATGCGGTGCGGCGCTCGGACCGATTGGCGGCACTCGGGCAGCTCAGCGCGGGGCTGGCTCACGAGCTACGCAATCCGCTTGGCACGATTAAGGCGTCGGCCGAGATGCTATCGCGCCAGGTGAGCTCCGAGAACGAAGTGGCGCGCGAGGTGGCCGGCTTCATCAGCACGGAGGTGGACCGCACCAATTCGCTGGTGACGCGATTCCTGCAATTCGCGCGGCCGCTACAGGTGCGGCTGGAAAAGGCCGATCTGGCGCAGATGCTGGACCGGGCCGTGGCGGCGGCCCAACGCGAGGCGAACGGCATCGCGATCTACAAAAATTACGACCCTGAGATTCCGCCGTTTCCGTTCGATGCCGAGCTGATGGAGCGGGTGGTCTACAACCTGGTGGTGAACGCGGCGCAGGCGTCGGCGGCAGGGGGCACGGTGACGGTGAAGACGCGCGCGGGAGGCGGTACGGTGGAAATCTCGGTGATCGACCGCGGCCAGGGCATCGATCCGAAGAATCTCGGCTCCATTTTCAATCCCTTCTTCACCACCAAACCGACGGGCGTCGGGCTGGGGCTGGCGATTGTTTCCAAGATCGTGGACGAACACGGGGGTAAGATAACAGTGGAGAGCGAACGGGGGAGAGGCAGCGTGTTTCGCGTGCTTCTTCCGATGGCGCTTCCGGCCGCAGAAACCTCCGCATGAAAAAACGCGTTCTGGTGGTGGAAGACGAGGAGAAGCTTCGCCGTGTGATCGAACTGCAGTTGACCTCGGCGGGCTTTGATGTGGACAAGGCAGCCACCGCCGAAGAAGGCGTGAAGGTGGTGGACCGAGCGGACCTCGTGCTGACCGACCTGCGTTTGCCCAAGATGGACGGCCTCGAATTCCTGGCGCTGATCCGGCGCCAGAACACGCAGGTGCCGGTAGTCATGATGACGGCCTACGGCAGCGTCGAGACGGCGGTGGAATCGATGAAGGCGGGGGCCACCGATTTTCTACTCAAGCCGTTTTCGCTCGACCACCTGATGCAGGTAGTCAACAAGGCTCTCGAAGTCCGCGCGTTGCGCGACGAGAACCGGCAGCTCAAGGAGCAGCTCGGACGGCGGTACGAGTACGACAACATCATCGGGCGCAGCGAGCCGATGCAGGAGATTTTCGCGACGATCGAGCGGGTAGCGCCGACACGCGCGACGGTGCTGCTGGCGGGCGAGAGCGGCGTCGGCAAAGATCTGATCGCGCGCGCCATTCATTTCCACTCGCCACGGCGCGACCGGCCGATGGTGAAGATCAACTGCAGCTCGATTCCCGAAAACCTGATGGAGAGCGAATTATTCGGCTACGAAAAAGGCGCGTTCACGGGCGCGGTGGCTTCGAAGCCCGGGAAATTCGAACAGGCCGACACGGGAACGGTTTTTCTTGACGAAATCGGCGACGTCCCCGGCCCGATCCAGGTGAAACTGCTACGCATCCTGCAGGAGCGGGAATTCGAGCGGTTGGGGAGCAATACGACGCGCCACACCGACGTGCGCGTAATTGCCGCGACCAACCAGGATCTGCGAGCGGCGCTGGAGCAAGGCACGTTTCGCGAGGACCTCTATTATCGTCTCAACGTGGTGCCGATGAACATCCCACCGCTACGCGAACGGAAGCAGGACATACCCACGCTGGCCAACCATTTTATTCAGAAGCTGGCGCCGGACAGCGGGTCGGAGGTGGAATCGATCACCAGCGCGGCTATGGAAAAACTGATGGGCTATCACTGGCCGGGAAATGTGCGCGAGCTGGAGAACGTGATCGAGCGCAGCTTAGTTTTGTGCCGGGGGAAGCAGCTCGATATAGAGGACATCAAGCTGGAGAACGCGCCCCGGCCGCGCGCGCAGAACGAAACACACTTCCTGCCGGAAGGGATGACGCTGGATCAATACGAGCAGGAATTAATCCGCGAGGCGCTACGCCGGGCCGACGGGAATAAGAGCCAGGCCGCGCGGCTGCTCGGACTGACGCGCAACGCGCTTCGATACCGCCTGACTCAAATGGGGCTCGAGGCGTGACGGGCAATCATCTCAAAGAGCTTGAATCGCGCGGGCTTTTGCCGGTATCGGACGCGAAACTGCCCAGCCTGGCCGGGATGATTGCGGGCGGCCCGGTGCACGGCTCCTGGTGGGCGCATCCGGCTTCGAAAGAAATCTTCCGCGCGCTGACGGAGTTGTCCGGCCATCCGGATGTGCTGGTGGTCAAACTGATCGACGGCAAGAATACGCTGGTGCACCGCCGCGTGTGGCCGGACCTGGTCGCTATCGCGGTAGCCGGCGAGGCCTGGCAGTTCGCCGGGCTGTCGAAGCCGGCACAGCGCTTATATGAACGGGTTACACGTGATGGGCAGGTGGAAGCTAGCGGGGCCGTAACGTTGGAGCTGGAGACGCGGCTGCTCGTTCGGAGCGAACAATCTCACGGTGAATCGGGAGCGCACCGCAAGCGGCTGGAGGATTGGAAGCGATGGGCCGCGGGAACGGGAGTCGCCTTCGGGCAGATCCATGTGCCGGACGCGAAGATCGTCATGCAGTCGCTGTGTCCGGAAGCACAATATCCGTGGCCTAAAGACTTCGGGCGGTAGCGGGCGTCCCGGGAACGGGTACACCGGCATGCGCCAAGGATTCAGAGCTCGGATTCGGAACCCTCGGCGGGGCCTGGTTCCGCGGATTCTTCGCTCAGATCGTCGGGCTCCGGTATGCCTTCGGGGTGCTGTTTGGCGAGGAGCTTCTTCTGCTGACGTTTCGCCGCCTTGTCGCGCTGTTTCTCCGCGCGGGCGATCTCTTTTTGTCTCTTCTGAAATGAGGTGCGCGTGCGCATAAAGTGACCTCTCTGACCAGCCGTTGCTGGACGAGCAGGCCGACCCGCGGCCGGCCTCTCTAACGGGCGCTTAAAATTTTACCAGCGAGGCTCACGGCGCTGACGGGGCCCGCCACCGCCACCACCCCCGCGATTTCCGCGGAACGAGCCGCCACCGCCACCAAAACCACCGCCCTGGGGTTTCGGCCTGGCTTCATTCACATTCAGAGCGCGGCCATCCAGATCGGCCCCGTTGAGCTCTGCGATTGCGCGGTCAGCCTCGGTTGCATCCGGCATTTCCACAAACGCGAACCCGCGCGACCGGCCCGTATCCCGATCGGTTACTACGTTGACCCGTTCCACGCTGCCGTATCGCTCAAAAAGCGTTCGGATGGATGACTCAGTGGCGCTGAATACCAAGTTGCCTACAAAAATGTTTTTCATTCGTCAAATACCTTCTGTCTTTCAATTGTGCGGGCTAGAACTCGGCAGAGCTCGGAATCAGCCAGGTTGTTGCGGGACATCAAAAGGCAATCTCACTATAACACGTTCCCTCAAAATAAGCCGGTAGCGGTGTGGCTACCGGTTGCCGGCGGATGCCATTTTGGGCTTGGCTTCTTTAGCAGTTTTCAGGGCTTCCGCCAGAGTTTGCACGGCCGAATTGGCGACTTCCAACTCCTTGGGCTGAATGCTGTAACCCGGCATCTTCGGATCGATGTATTTGACTCGAAATAACTGGTTATCCGCCAGGGTTGCTAGGGCTTGGAGCTCCTCGAAGGTCAAGGAGATGGAGATTTTCTTCATAAGCTATTTTACTACGGGAATATCCTTTTGGCGGGGAGCCCGGGCGACCGGTGCAAGCCGTATTACTATTCCCGTTTTTGTACGCGATCGTACACTTCGCGCTTGGGTAGTCCCCGCTGGCGCGCCACCCGTTTGATCGCGTCCATGCGGGGGGTGCCGGTGCGCTCCAGATCAGCGACGGCGTCTTCGATCGGGGTATTATCCACAGCGGGCGCGGTCGCTTTACCAATCAGAATAGTGATCTCTCCCTTGATGCCGGGGCGCGCTGCCAAGTTCGCGCGCACTTCGGCGGCCGTGCCCCGCACGAACTCTTCGTGAATCTTGGTAAGCTCCCGCGCGACGACCACCGGACGCGGCCCGAGCACCTGTTCGATCGCTTCCAAAGACTCCAGGATCCGGTGCGGCGCTTCATAGAAGATCAGGGTCGCGGTTTCGCCGGCCACATCTTCCAGCACGCGCGCGCGCTGGCCCGGTTTTGCCGGCAGAAATCCGCCGAAGTGAAAGGCGTCGGTAGGCAGGCCGGATGCCGAAAGGGCGGCCAAGGCAGCCGAGGGTCCGGGTACCGGCTGGACCTCGATGTTCATCTCGAGCGCCGCCCGCACCAGTCGGTATCCGGGATCGGAGACGAGCGGCATGCCGGCGTCGGACACGAGAGCGATGGTCTCTCCATTGCGCAACCGCTCGGCCAGTTGTTCGCTGCGGTCCGCCTCATTATGATCGTGGTAGCTGACGGTCGGCTTGCGGATGCCGTAATGATCGAGCAGCTTGCGGGTCTGGCGCGTGTCTTCGCAGGCGATCAAATCGGCTTCTCCGAGCACACGCACCGCCCGATACGTGATGTCTTCCAAATTTCCGATCGGCGTGGCCACTACGTAGAGCCGTCCAGGCACAGCTAGGTTGCGCTCCCCTGCGCCCGCGCGTAACGCCGGCGCCATTCCTCGCGAGTGCACAGGCTATTCCGGTCGAGAGCGCGATCGATGGCCAGGACTCCATCCAGGTGATCGATCTCATGCTGCAACAGCTCGGAGAATGCGCCGCTAGCGTCGAGAATGCGATGCCGGCCGTCTTCCTCTTCGTACCGCACGCGCACGCACTCGGCGCGCTCGAGGCGTACCAGAAGATCGGGAAACGAGAAGCAATCATCCCATAACTGGAATTTCGCTTCGCTCTGGAATTCGTACTCCGGATTGCGCAAGCGATAGGCGCGGCCGGCGAGTTCGATATATATTAGTCTGTTCGGCTCGCCAATCTGCACCGCGCTAATGCCGCGTCCGAAACCGTGAGCGCGCTGGAATTCATGGAGGGTGTCGCGGAGGTCCTCAAAGACCGCTTCAGCTTCCGCCGCAGTGGGAACGCGGGCGGAGACGGCCCGGAGCAGCGGGTCGCCCAACTGGAGAATGCGGCGGACGGGCATAACTAACTAATGAAGATAACAGCCCAAAGAGTATCGGCCAAGGCCCCGTGCCGGGTCGACCTTGCCGGCGCCACGCTGGACATCTGGCCCCTGTATCTATATCACACGGGCGCCGTGACGGTGAATTTCGCGATTGACCGGTACGCCAGTTGCGTGGTCGAGCTGCGGCGCGATTTGCGCATCGTGCTGCGCTCGCTGGATCTCGAAGGCGAGGAATCGTTTCCCTCGCTGCAAGCGCTGATTGCGGCACGAAAGTACCGGCTGCCGATCCCGGCGCGGCTGGTTCGCTATTACGCGCCTCCGAAAGGTTTGACGATCACCACCCATTCGGAAGCGCCGGCCGGCGCGGGCATCTCGGGCTCTTCGGCGTTGATGATCGCGCTCACCAGCGCACTGCACCGGCTGCATGTCGCACCAACTTTGCCGCGTGAGACCGTGCGGATTATCGCGCAGAACGTGGAGGCGCAGGTGATTCGCGTCCCGACAGGCTGCCAGGATTACTACCCCGCTCTTTACGGCGGAGTCAATGCAATTGAACTGACCGAGGCCGGGATGTTCCGCAGGCGTCTCGACGTGGATTTTGAGGACTTGAACGAACGTGTGGTTCTGGCGTACACCGGAGCACCGCGCCAGTCCGGCATCAACAACTGGCAGGTGATGAAGGCGCATATCGACGGAGACCGCGCCGTCCACCGGAATTTCGACCACATCGCGGCCATTGCAGTGGCAATGCGCCACGCAGTTGCGCGCGCGAACTGGAACGAAGTGGCTCGGCTGCTCCGCCAGGAATGGTCCTACCGGCGCAAGAACGCGCCCGGCATCTCGACACCTATGATCGATCGCCTGATTGAGACCACGCGCAAGGCGGGCGCGACCGGCGCAAAAGTGTGCGGGGCGGGAGGCGGCGGCTGCGTCTTCTTCCTGGTGGAGCGCGGCGCGCGCGACCGCGTGACGGCCGCTATCACGCGCGAGGGCGCAACCGTGCTGCCCGTGCGTGTGGCGCCGCAGGGAGTTCAGGTGCACGCCGAACGGTGAGCGACAATGGAGCTTCGTAAAGACCCGCTGCGCATTGCCGTCGCTTTGGCCACGTTCATCGCATTCTATTTGGCGACCGGCTGGATCACGGAGCGGCTTCTGTCATGGGGCGGCATTGTGGGGGTCGGGGTAGCAGGTCTGATTTCAGCCCTGTTGGCCACCTGGCTGGTGCTGCGCATTTACGAGCATCGCCCGTTGCCGGCAGTCGGTCTGATGGCCAACCGCGCCGCGGCTCAAAACCTGGCGTTTGGAGTCGCTGGCGGCGTGGGCGCGGCGGCGTTCGTACTGGCACTGCCGCTGCTGTTCCGTGAAGCTCATTTCGAGCCGGTCGCGGAGCCGCCATCAGCGGGCACATTGCCGTTCGTGACGCTAGGGCTTGCCGCGGCGTCGGCCACGGAGGAAATCCTCTTTCGCGGCTATCCATTACAAATTCTGATGGCCGCGGCCGGACCGTTCGCCGCCATCGTCCCGCTCGGTGTTCTGTTCGCTTTGATGCACGCGGGCAACCCGCATGTGCTGTGGCTTGGGATCGCCAACACCGCCGGGTTTGGGATTCTGTTCGGCTACGCCTTCTACCGTTCCCGCGACCTCTGGCTGCCAATCGGCATACACTTTGGTTGGAATTTCACATTGCCGCTGTTCGGCGTCAACGTCAGCGGGCTTACAATAGGTGTGACGGGCCACCAACTGGTGTGGACCGCCGGCGTTTGGTGGAGCGGCGGCGATTATGGTCCGGAGGCCAGCGTGCTGACCTCCGTGGTGCTGGTTTTGCTGTTTGCCGCTGTGTACAAGTTGCCCATTCGCCGGCAGGTTTCGCCGTTGACGGACCCGCCTGCGGAGAGCGCGTTATGCGAACCGTCGCCACCATTGCCTTCATAACCCTGGCGTCCCTGAGCCTGCTGCCCGGGCTAGCTTCCGCCGCCGAGAAGCTGACTTTCGAGGATCGCGTAGAGTTGACCCGCGGGCTCATGGCCGAATACGCCACCGTGAAGGTTCTGCTGCCGCGCTCCAGGAAGCCGCTCGAATTTGAATCCAGCGGAACCTACGATAAAAAGAAATGGGACGAGGTGGCCAAAACAGGGGGCCCGGCGGCTCGCACCGGCGATTTGGTGCAGATCACGAAGATTGATCTGGACGACGACAAGATCGTGCTCGAGATAAACCATGGGACGAAAGGCACTGGCCATTGGTACGATCACGTGCAGGTCGGCATGGGAAACACGACGAGCCCCATTTCCCGCGGCGATTCCAACGCGCCGGGCGGAACCTCGATCGCAATCCTCTTCCATAAGCCGCTGGAGCCGATCAAATCCGCCGAAATCAAAAAAATGCTGGCGCCGGTTCTCGATTTCGAAAAGCGCAGCTCCACCGAACTGTATGCCGAAACGCTGCCTCCCGAGATCAAGCAGGCCATTCACGATAAGCGGGTGACGGTGGGGATGGACCACGACCAGGTGATGATGGCAATGGGCCGCCCGGACCACAAATCGCGCGAAACCAAAGAAGGCGTAGAGTTCGAGGACTGGGTATTTGGGATACCCCCGGGCCGGATCACTTTCGTGACCTTCGAAGGCAGCAAAGTGGTCAAAGTAAAGGAAGCCTACGCAGGGTTAGGGACGCAGGTGTCGGACCCGGCGGTTCCCCATTTTTGAGGCCAGGCGCTGTTCGCGCTGGCGTAACTCTGGGGTATCCGAGAACGCGAGGGCGCACCGCGTCATCTCGAGGGCGGACGTGTAGTCCCGCTCGCGGTGCTCATAGTGCTTCGCCAACGCTTCATAGGCGCGGGCGCGGAATGGATTGGGCGACTCCGTCAGTTCGGCGAATCCCGCACGAGCGGCTTCCAGATTGCCCAGACGTTTCTCAAGCGCGGCGGCGTCCCAAAGCGTTTTGAAGAGCAGCGAATCAGGCAGACCCAGCTCTACGGCCCGCCGCAACAGGCGCAGCGCCTCCGCGTGACGGTCGGCCGTCAACAGCCAGCGCGCGATGCCGATCAAGTCGGCACCGTGCCGGAATGTCATCTCCTCCGGAGCGCGAAACGCCAGCGGCACAATCGCGGTCAGGCATGCGAGGGAGAGAATATCGATCGCATTGTGATGGAAGATGGGCACCAGGCGGAACGCCTGTTGCGAGCGCAGGTAGTCGAAGTAGTAGTAGGGAATCATTTCGCCGGGCAGGTCGCCCTGGCGTTCCACACCGAGAATCCGGTTCTCGAGATCCACCAGGCGGCAGCTATCCAGGCGCAGTTTCCACAACCGCCGCGCGCCGAACAGGAGGTCGAGATGTTCCAGGCGCTCGAACGGATGCCGGGCGCGGGACATGCGGAACCGGGTCTCCAGCAGAGGCTGATCGTAGGCCTTACCGTTATAGGTGATCAGCACATCGAAGCCCGCCAGGTATTCGGAAAGCCTTGCCAACAGGGAGGGCTCTTCGCCATAGTCCCGCATGAAGAACTGGCGCAGCCGGAAGCCCTCGGCATCAATGGAACCAACCCCGACGAGGAACGCATATGTTCCGGTGCCGCCGGCGAGGCCGGTGGTTTCGGTATCGAGAAACGCCCACTTGGTGGGATGGGCGCGCGCGATCGCGCCGCCCGAGAGCGAATCGAGCAGGTCTTCCGGTAACCCGGCGAGATCGGAGATATCAACACTTCCGTGCCGGCGATGCCGCTCCCAGAGCCTTTCGGTTTCAAAGTGCTCGCCCTGCGCGGTTCGAACCACCTCGCCGGTGAGCAATTCTTCGATGAAGCGGCCCGGCTTGGGCTTAGGGGGTGCGGTAGGCTCGGCGTACTTGCGGTCGATGCGCGCAATCTGGCGCCGAAGCGCGGCGAGCTGTTCCTGCAGATCCTCCATTCGCCTTTTCTTTGCCTGTCCTGTTGCCACTATAATCGGTATCGGACGTGCGTTTCAACCAGCGGTGGTTCTTTTTCGCGCTGTTCGTGGTGCTGGCGGCGGCGCGCTTGTGCCATGTCGGAGTCCTTTGGGCGGAAGAGACGCTGCCGCTTGCCTCTGCCCGGCAGATGCTTCACGGAAAGATGCTGTACCGCGACATCTGGTTCGACAAACCGCCGCTGGTGGCGGCGCCGTATTTGTTATGGGCTGCGCGTGACGGCTGGCTGTTGCGCGTAGCAGGCTCGCTCTATATCCTGCTCGCCTGCTGGCTCGCGTACCGGTTCGCGCGCGAGTTGTGGTCGCCGCGCGAAGCCTATTGGGCCGCCGGCCTTCTCGCCTTTTTTCTAACTTTCGATTTCCCTTCGGCCGTAGTTCCTCTAGCTTCGGATCTGTGGCTCGTCGCCCCGCACCTCGGGGCGGTCTGGCTTGCCTGGAAACGCCGCCCGTTCTGGAGCGGCGTGCTGCTGGGCATCGCGTTCCTTACGAGCCCGAAGGCGTTGCTGATCGTGCCCGTGTGCGTCATTTGGAATCCCGCTGGGATGTTCTGGATGGCAGGCGGGTTCCTGACGGTAAACGGCGCGGCCGCGGCGTCGCTGGCGATGACTGGCGCGATCGGATCGTATTGGGATCAAGTCTGGCGCTGGGGCCGCCTTTACGCCGCCGCGCCCTTCGGCGAAGATTCGTTGCGCAACGGACTGGTTCGGACACTGGATTGGGCCGGCTTTCACGCGGCACTCCTCGCCGCAGCGCTCTGGTTTTTCTGGCGATCTGGGTCTGACGACAAACAGCCGAGGCCGATCCATTGGGCGGCCTGGTGCGGCTTCTCGGTGGCGGGCGTGATCGCCGGATGGCGCTTCTTCCCGCGATATTACTTTCTGCTCCTGCCCGTATTGGTGCTGGCGGCGGCTCGCGGTTTTACGCTCCTCGGCCGGAAATCGATCTGGGTCGCGCTGCTGCTGGTCATCCCGCTGGTGCGCTTTGGCCCCCGCTACGTTCGGCTGGCCTCAGGAGACACCGGGTGGGCGGACACCGCCATGGATCACGACAGCCGCGCGGCCGCGGCGCTGGTTCGTCCGCTGGCTCATTCCGGCGACACGCTGTTTGTCTGGGGATTCCGTCCGGAGCTTTACGTCTACACCGGCTTGCCCGCGGCTACGCGCTTTCTTGATTCGCAGCCATTGACCGGCGTGCCCGCCGACCGCCACTTGACGGAATCAACACCTGTGGAAACGGCGGCTCCGCGCGAGCACCGCGCCGAACTGACCCGCTCGTCTCCAACGTTCATCGTCGACGGTCTTGGCCTCTACAACCCGCAACTCGCGATCGGCACCTATCCCGACCTGCGCGCCTGGCTCGCGCATTACCGAGTCGTCGCCCGCTCCGGCCAGAGCGTCATATATCGGTCATCGCCCTAACCACAGCCATCCTGGTTTTGGAAATTGTTTTCCGCGCGCACCCAGCCCACCACACCCCGCGTCGTCCGTACTTTCGCCCACCACTCGGATTTTGGAACACGCTTGACCTGACCCAACTCGGCATCCGCAACTTTTCCGCGAAACCACACTGCCCAGAAACCCTCGCCTTCGTAGTGCAAGAGGAAAATTTGGTCGCCCGCTCGGATGCCGGCTTCCGGCACATCGATGGGCGATTGCATCGCTAGCGGCACTGATTGCGTTTGCCCAGTGATTGCGTTCACGCGCTCGCCCGCACGCAAGCTTCCGACAACGCGAGTCCCGTGCGGCTGGTCCATCAGCATTAGCGGTTTCGTAGCACGCCACTCCCGGTAGAGGCAGCATTCGAACGGACAGGCGCCAAGATCAATGTAGGGATTTGGCGGTCCATCTGCTGACGCCGCCACCATCGCGAGAACCAACACCAACGTAGTCTTCATATCGGTGGGCAACTCGTCCTGCCGGCTACTTTCCCACCCAACAGGCCGCGCGCTTTTCCAGAAACGCCGACATCCCTTCCTGTGCATCGGCCGCGAGGGCGTTCATCGACATGACTTCCTTGGCGTAGGCGTACGCCTTGGGTTGATCGAGATCGATCTGTGTGTAGAACGCCTGTTTGCCGATCCCCACCACGAGCGAACTCGCTTCCGCGATTTGCGCCGCGAGCCGCTCCGTGGCGGCGCGCAACTCTGCTGCCGGAACCACTTGGTTGACTAGACCCCAGTCGGCCGCGGTGCGGGCGTCCACCAGTTCGCCGGTGAGGAGCATCTGCAAAGCGCGCTTGCGGCCAATGGCGCGCGTCAGAGCCACCATGGGCGTAGTGCAGAACAGGCCGATCTTCACACCGGGTGTCGCGAACGCCGCTTCTTCGGCGGCGACCGCGAGATCGCACGCGGCAACCAGTTGGCATCCGGCAGCCGTCGCGATGCCGTGCACTTCCGCGATCACCGGCTGTGGAATCTGCTGGATCTTCATCATCAATTGGCTACACACATCGAAGATGCGCCGATACTCGTTAATGTCCCGCCCGGTCATCTGATTCAAGTCGTGCCCCGAGCAGAAGACCTTGCCCGCCCCACGCAGGATCACCGCGCGTGCTTCGCGGTCGCGTCCGATTTCGTCGAGACCCGCGATCAGCTCGAGCATCAGTTCCAGCGATAGCGCATTGCGCCGCTCCGGCCGGTTCAGCGTGATTGCAGCGATCGCGCCGTCGCGCGTCACACAGAGATTCGCAAATGCCATGACTTTACTTCCCTACCAGGTGAGCGACGTCCTTTTCATTCTCGTCGCAGACGTACTCAATCAGCTCCGTGTCGGGGTTCAGATTGAATTTCAGGTTGACGGTCCAGGGCTTGGTGTAAGCCTTGGGATCGTCCACCGTGATGGCCGCGTCGATATGACCGAAGTCGCGGCGCCGAAATCGTTCGGTCAGATGCAGCGCTTCAGTGCCGGGATGCCCGTTGTTGTCGAGCCAGTTGTCACCCACAAACCCGGAGGATTCGACCACCAGCGTGTCCCCCTCCCAGTGGCCGACCGAGTATCCCATCCATGTCGGATTGGGATTCTTCGGCAGGGGACGGCCGTCCATAAAAATCTGCCGGTAGCTGTGGAGCGCTTCGTAGAGAATCACGATTTCGCCGTTGGTATTCAGAATCTTGAATGGATACGGCACCACGTTCTCTCGCGGTACGCCCGACAGGACGCAGCGCGCCTGCGGATCTTCCTTGCTCATGGTCTCGCTGCGATGTTTGTACAGCGCTTCGGCCCACGGCTGGAACGAGACCTCACCATTTTTCAGGTCTTTGGCGATATTGCCGGTGTAGCCCGGGCTGGTTTCCCAGATGCCGGAAAGATCAGGTTTGCCGTCCGGCATTTTAGGCGCCGGTGCGGCCAGGTTCGGTTTGCCGTCCGGAGAGTGCGGGACCGACGGCTTCGGATAGTCGAGCCACTGCGCGGCAAGCGGCGCCGTCATCGTCAAAACCACGAGTGCGGTGTTCCTTGCTCTGTGCATCACTTACCTCTTAAATGGGGCGCGTCTTTTTCGTTTTCCTGGCAGACGAATTCAATCAATTCGGCGTCCGGCATCAGGCGCTGATGCACGGTGACGTTCCACGGACGCGTGTAGGCCTTCGGATCGTCGATGGTCACTTCAATCTGCAAGTGACCGTAATCGACGCGCCGGAATCGCTCGATCAGTTTACCGGATTCGGTCAAGGGGCTGCCTTCGACATCGAGCCAGCCGAGATCGCGAAAGTGTGTAGTCTCTACAACGAGAGCGTCGCCATCCCATTTTCCCGTCGAGTAGCCATACCACCACGGTTCGGCATCTTTAGGCTGCGGCCGCCCGTCCGTGAAAATCTGGCGAAGTCCGCCGTTCGCTTCATAAATGATGACGATCACTTCGGGCGTCTGAATCATTTTCCTCGGTTGGCCATGCGTATGAAGCTGCATGAGTCCCAAGGGTAGGCAGTGCGCGTCAGGATTGTCCTGGCTATTGGTGGCAACGCGCTGCCGGTGCAGTTCCGCGGCCCACGGCGTGAACGGAAGCCCGTCCTTGAAGGAAGCGCCGAGATTCCAGAACTGGCTGGTGCGCACGGCTAGCGGAATGATTTCGGCCGGGGTCTGTGGGGTCGGCGCGGCTGCCGCGGGCGCCGGGGTGCCAGGCGGCCGCATATATTCCCACACGCCCGATAAATCCGGCTTCCCATTGGCCGATTTAGGCGCGGGCGCGGCCAGATCCACTTTGCCATCGGCGGTCCGGGGCGCTCTGGCGGCGCGGTACTCCGGCCATTGCGCGAACACAGGTGCGCAAAGCGCCAACGCCACTATCATCGAGCCGGTACGCATCGTTCGATCCAGTTTATCGCCCGTTCGCGGCAGGCGCCGGTTCGATCCGCATCAGGCGCCCCGTCATTTTCCGCCGTCAGCACGTAATGTACCCGTCCGGGCCCTCGCGCACATCGCGGATGCGCTGCTGCAGTTCACGCAACATCGATTCGCGGTGCAGTTCCTCCCACTTCTCGTTGAAGTCGATCTGCTCCAGATGGCGCGACCGCGGCACTTCGCGTTGCCGCATGCCGCCCACGAAGAGATTGTTTTTCCAATTTGGGAACTTGTCTCCCGTATAGAAGGTCAGGCCGGAAGTAGCGATGGCCGGTACCCAAACCATCCATCCGCGCATTCTCAACTTCCTCCGTACTTCCGCCAAGTATATTCCAAACCCGGCGGGATCGTCGCAAGCGTGCGCGCGCTTACAACCGGCAACGCAGCGTCTCTGGAACGGAAGTTGCACCAGAAGAATCAGAACTTTTATGCGAACGTCACTCATCGGCATTTTGGTCCTGGCCGCCGAGACTCTAACTTCATGCAATCAAACGGCGCGGCGTTCGGGACCGAACGCGCGCCAGGCAGGCCGGGACGCATATCGGGCAACCCAGAATTTGAAAAAGGACGCGAAAGAGGCCGCCCGTCAACTTCACGAGGCCGAGGAGCAATTTCGCGAGGGCTGGAGTGAAGCCAGCCGTGAAAATCAGAACGCGCACCAAGGCGAGGCGTCGCGGGAACGCCGTCCGCCTGCTCCCCGGAAACCCGGCGAACGATGATTTTCGATTAAGCCAAATCTGCTCCAGGTTCGGCCAACTCGCCCTGGCACGATAACTGCTCCTCCTGTTAGGGCAGGTTAACGGCTCCGCGGACTCAACATGCGGGCCGCGCAGGAGACCCGATGAAAACTTCCCCCAATAAACAGGAAATGTCCCGCCGGGAGTGTGTTTCGGCACTCGGTGCAACGGCCGGAGCCGTTGCGTTTGAAGTATCTGTGATCCAGGAAACGGCGCGGCCTGCCGAGGCGGCCGAGGCGGCGCACACGGTCGGCATCGAGCTGCGCGTCAACGGCGAGACACATCGTCTGACACTCGACCCACGCGTCACTCTATTGGACCTTTTGCGCGAGCACCTCGGGGCCACCGGAACCAAGAAAGGCTGCGACCACGGCCAATGTGGTGCTTGCACGGTGCTGGCGAATGGGAAACGGATCAACAGTTGTCTGTCCCTTGCCGTTTCTCATGACGGCGAAGAGATCGTGACTGTCGAAGGCGTGGCCCGCGGCGGCGCGCTCGATCCGGTTCAATCCGCCTTCATCGAAAATGATGGCTTCCAGTGCGGCTACTGTACGTCTGGGCAGATCTGTTCCGCGTTAGCTCTGCTCCAGGAAGCCCAACGCGGCGACGCCAGCTATGTGACGCGCGATCTCGGACGAATGGGCCCGGTAGATCTGACCGACGAGGAAATCCGGGAGCGCATGAGCGGCAATATCTGCCGCTGTGGAGCGTATCCCGGAATCGTCGCAGCCCTGAAGAACGCCAGCCGCGTCTCCACGGTCGGAGCTCTGAAAGGGGCTGTCCGATGAACCCGTTTGAATATCGGCGCGCGACCGACGCTGCTTCGGCGGTGCAAGCCGTCTCGGCGCATTCCAAATTTCTCGCCGGCGGGACGAATCTCATCGATCTGATAAAGAACGGGGTGGAACAGCCGGAACAGCTGATCGACGTTAACCGGGTCGCGCTCGCCGGCATTGAGCCGCAGCCGAACGGTGGTTTGCGGCTGGGCGCGCTTGCCCGCAACAGCGATACCGCCAATCATCCTCTGGTCCGGCAACGGTATCCCTTGCTCTCACAAGCGATTCTTTCCGGGGCTTCGCCGCAACTCCGCAATCTGGCCACCAACGGCGGAAATCTTTTGCAACGGACGCGCTGCCCGTACTTCATGGATACCGGTTTTTCGCAATGTAATAAGCGGGCGCCGGGCACGGGCTGCGGCGCGATCGACGGCTTCAACCGCACGCATGCGATTTTTGGCGCAAGCAAAAGCTGTATTGCCGTACATCCCTCAGACATGTGCGTTGCGCTGGCGGCGCTTGAAGCCAGCATACGCGTCCAGGACAGGAGTGGCGAGCGGCGGATTCCAATATCCGATTTTCATCGCCTGCCGGACGACACGCCGGAGAGGGACACAAACCTCCGGCCGGAAGAGTTGATTGTCTCGATCGATCTGCGGGCGTCGCCCTACGCCGCGCATTCGCACTATCTAAAAGTGCGCGACCGTGCAAGCTACGAATTCGCGCTCGTGTCGGTAGCGGCGGCTCTCGAACTGGACAATGGCGTCATTCGCAGTGCGCGGATTGCGATGGGCGGCGTGGCCCACAAACCCTGGCGCGCCGAGTCGGCCGAGCGCCTCCTGACCGGGCAGAAGGCGGGGCCGCAGGTTTTCGAGCAAGCCGGACAGGAGGCGGTGGCCGGTGCGAAGCCGTATCGGGAAAACGGCTTCAAAGTGGAACTCGCCCGGCGCGCCGTGGCCCGGGCTCTGCGCGAAGCGGGAGGTGTGGCATGAGTGGTGGCAGAATTTCAATCGGCGATCCGCTCCCCCGTGTTGACGGTGTTGCCAAAGTTACGGGAGCCGCAAAGTACGCGGCGGAATTTTCCATGCCGGGTCTCGTGTATGCGTCGCTGGTGATGAGCACGATTCCGAGCGGCCGCGTGTCCCGCCTGGACACGGCGCAAGCCGAGCATGCGGCCGGAGTGATTGCCGTGATCACTCCCGCCAACGCCATCCGCGTGGCAAAACCGGAGCGGCGGCTCACTCTTCTGCAGGACGATCAGGTGTTTTACAACAATCAGCCGATTGCGGTTGTGGTGGCGGAAACTATCGAGCAGGCGCAGCACGCCGCGTCTCTGGTGCGGGCAACCTATGCGACCGCTCCGGCGCGGCTCGATTTTCAGGCTGGATTTCGAGATGGCTATCCGTCCGCGCACAATGGCGAGCCCGGCGATCAGAGCTGGGGTGATGTGGAAGGAGGACTGGCCGAAGCGGCAATTCGCATCGATCAATTCTACACGACACCCATCCAGCATCACAATCCGATGGAGCCGCACGCCACCATCGCGCACTGGAATGCCGATCACGTGACCTTGTACGATGCGACCCAGCACATCAGCGGCCTGCAAGAAAAAACCAGCGCGATTTTCGGGGTGCCAAATGAAAACGTCCATGTGACTTGCCTGTTCACCGGAGGGGGCTTCGGGTGCAAAGGACAGGTCTGGTCGCATGCCATGCTGGCTGCGCTGGCGGCCCGGCAGGTGAAGCGGCCGGTCAAGCTCGTGCTGGAGCGGCCCCAGATGTTCGGGCCGGTCGGTGCGCGGCCTCGCACGCACCAGCGTGTTACGCTGGGGGCCACTCGAGAAGGACGGCTGACGGCCATCCGCCACGAAGTGCACACGAATACATCGGTCATCGAGGATTACCTGGAATCGGCCGCGTTCCCCACGCGCGTGATGTACGCGTGCCCGAATATCTCGACCACTTCCCGCCTCGTGAAGATGAACTGGGCACGCCGACCTACATGCGCGCGCCGGGAATCGCCACCGGGACATACGCGGTGGAAGTGGCGATGGATGAGCTGGCATACGCGCTGAAAATGGATCCGCTGCAATTGCGGCTGGCGAACTATGCGGGGGTCGATCCGCACAGCGGGAAGCCCTTTACAGAGAAAAGCCTGCACGAATGCTATGCGAGAGCCGGGCTGCAGTTCGGATGGGACACACGGAAACTGGAACCGCGCTCAATGCGCGAGGGCGATCAGTTGATCGGCTGGGGAATGGCAACCGAAACTTATCCTGGAAAAAACCTGCCCGCCTCGGCTCTGGTGCGCTTCGAAACGAACGGCCGCGTGGTGGTGGCTTCGGGCACCCAGGAGATCGGCACGGGAAACTACACGATCATGACGCAGGTGGCGGCCGATGTCCTGCAGCTTTCCGCAGGCATGATCGACGCACAGCTGGGCGATACGAGCCTCCCGGAAGCTCCCATTTCGGCCGGCTCCATGTCGACCGCCAGCGTCACTCCCGCCGTCCTGGTGGCGGCCGGGAAGGCTAAGGAGAAGCTGATCGCGATGGCGGTTGCCGACAAGGGCTCGCCGGTTTATGGCGCTCGCGCCGAGGACGTGTTTTTCGAGGACGGGAACATTACACTAAGTGCACAGCCTTCCAAGTCTGAAAACTTCACTTTGATGCTGAAGCGCAATGGCAATCAGCCGCTGGAGGCGACTGCCGCGGCCAAGCCTCAACTGGACCCGCAAAAAGTTCCTTGCCACTCCTTCGGCGCCGTTTTTGCCGAAGTAGCGGTGGATGCGGATCTGGCGACTACGCGAGTGCGGCGGGTAGTGGCGGTCTATGATGTAGGGCGCATCATCAACCGGCAGACGGCGAGGAGCCAGTTCATTGGCGGCATCGTTTGGGGAATCTCGCTGGCGCTGCACGAGGATACCTACGTTGACCCGCGCTACGGACGCATTGTGAATGCCAACTTGGCGGACTACCATGTTCCGGTAAACGCCGATATCGCGGAGATCGACGTCTCGGCCATCGATATTCCCGACTACCAGTTGGACACGCTGGGCGCGCGCGGAGTTGGAGAGATCGGCATTACGGGAACCGGAGCGGCCATCACGAACGCGATTTTCCATGCGACCGGAAAGCGCGTGCGCGATCTGCCGATTACTCCCGAGAAGCTGTTATAAGAAGCTAGCGCAATCAGATTCCCAGCGCGATGGCGAACGCTTTCACACGCAGCCCACCGGACTGAGGCCCCAACATCGAGGAAATTGCAACTAAAAGAGACCCTGGCGCAGCTGGGCGCCCCATGCTTGGCGTCGACGGCAAGGCCGCCGGCAGCGGCTTTCGCCCGAATTAGAAAAGCGCAGGCGACAGAAACCGATCGTCCGCGCCACGGAATCGCGCCTCACTCCTTCGGCTCGTCCGGCGGCTGATCCGTGTATTCCGGCGGCAAGTCATCCTCTGGCCTTTGCCGCACGCGCACTTCGCCTTCCTCATCGAATGCCCGGTTCTCGACACCATCTACCACCGACGCCTCAAAGAACTGCCCCTCTTCCTGCAATTCCCGGACGCTCTCGCTGTCGACATCTTCCGTTCCCGGCAGTCCCTGAAGGTCGCCCGATTGGCCGGCAGACTCTGGACCGGTTTCGGCCGCCCGTTTCTCCGGCACCGGGGTCACCGGTTGGATCGGCGTTGACTTTGCACGTGCCATGCAGAATGCTCCTCCTCCTCACACCTGCATGTGCGTAACCGCTAGCTTCCTGCGCCACCGTTTGGGCGTATTTTTCGTTCCAACCGCGAGATATACTACCGGAATGTTTCCGCTCGATCGCTGGTATGTGGCCGGATTCTCCTGGGAATTTCAAGAAAAGCCGGTCGCCCGAACCCTGCTCGGCAATC
>CAZKQQ010000073.1:0-28559 GCA_964554945.1 uncultured Solibacteraceae bacterium | reverse complement strand
GTTGTTGATCGTTTAGTGTCATTCGGGGGTATAGTTTCCTCTGGCCATAATTCAATCACAAAGCAGCTTCCCGAGGGTTGGGGCTCATAGCGCAGGGCGCCACCATGGGAGCGTAGGATGGCTTGGGAAATATAAAGGCCAAGTCCGGCGGAACTCGCTCCTCGTTGAAAGGGCTTGAACAGATCCTCGGGATGGGCGACACCGGGTCCGGTGTCGTAGAAGCGGATTACTACCAAATCGCGTTCCTGGGCGGCGGTAATGCGCAACTCGCGGCGCGGGCAGTTCGCCAGGACGGATTTGATATTGCGGGCCAGATTGACGAAGACCTGCAGCAAGCTATGATGATCGGCCTGGACCAGGGGCAGGTTATCGGTCAGCTCCCAGCGCACATCGATCTCCGCTTCGCGAAGAACAGGCTCAATGACGATGCGCATTTCATCGAGCAAGGTGCCCAGATCAGTGACCGCCAATTCGCGTTGAGAGGCGAGCTGCAGACCGGAGGATGCGATCTTTTCGAGCGCGTGGATGAGGCTGCCGAGGGCTTCGTACTGCTTGTTCTCGGCCACACCGGCCAGATTGCCGAGTCCAGCATAGCTGATGGCCGCGGCAGCGGCCAGATTCCGGATCTCGTGCGAGATGGCGCCGACCAGAATGCGTGAGGTTGCCAGCATGGAATCCAGACCCGAGTCTTCCCGGTCACGCAGGTTCTCGGAGGCATCCCACATGACGGCGGCCAGGGCTGGTCCGCTCGAGGTTCGATAGGTAGAGAGCCATACATGCGCCAGGAAGACCTCGCCATTCCGGCGCTTCGCCTTGCACTCGACGTTCGTACGCATATACCCGCCCGGCTGCCAGCTATGCAACATGCGGGGCAGGATAGGCAGAAAAGGCGCAACATCGGCGCCTTGCAGATTGTCGTTCTCGAAATTCAACACCTGGCGCGCGGACTCGTTGGCCAGCATCACGCGGCCGGAGCTATCAATGGTGAGGATGGCCAGCGGGCTGGTCTCGATCAGGGTACGGACCTGGGATTCGGCATCCATGCGCCGGCGAACTTCGCCTTCGAGCTCGGTCAAATGTTGCTGTAGCAAGCGCCGCCGCTGGTTCAATTCCGCGGCGAAAAAGCCGGCCATGGCAAAACCGGCGAGAGCGGTCAACATACGGCCCCAGGCCCCGGCAGACCACTCGAGCGGATCGAACGCCTCGCGCAGGTAGCTGCATATGGTAGCGAGCCCAACGATTTGCAGGCCGTTCAGGGCGGCGGCGGAAACCATGATGGGGATCAAATACAGGAAGCCGATGGAAATGGTGGGCAATTTCGCGTCGGCCCACGCAATCACCGCGATGATCAGACCCGACACGGTGCAGACCGTGAGCCGGTGGGATTCGGCATACTCCAGGAAATTGTCGAGCCGCGTCATCGTCTTACGGAGGACCGGTAGTGCGCTTCACCAAGCTGACGGCTACTATCATAACGTGGCACTTCGGGGGGTGAGGCGCATCTTTGGTACTGTCGCCGTACTGACAGCGGGGTTGGTCGCTGCCTTTTATGTCATTTCCTTATTGGAACTTATCGCTTTGCGATGGATCAATCCGCCGACGACTACGGTGCAGGTGCAGCGGCGCATCGAGGCCTGGATTCACGGACAGTCCTACCATAAGAGGTATCGGTTTGTGCCGCTTGGACGCATCTCCCCGAACCTCCAGCATGCGGTGGTTTCCGCCGAAGACGGCCGGTTCTACGAGCACCACGGAATCGACTGGAAAGAGGTGCAGCAGGTAATCGACCAGGATGTGGAAGAAGGCCATCTCGGGCGGGGAGGGTCGACCATTACGCAACAGTTGATCAAGAATCTGTTTCTTACCACGCATCGGTCGCTCATCCGCAAAGGCGTGGAATTCACGCTGGCGTCCGTGGCTGAGCGGGTTCTGTCCAAGCAGCGCATTCTGGAGTTGTACCTGAATGTAATCGAGTGGGGGCCGGGCCTTTACGGCGCGGAGGCGGCGGCGCGCGCTTGGTATGGCGTGTCCGCGGCCCAGGTCAACCGCGAGCAGGCGGCGCGCCTGGCTTCGATCGTGCCCGCGCCGCTGCGAAGAAAGCCTGCCAGGATGACCTGGTACAGCAGCCAGATCGAGCGGCGGATGACGCTGCGCGGCTGGTGAAACCGCTTCTCGACGGTCGCATTTTCTGTGCCGGCCGCGACATAGAACCGGCATGGGGCCTGCTCACCGTTGGCCGCCCGCGGCTATGAGGACTTCTGCCGGCCTTCGCAGGCCACAAAGAACGATGGCCTGCGCCACTCCACTAGTGCGCGGCGCCTTTGGTGATCTGGGAAGGATCGGCACCGACGCGGCCCGAAGCGTCGATGGCGGTGGCTTTGCCGAGACTGAAATCGAAGCGGATCGAAGGAAGCTTCGGGAACGGCGAGGATGGATCATTGACCGTGGTCTCGGTCACCAGCGATTCCGTAACGCCGAAGACGGTATCGGAATCGATGTGCTCGTCGGTGCGCAGGTAGAGCGCGGTTACGAGCTCGCGGTACCCCGGCGCACCGATCAGAAAGTGGATGTGCGCGGGACGGAAGCCATGGCGGCCCTGCGCGCGAATCATGTCTCCGACGGGACCATCCATGGGAATCATGTAGCCGAGGGGACGGACGGTGCGCAGGTGGTAGCGGCCTTCGGAATCGGCGTGATACCAGCCGCGTAGATCCATTACGGAGGGGTCATTGCGTTGCAGGTCATAGACGCCTTCGTCATCGGTCTGCCAGATCTGGACGGAAGCGTTGGGAACGGGCTGTCCAGCAGGGTCGGTGACGCGGCCGTAAATGCAAATCTCATGTCCCTTCGGGTCGGACGCGATGGACTCGCCGAGATTTCGCTGCGGAGAATCCTGCCGGTAGAACGGCCCCAGCAGGCTGGTTTTGGTCCCGGTTTCGATGGCCCTTTTGTCGTGAAGGGAATTCACCAGACTGCTCAAGCCGAGCGTGTCGGACAGGAGAATGAATTCCTGGCGATAGGGGGTGCAGGTCTGGCCAACAGCGGTCAGGAATTTGATGCCTTCGATCCATTCCTCGGGAGTGAGATCGATTTCGCGGGCGAACGCGTGGAGATGCCTGACCAGGCACTCCATGATTTGCTTGAGGCGGGGATCGCGCGTGCCGGACATCTGCGCCAGAGCGGCGTCGGTTATGGTCTTTTCATCGATTGCTAACATGGCATTCCCTTTCAATGGCTAGTGGTGGCCGGCGGCGCGGATCACCGTATGAACCGGAGCGGCTTCCGCCTTCGGCTTGCGGGCCATGGCCTTTTCGCACAGCCGCGCCGCGCGCTCGGCCCGCTGGCGCGCGGATTTCTGGTCGCTTTCTTTAAATTCGGGGAGCACTTCTTTGGTGAACAGGTCGATCGAGGAGCAGAGCAAGTCGTGCGGGATCTTTCCAGCCTGCGAGAGACAGACTACCTGATCGATGCCTGCTTGCTCGAATTCGCGCAACCGGGCGCGAACCATCTCCGGGGTGCCTACGCAGTCCTGAATGCGGCCTTCGGGAGGAGCGAATTCACGCGGATGGTTCTTGAACTCATCCCAGATATCGCTCACACCCGGTTCATGGTCGCCGAAGAAACTGTAGTGGCCGAGGCCGTAGATGAAGAATCCGTAGCTCTCCATGCCGAGCGTCGCCAGGCGCTGGGCATCACGGTCACACAGGAAGGGACAGGTAATCGCGAACTGAGGATTAACGGCGTAGCCCACGGGTTCACATTCTTTTTCGAATGTCTCGTAGTAGTCCTTCACCCACTGATTGGCTTCTTCGGGGCTGACGAAGGAGAAGGTGAGGGCGCCCACTCCCAGCCGCGCGGCTTGCAGAATCGAAGTGCGGTTCGAGCATGCCAGCCAGAGCGGCGGGTGCGGCTTCTGCAGGGGCTTCGGCACCACGTTGCGGGGCGGGATGTTCACGTATTTGCCTTCGAAGCCGGCGAACGGGTCTTCGACGAACATGCGGACGACGGCGCGCAGGCCCTCGATCATCATCTCCTTCTTAACGGATTGGGGCACGTGGAATCCGCCCAACTCAGTTTCGGTGGCGCCAGCCCCGACGCCGTACTCCACGCGTCCGTCGCTGATCAGGTCCAGGGTCGCTACGCGTTCGGCGACGCGCGCGGGGTGGTTGATATTCGGCGGCATCTGCACGATGCCGTGCCCGATGCGCACGTTCCGGGTCCGCTGGGTACACGCCGCCAGAAATACTTCGGGAGCCGAGGAGTGCGCGTACTCTTCCAGAAAATGATGCTCAGTGGCCCAGATGTAATCGTACCCGCCCCGATCGGACAACTCGACTTGCTCTAAAGCATTCTTGAGGAGCTTATGCTCGGAGTCCGGCGACCACGGACGCGGCAGTTGGTGTTCGTAGAATCCTCCAAATTTCATGTTGAGTCCCTGAAATCAATGCGTCATCGAGTAAACAATATAGTTTACGCCTGTACGGATGCCCAGCGCAGAGTACTTCTCGGGATAGCCGGGATCGTCGGCGTATTCCCAGGAATCGCCCAGATCCGAGTTCATGACGATGGCCACCATGAGGCGTCCCTTGTCGTCGTAGATGCCGCGCCAGTAGGGGACGGCGCCGTCATTCTGATAAGGGCGCGAAGAATACACGCCCCAAGCGCCGGGAACCTGGTAACGGTCGTTCAGGTCGTAGACGGTGTGAAAAATCTGATCGTCGTTGGGAAGATCGACGGGCGCGCGGTCGGGGAAGATTTTGCGGACGCTTTCCATAAAAACAGCCCATTCCGGAGTACCCCAGAAGTCGTCGGCCATGAAAAATCCGCCGCGCAAAAGATATTCGCGGAGAGCCTTGGCCTGAGTATCTGTTAACTTCCATTCGCCGGGGCGGACGGCGTAAAGCCAGGGGTAGTCAAACTCGTCGCCGTCGTCGAGATCGACCGGTTGCTCGACGGACCGCACATGGAGGCGGGTCAGACGCCGGATCGCGAGGACAAAATGGCGGTCGGCGCGCGGATAGTCCTGCGTCCAGCTCGAATAGCCCAACTTCCAGGCAGTGCCGCCCCGGCGGCTACCGCTGCGATCGAAGCGGGCACTCGGCGCGGGAGGATACATCAGCCGCGCGAAGGCGAATTCCGTTTTCTCCTGATAGTCGGGGGGCAAGGGGAAATCGTTATATTCGACACCCGGGTATTCGCGGAATGGAAGGTGCACCTCGGACACGGCGGCGAACGACAGTAGCGCGCCGGCCAATCCCCATAGGATTTTACGCGCAATCATGATTTTAGGGGCAATCATGGGCGAGGCTTTGTCCTGAGGATATCACGGTCATCGCTCCCTTAAGAGCGCGACGAGCGCCGGAACAGACTACACTAGATGTAAGAAATGAGACTCACGGTCCTGTTTCTCTCTGGCCTCGGCTTGTTATGCCGTGCCGCTTCAACCGATAGTTTTTCTCCCACTCACCAGCTTTCGGGCGTAGGGGTGTCGCGCGACGACCTTTCCGATGAACTGCTGAAGGCGCGCGTCGATTTGATGGTTCGGTCACAAACGTTCACCATCATGCGCGAGCCAATGGCGGTTGCCGGCGCAAAACGCATCACGACCGATCGCAAGTTGCAGGCATTGTTCCGACAGGCCTCCGAGCGGAGCGGTACACCTGTCGACGAGATCGAGGCCATCGCCTACCTGGAAAGCTGGGGCGATGCCAAAGCGGAGAGCCCGTCGGGGCCGAGAGGGATCATGCAGATCTCTCACGGCACCGCGCGGGAAATGGGCTTGCGCGTGGTGCGAACGGTGCGCTACCGGATCGTGAAAGAGAGGGTGCAGGTTCGAACCAAGAATCGCAAGGTGGTGACCCGGACCGTACGGCACAAAATTCCGTACACCGTGTTTGGGCGCGATGAGCGCCTCATTCCGGAGCGCGCCATTCCGGCAGCGGCCAGTTATCTCTCACGTCTCGAGCACAAGTTCGGCGGGCGCGATTGGGCCATCTTCGCCTATCACTGCGGAGAAGGCTGCGTCAGCGAGATGCAGGACCTCACGCGGCAGGCGCGTGGAATTCCAAAGGATCAGTTGAGTGTCGCACGGATGTTTTTCTCGTGCTCGCCGGCCTGGAATCGGGAGCTGTACCAGGCCATCCAGCAGCAGATGCAGCGCGACTATTCGCCGACGTACTGGTTTCGCGTCATGCGAGCCCAGCAATTGCTCGAAGAATACCGGCGCGATCCGGACGGTTTCGAGAACCTGGCCGAACAATATAAGACGCACTTCAGCTCGGCCGACACGCTGCCGCGGCGGGCATCGCACCGGCTTTCGGTGTGGCTGACGCGGGACGATCTTCGATTCCATAGCGGCGATGAAATTCGCGCCACCATCGGCACGGACCTGGTGCCGGTGGTAGAACGTCCGGATTTCTTCGGGTTCAAGGTGCGGTTGGAGCCCGACCCGATCGACGATGTCACCTATCTCAGCCTGGCGGCGCCGTCGGCAGTAGGCACGCTGGCATACATTGCCTTCGAAACGCGGCGGCTCTGGCAGGAGCTGAATCCGAAGAACGAGCAGTTCCGTCCGTTGGAAGTGACCTCGCTGTTTGAGCCGGAAGACTACGCGGTGCGCACGGCACGCGCGGAGGCTCTATCTCACGGCACCGGCCTGGTGTTCGATATCGATTACGCGGGATTGCCGCCGGCGGAGTATGAATGCCTGCGCTTCGTGCTGGACGATCTGGGCTGGGGAGGTTACCTGGGATTCGTCGAGGAAGGCACGGACCGGCTGCACATCGGATCCTCGCCGACATCTCGCGAATTCTTCACTGGCGTATTTCAGGAAGCGCGGGATCAGCTATCGGAGAAGGTGAAAAGCAACGAATGATCCGATGTACGCCAACGCTCCCATGTAAGTGAATTGCAGGATCGGCCACTTCCAGCCGCCGGTCTCGCGGCGTACCACAGCAATGGTTGAGATACATTGCATGGCGAAGGCAAAGAAGACCAGCAGGGCGACGGCTCCGCCAAACGAGAGTTCGTGCTGCAGAGCGGTCTGCAAACCGAGCTTGTTCGATTCGGGATCCATGCCGTAAATCGATCCGAGCGTCGCCACGATGGTCTCGCGAGCGGCGAGCGAGGTGATGAGCCCGATGCCGATTTTCCAGTTGAGGCCGAGAGGCTTGATGGCCGGTTCAATGGTGCGGCCCAGGGTGCCGGCGAGGCTGTCGTCGATCGGCGGCGCGTGACCGTGCACCAGCGGCAGGTGGGCCATGATCCAGAGGACCACCATGACGAGCAGAATGACGGTGCCGGCACGGCGCAGGAAAACCGCGGAGCGATCGAGCAGCCGCAGGCCGAGCGATTGCACGGTGGGCCAACGATAAGACGGCATTTCGAGCAGGAAAGGGGTCCGGCCGCTTTTCAGGACAGAGGATTTCAGGACGCGCGCGGTGGCCACGGCGGCGGCGAAACCCAGCACGTACAGTCCAAGCATGGCCAATGCCCGCGCGCCCAGAAAACTACCAAGCACGGGCCGATTCGGAATAAATGCGGCAATGATCAGGGTGTAGACGGGAAGCCGCGCGGAACAGGTCATGAAGGGCGCGATCAAAATGGTAGCCATGCGATCGCGTTTGTTCTCAATCGTACGTGTGGCCATGATAGCCGGAACGGCGCACGCATAAGCCGATAGCAGGGGGATGAACGATTTGCCCTGCAACCCGACGCGCGCCATGGTCCGATCGGCGATCAGGGCTGCGCGGGCGAGATATCCGGAATCTTCCAGGATTCCGATGAACAAAAACAACAGGAGCACTTGCGGCAGGAAAACCACCACCGAGCCGACACCATTCCAGACGCCATCGAGCAACAGTGAGCGAAACAGCGAGTCCGGCATCACAGATGCAACCCAGTTGCCGGTCACGTGGATGAGGGCGTCGACCGCGTCCTTGGCGGGATCGGCGATATTGAAGATAGTCTGGAAAACGAGAATGACTACAGCGAGAAACACCAGCGGGCCGGCGATGGGATGAAGAAACACCGCATCGAGGCGGCGAGTCCATTTCGGCGGCGCGGGCGCCCGGTAGCGGGCGGCGTGGCCGATTTGTCCCGCCCACTGCCGGCACTTGGGCACATCCTGCAGAATCGGAAGTTGTTTGGGCGCGGGCTTTGGCATGGCCCCGGCGAGAAATTTGAGAACCTGATCGAGACCTTCACCCTGCCGCGCACTGATCAACGCCACAGGCGCGCCGAGTTGCGCCGACAACGCCGGCAGATCCAAATGGCCGCCCCGATTGCGCAGATCATCGGCCATGTTCAGGACGATCAGAGTGGGAATACCCAACGCCAGGATTGGAGCCGCCAGCATAAGATGCCGGGCAAGGTTGGTGGAATCGAGCACCAGCAGGACGGCTTGCGGCTTGCCGACGTCTCCGCGATTGCCGGTCAGCACGTCATAGGCGATCTGCTCGTCTTCGGAGCGCGGCGAGAGACTGTAGAGACCGGGAAGATCGATGAGAGGAACCTCGCGGCCATCGGTCAACACAGCGGTGCCCGTGTGACGCTCCACTGTGACGCCGGGGAAATTGGCGACTTTCTGGCGGAGGCCGGTGAGCCGGTTAAATAATGTCGTCTTGCCGCTGTTGGGCGGACCGATGAGCGCCACGTGCCGGCTCGTCTTCGTAACGACCGGATTCGGGATCTCCACGATGGGAGCGGCGCTGCAAGTGTGGCAATCGCTCACGACTTTCTCTTCCCTTCCACTCGTACCGTGAGGTGGCGCGCTGTTTCGCGGCGCAAGGCGATTTCGGAACCATCAACCTGGAACACGCGCGGATCGCCGCCGGGCGCGCTGCGGCCGGCTGTGATGCGGGTGCCGGGAAGGAAACCAAGCTCCATGAGACGGCGGGCTTCGTCGGTGGGAAGGTCGATGGCTTCGAGGATGGCGGCATCACCGCGGCCCAGTTCCACCAGGGTCGGCAGGATTTCCGATTGCGCCTTGTTGCCACTGAGTTGCAACATGGCTTTAGTATGAGCGCGGCTCAAATTCTTGTCAATAGGCTGCGGTCTGGTCTTATTCTTTTTCCTTGCCATCGGGTTGCAACTGCCGCCCTACCCAGCAAACTATAGAGAATACATTATGGGAGCACGTTTCGCCATTCGCCCCGCCACGGCCGCCGATCTGGAACGGATTCTGGAGATTGAAAAGGCCAGCTTTGGTCGCGAGGCCTATGACTATAAACTATTTGCGTACTATCTAAGGCGTTGTGGAGCGCTGTTTCTAGTGGCATGCCGCAGGCGCGTTTCCGGTTACATGATCACCTGCATACGGGGGGATGCGCGGAGGCCGAGCGCGGAGCTGGTCTCGGTGGCGGTCGATCCGGGTTTGCGCCAGGCAGGTGCTGCTTCGGCCTTATTGGACAGCACTTTACGGCGACTGCGGCGGCGTGGCGCAACTCGGCTGCATCTGGTGGTGCGTATAGCCAATCGGCCCGCGCAGGCGTTTTACAAAAAATACCGGTTTATTCCTCTGCGGGTACTACGCGGGTATTATGAGGACGGTGGGGACGGGATCGCCATGACCCGGCCGGTTTCTCTGCCGAGGCCGCGCGAATGAATCGAGGACGGGCCCAAGCCGGTCAGGGACTCCCGCCAGACGTACGCCAGCATGGACGGCTGCTTGCAATGCGGTGGCGCATGCGGCATGGTTATTAGGGTAATGCCG
The DNA here is from genome assembly GCA_964554945.1 of uncultured Solibacteraceae bacterium. GTDB lineage: Bacteria > Acidobacteriota > Terriglobia > Bryobacterales > Bryobacteraceae > PSRJ01. Next base: position 18,847 of record CAZKQQ010000073.1, on the reverse strand, counting down.
GTGTCGCTTGAATTTCTGCGCGGCGCGCTGGGCGTGCTTTGCATTTTGTTTGCGCATATGGCGGGCCGCTCGGGCGCGGCAGTGCGCAAGAGGCAGCAAAAAGTCTCCCGACTGTATGCCTGGGTGCTGCGGGCTATGGTTTGCGGGGTCGGCGTGGCCTTGCGGCACTCTTTGGACTCCATCGACATCGGCGTATGGGTACTCAGCGCCGCAGCATTCGGCGCGGGATGGTGGGACACTTCGCGCGAAAAGAAAACCGAGGATCTGACGCAACAGATTTTTCCGGATTAGCAGCGCGGACCAGAGGCCACCCTGCGCTACAATTTTCTCTTGCCTATGTCACTTGTTGTTGTGGGATCTGTTGCTTACGACGGTGTGGAAACACCGCACGGAAAAGTGGATCGGATGCTGGGAGGAGCGGCGACGTATATTTCGCTGGCGGCCAGCTACTTTACGGAAGTGAAAATTGTCGCCGTGGTCGGCGATGATTTCGCGAAGAAGGACCGGGATCTGCTCGAGTCGCGGAAGATCGATCTGTCGGGCATGGAGACCGTGGCCGGTGGAAAGACTTTCTTCTGGAGAGGCGTGTACTCAGCCGACATGAACGACCGTACCACGCTGCAAACCGACCTGAATGTATTCGCGGATTTCAAGCCCAAACTGCCGGAATCCTATCGCGGGGCGCCGTACCTGCTGCTTGGCAATATCCAGCCGGCCTTGCAGCATAGCGTGCACGGGCAGATGAAAGGCGTGAAGTTTACTGGTGGCGACACAATGAACTTCTGGATCAATGATTTCCGCGGCGAGTTGCTGGAGACGCTGAAGGACTGGAATTTTCTCCTCATCAACGATAGTGAAGCGCGGCTGCTGTCCGGCGAGAGCAACCTGAGGCGCGCGGCGGCGAAGATTCACGCGATGGGCCCGAAGACCCTGGTGATCAAACGCGGCGAGTACGGAGCGGTGTTGTTTCATGCGGGCCATCACTTCATGGCGCCCGGATATCTGTTGGAAGACATATTCGATCCGACCGGCGCCGGCGATTGCTTTGCGGGCGGATTCATGGGCTATCTGGCCGGACGCGGGGCGCGCCCGAAGGACGGGCATATGGATATGGCGGAACTGCGAAAGGCCGTAATTTACGGGTCAGTCATGGGAAGCTTCTGCTGCGAGAAGTTCGGGGTAGACCGATTTCGCACGCTCACACGCGACGAAATCGAAACGCGTTACCAGGAGTTCCAGAGCTGCACGGCGTTTTAAAAACCGCGAAGGCTTGGTCGCTGGAAATCTGCGTGGCACTGCTGGCGGTATGGAGCGCCGGCGCCGTGTGGTTTGTCTACGCGCACGGCTGGACTTTCTTGTATGGCGACGCGGAGGCGCACTGGGACATTGCGCGCCGCATCCTGGATTCGCGAACGCCGGGGTACGACCAGATCGGCACGGTGTGGCTTCCCCTGCCGCATCTGCTGCTACTGCCGCTGGCGCGGGTGGACGCGTGGTGGCGGACCGGCGTTGCCGCAGCAATTCCTTCGGCCGGGGGGTTCGTAGCGGCGGGCGCTTTTCTCTTCTGTGCCGTGCGCCGCATGTTCGAGTCGACGGCCGCGGCCGTAGCATCCACCGTTTTGTTCGCGGCCAATCCGAATGCGCTCTACCTGCAATCGATTCCCATGAGCGAAGCAGTGTTCTGGACTTCCCTGACTGCGCTGCTATATTTCACTGTCCGGTTTCGGCAGACGCGAGGATGGGGCACGGCGGTAGGAGCCGGGATTGCCTGCTCCCTGGGAACGCTGACGCGCTACGAGGCGTGGTTTTTGATTCCGTTTGTAGCAGCGTACCTGGGCGTGTGCGCGAAGAATAAGAAGCTAGGCGTCGCGGCGCTCTTCTGTGCTTTGGCGTCGCTCGGACCGGCCTATTGGTTGGCGCATAACTGGTGGTTGTCCGGAGATCCGCTGGAGTTTTACCGAGGGCCGTACTCACCGGCTTCGATCCAGGGGGCGGCTACGTATCCGGGCCGCGGCAGTTGGCGCTTGGCGGGTATTTATTACGGCACTGCAGCAGAGCTTTGCGCGGGGATCGGTCTGTGGTGGATGGGACTGGCGGGAATGGTTGCCGTTCTGGTGAAGCGCGTCTTCTGGCCGCTGGCGTTGCTGGCCCTGCCCGGGGCTTTTTACGTGTGGAGCATGCACTCGGCGGCATCGCCCATTTTTGTTCCCACGCTTTGGCCGAACACCTTCTATAACACTCGCTACGGATTAGCGATGCTTCCGTTACTGGCAGTCTCCTCCGCCGGTCTGGTCGCACTCCTTCCGCGACCGGCGCAGGCAGCGGCCGCGGTGTTGGTGATCGCGGCGGGGTCGATGTATTGGGCGATTCATCCGAATCCGGAGAACTGGATCACGTGGAAGGAGTCGCGGGTTAATTCGGATAGCCGACGCGAATGGGTGCGACAGGCGGTGGATTATTTGGCGCCGCGCTATGAAAAGGGCGCGGGAATTATCAGCGCTTCGGGGGAGTTTCGGGCGGTGTACCGCGAGTCCGGCATTCCGCTGCGCGAGAGCTTCACAGTGGATAACGGGCTACCGTGGCTGGCGGCGGTCCGGCGGCCGGATCTGTTTCTCCGGGAGGAATGGGCGATCGTCATGGGCGGCGACGCGGCACAAAGCAGCGTCAATCGGGCGGCCCGCTACGGAATCCGCTACCGGCTGGAAAAGACCATCGTGGTTAAGGATTCACCGGTGATTGAGATTTACCGGCGCATAGGAGGCAGGCATGGTTCCGCATGAGAATGTGACGACGGCGTTTGAATTGCCGGGTTTCCGGGTTAAGCGCAACCTCGGCGTGGTCCGGGGGATCGTGGTTCGTTCGCGGTCCATTGTGGGGACGATCGGCGCGGGTTTACAGACGATTGTCGGCGGCAACATTTCGCTTTTCAGCAAACTTTGCGAGCAGACCCGGTCGGATTCGTTCGACCTGATGATCCAGCATGCGAATGAGCTGGGAGCAGATGCGATCATTGGAGCGCGTTACGACGCGACAGAGATCATGAATGGCGTAACCGAAGTGCTGGCGTACGGCACTGCCGTGACAATCGAGCCTCTCGGCAAATGAGAATCCCGTTCGCCAAGGCGCACGGCGCCAAAAATGATTTTCTGCTGACGTGGCAAGGGGATGCGCCCCACCGCAACTTGCCGGAAGTCGCGCGCGCCATTTGCGACCGCCACACGGGCGCGGGGGCCGACGGCTGGATCCTGGTGACTCCTCCGACGGCGGCCGTGCCGGAGCCGGCAATCCAACTTTATAATTCGGATGGCAGCACGGCGGAGATTTCCGGCAACGGAACCCGCTGCGCGGCGGCACTGCTTATCTATCGTCAGCACGCCAGCGAGATCGTACAAATCCGCACCGGGGCGGGTACGAAATCACTTCGCCTGCTGAACCGCGATGGGGTACGCTTCCTTTTCGAAATGAATATGGGCCGCCCGGAAATTCGCGCCGCGCAGTTTGACCTACCGCTTGCCGCCGGGAACCGCAATGTGACGCTATTGTGGGTCGGAAACCCGCAGTGCGCCGTTGCGGTCGCCAATTTCGATTTCGACTGGCGCGCCATGGGCGCCGAGATTGAGTCACACCCGCATTTTCCGAATCGCACGAACGTGTCATTCTGGAGAGGTGTGGATCAGCACACGATCGAGACACGATTTTATGAACGCGGAGCAGGGGAGACGATGAGTTCGGGAACCGGATCGACCGGCGCGGCGGCAGCCGCTGTCGCGCGCGGCATCGTACTCTCGCCGGTGCGCGTGCTTACGCCCGCGGGTCCGATCGACATTCGTTTCGACGATGACGCGTATCTGACAGGTCCCGCCGAAATTGTTGTCGAGGGAGAGTTCTTCTGGGACAACGAGTAAAATTCATGACGGAATCCGGAAATCCTAAAGCTACTTTATCCAAGCCACCATTGGCGAAGGAGTTGGAAAACAAGATCCGCTCGCGGCGCGCCAAGGTTGGCATCGTCGGTCTGGGTTATGTCGGTCTGCCGCTGGCAGTGGAACTAGCCGGCGCCGGGTTTCACGTGACTGGAATTGACGTGAGCGAAGCCAAGGCGGAACGCGTGAACCTGGCGGATTCTTATATTGGGGATGTGCCGAGCGAGGCGTTAGCGTCGCTGGTTGAATCGGGCAACTTGCGAGCCACGGCTGATTTCTCCGCTATCAAAGAGCTGGATACCATCAATATCTGCGTCCCTACGCCATTGCGCAAGACCAAAGACCCGGACATGAGCTATATCGTGGCATCCTGCCAGGAAATCGCGAAATACTTTCATCCGGGGATGCTGGTCATCCTGGAATCCACCACATACCCGGGAACCACCGACGAGGTGATGCTGCCCATGCTGACTCAGCCAGGCATGGAAGTGGGCCGGGACTTCTTTCTCTGCTTCTCGCCGGAGCGCGTCGACCCGGGGAATCCAAAATTCCGGACGTCCAATATTCCAAAGGTGGTGGGCGGGCACACTCCTGTGTGCACCGAACTTGGCAGGTTGTTCTACTCGCAGGCGCTCCAGCACGTAGTCCCAGTGAGTTCGACGCGGGTGGCGGAAATGGTCAAACTGCTCGAGAATACCTTCCGCATGATCAACATCGGGCTGGTCAACGAGATCGCGATGATGTGCGACCGGATCGGCATCGACGTTTGGGAAGTCATTGATGCCGCTGCCACCAAACCCTTCGGCTTCATGCCTTTTTATCCGGGCCCCGGTTTGGGCGGTCATTGCATTCCAATTGACCCGTTCTACCTTTCCTGGAAAACAAAACAGGCGGGTATCGAGGCACGGTTCATCGAGTTAGCCGGTTACATCAATGGGCAGATGCCCCATTTCGTAGTTGATAAAATTCGGGACGCGTTGAACAGCGCGACGAAACCCGTCCGCGGCTCCAAGATCCACGTCATGGGGGTGGCATATAAGCGGAACATCGACGACGTGCGCGAATCGCCCGCGTTAGATGTGCTGCTGCTGCTGCAACGGCTCGGAGCGATCCTCAGTTACAGCGACCCCCATGTGCCGGTCCTGCATCTGGATGGCATTGATATGTTCGCCCAACCGGACGAAGCGGCGGCGACAGCCGACTGTGTCGTGATCATCACCGACCATTCCGATTTTGATTACGAAATGTTGGCGCAGCGCGCCTCGCTAATCGTGGACACACGTAACGCCCTCAAAGGAATCAAATCCGATAAAATCGTTCGGCTCTGAAAACTAAACCGCTTGGCGCAGCGGACGATAGCGACGGCTGGCTCGAATGCCGATTAATTCCGCGACCTTGCCCAGCAGATGTGGAAGGTTCTCGGTATAGATCGAAACGTGCTGGCGCGGCCGCGCATATCGATTGCGAAGCTGCGGCTCACTGGAAGTGATCAATGCCGTAGCGGGCCGGTAATCCTTCACGCGAGCATAGGCGAGCAGATCCGGTCCGGCTTCGCCCGTACCAAACTGTGCGTCGCTGAGCACGAGTTCGTAGGCGCTTTCATCCAGTTTCGTCAAGGCCTCGGACGGAGTGGCGGCCACATCGACTGTATATCCCCCGGCCTGTAGTATCGTTCGCAACGTCAGACGGGGTGTCAGCTCGCCGTGTACAACCAGGACCCTGGCGAGATCCAGCCCTTGGCTCCGATCGCTAACACGTGGCGATCTCGATAGTTTACGCATTCCCAAGATTACTTTAACCGAAAACGCGATTTGTTCAGCCAGTTAATTTCCCGGGTGGCTCTAAATAGCGATCAGAAAAACACAGGTACTTCTTGTCAGATTTTGGTCGGTAAATTTTATAGTAGGTACTGTTACTTTCGTTCCAGAATCGTCAGTTGAATTGCACATCAGCTGAACAGGGCAATTTCCGACTCGCAAAGACCGCCTGCAATCGCTTTATTTAGTAGGACTTTGCAGCGATGCAGTCCGTGCTGACGCGAATTCGGCAGCGTAGGAAGCTACTTCGCCGGAAAATTCAAATGCCTGTGGCTGCCACTTCCGCACGGTCTGCTCGAGTGCGGCTCGAAATGAACTTGTCGCCGAGGGGCCGCGACGGACCAAGACGATCTCCGCGCACGTGTTCAGGAGCGCGGCAGCCGGAGGAGCGGGTGTTTCCGTGAAGGCGACCAGAATCTGGTCCCGGTCTTCGCGGTGTGTGGCGCGCGGTGTGGCGGCGGCTAGGAGTACTCGGGGTTTTCCCGTAAGAGTCCGGCCCGGAAAGACGAAAACGGTACCATTGGTCAACGCCAGGACGAACTCCTCCGATACCTTGGGAGGGATGGCCGGTCCGCCCGCTAAAGCGATAGCTGCCGCCTGACGGAGTGCTTCGCGTGCGGGCCGATCATGGCGAGCCCGCAAGCGAAGCCGCATCAGAGCCTCGGCCCACAAACTGCGAAATAAAACCGGCGACCAGACGGAGCGAGCCAAGAATCTCAGATAGTTGAGTTCAAGGATGGCGTCCAACTGTTGGGCCGTATAGTAGCGAGACGTGGTAGCGCGGTGGCGATGTTCCACTCGAGCGGCCGCCACGTAGACGGAAGGCCATCCGCGCTGCCAGGCCCGAAAGCCAAGATCGAGGTCTTCCACATACGCAGGTTCATAAACGGAATCGATGCCACCGAGCGCACGGAGTAGCGCGGCATCGTAGAGAGAGCATCCGCCACTACCATAAAGCACCCAGGTCAGGTCTTCACCGGGAAGCGGTTCGTCGCAGCGGAGGGGGAAATCTTCAGCATAGGTTCGAGCCATCACAGCTTTTCCGGTCTCCTCGCGGCGGACACCGGGTGGGAAACGGATTTGTGCAGTGGCGCAAAACAGGCCGGGGACACGGTCGAAAGCCTGATCGAGTGCTTGAAAGAAACCGGGATCGATCAGCATGTCATTATTGAGCAGACAGATACGCGTGTATCTGGAGGCGGCCAAGCCCCGGTTGGCAGCGCGCGCGAACGAGAGCGGCTCGCGGGAGACGTCGACCAGCACCTGTGGAAAAGCAGTCCTGAGCCATGCCTCGGTGCCGTCTTCGGAGCCGTTATCGACTACGAGAACTTCGGCGACCGGCGGCAGGTCGGCAATGATTCCGGGAAGTTGAGCCGCCAGCAGGTCCTTCCCGTTGCGCGAGGGAATCACTACGGAGATGCCGGGCTGCATAGGCGGAGAAGCCAGAAAGGCGGACGACCGATCGCTGACACGCAGGCGAGCTGCCAACTGCGCGGCGGCGTATGCGACCTGGATCCCAACTCTCAAGTTAGATGAGCTGCCGCGGGGGTGGGGCCTCACTACCGCACTGGTATTGATCCCAGAGCGCTAATGCCTGTAGAGCGAAGGCCGCGGAGACCGGGTTGATATAGGGGAGCCACTGTTCCGCCTGGCGGCCGAAATAGAATCCGCCATCGACGCGGGGATCGGAGGAGGCGATTTGGAACTGGGCCAAGATGGAAGCTTCTCGCAATGCGGCTTCGCGGTCCAGCGGGGCGACGCCCGCCCAATCGGCATAGAGGCGAATGCGGAGGAGTTGCGCGTAGACATCGGAGCGCTCGAATTGCAGAGCGGTGTCGTTACAGTGTTGCGCGACCAGCCCGATTCCATGGCAAAGGGCGGCCGCGCATTGCTTTTCGCGGGCGCGCGGCAGCAGACCTTCCAGGAAATACAGGAATGCGTGCAGGCGATCGACGACTTTGAGGCGGTCGGGATGGCCGGGCAGGAATGATCCATAACGGTGGAGCGAATGTTCGAGCGCGCGATCATACAGCTCGCGGAAGCGGGTTTGGCCCGTGGCTTCGAACAGGTCCCACCACGCCAGGGCGGCCTTGAGCTGGTAACAGCCCGGGGCCCGAGACCAGCGAAGGGGGTCGCGCTCCAAGGGCTGTTTTCCAGGCAGCGTCAAAATCGGATGATATTCATTGTCGTGCGCGGCAAAATCAGCCGCCATCGCGCAGCCGAGCGAGGTCGCAACCTGGAGGAACTCCGCCTCTTGGGTGTCTCGCCATGCCGCTAGCAGGCCGCGCACGACGATTCCGCAATCGAAGAAATAGGTGAAACGGCCCTCCGGAGATGCTTGCGTTTCAAAGGGCAGAACATGGCCATCCCATGCGTCACGGCAAAGGAAATGAGCCCCACGCAGTGCCTGGAGGCGATACTCGTCGTCTTCTGTAGCGGCGTGGAGGTAAAGGAGCGTGCTGACGACATAGCCGGTGATCTCGGTGGACAGGGGGTGGTTGCGGTCGAGGTCCGCGCGGTAATAGCGCGCCACTCCGCCGCCCGGTTCCTGAATGCCGGATCGCAGGAACCACCGTCCGGCGCGGGACAAAGAGGGTGTCACAGGCAAGCCGCTATTTTAACCCAGCATCCAGACGCCGGCTGCAATTGTGAGGACCGTGAGGGGGATTCCGGCCTTCGCATATTCCCAGAACGAGATGCGCACGGCGTGGCGCGCCTTCTGAACGACAATGAGGTTCGCTACCGAGCCCAGCAGGGTGAGGTTGCCGGCCAGGGTGGACGACATGGCGAGCGTCAGCCAGGCGTGAACGGCGTCGGGCAGATGCGGCACGAATCCTTTGAAGACGAGCACCGCGGGAACATTGCTCACGAGATTGGAAAGGACCGCCGTGAAGATGGCCATCGGCGCTGTGCGTTCCAAGTGGTATTGTGACGCGGCGGCGAACAGACCATTGGCGACGGAGGTTTTTTCCAATCCGGCGATCACGATGAAAAGGCCGATGAATAATACCAGCAGGCTCCAATCAATTTCCTGATAGACCTTTTCGGGTTTTACGCGGCGCGTGACAAGCAATAGCGCGCCAGCGATCACCGCCACCTTGGGCACCGGCCATCCGGCGAAGAAGAATACCATCATGCCCATGGCAACTGCCAGCGACTTCCACAACAGGACGCGGTTGGCACGAACCGGCTCGTGAACGATCGGAAGCGGCGCCTCTTCGAGGAACTCGCTGCGGTAGACCAGCGCGATCACCAGGACCGTAAGCACGAGACCGGCGGCGGCGACCGGAGCGAGGCGAGCGGCGAATGCGGCATAAGAGATATGAGAAAAGCTTCCGATCATCATGTTTTGAGGATTACCGGTGATGGTGGCGACACTTCCGACGTTCGAGGCCATGGCGACGGCGAGCAGATAGGGTACCGGGTTGCGCCGCAAGCGGCTGGTGATGTCAATTACCAGCGGAGTTAACACCAGGCACATGGTGTCGTTCACGAAGAAAGCGGAGAAGACGCCCGAGACTAGAGCGATGCCGGCAAGCAATAGAAGCGGGCGGCGCGCGCGCTCTACGACCCAGGCGCTAACGACGGTGAAGAATCCGGACAGGCGAAGGTTTGCAACAACAATCATCATCCCGAATAGGAGCATGATGGTGTCGTAATTGATGGCAGCGTACGCTTCTTCCACGGTGAGGACGTTGGCGGCGAGCATCAAGCTCGCGCCGATGATTGCAGCGCCGGTGCGGTCGACGCGAAAACCGGGGAGGCGGCCGATGGCGAGCACGAGATACGTGCCGGCAAAGATGAGGATGGGCGTCAACACGCTGGGTCCGGGCGGACGGGGGGACGCCCCACAATGGATAGACGGTGCGCGATAGTGGGAAGGATGAAGATCTGGCGCATCGTACTGATTTTCGCATTTGCGGCGGGCTTGTTTGCCCAAAACCGCGACGGGCAATTTTATAGTCTTGCCGATCGGTTTTTTGACGACGTGATCTTCCGCTTCGACCCTGCGCAAGCGACGGCGCAGGGGTTTCACCAGTACGATTCCTTGCTGTCTTCAGGGTCCCGGCCGGAGGTCCAGGCGCAGATTGCCGCGCTCAAGAAGTGGGATGCCGATATCCGCGGCTTCAGTGCGAGGGGGCTTTCGGATTACGCGGCGGCGGACCGGGAGTTGATGTTGCGCAGATGGAAGGGGCGCTTCTCAGTCTGGAATCGATCCGGATGTGGGAGAAGAACCCGGACATCTATTCGTCGGGTGTTACGAACGCGATTTTCGTGGTGATGAGCCGGAACTTTGCGCCTGCGGCGGAGCGGTTGAAATCCGTCATCGCGCGCGAAGGTTTGATTCCCCGCGTGTTCGGCTCCGCGCGCGAGAACCTCAAGAATCCGCCGCGCATTTACACGGAGATCGCACTCGAACAACTGCCAGGAATCGTGAACTTTTTTCAGAAAGATGTGCCGCTGGCGTTCCGGAGCGTCGGGGATGCCCGGCTTCAGTCCGAGTTCAAGAAGGTGAACCAGGGCGTTATTGACGCGCTGCACGGTTATGAGAGCTGGATGAAGAGCGACCTGCTACCGCGCTCGAACGGAGATTTTCGAATCGGGGCAGACAATTATCGCAAGAAACTGCTGTATGACGAGATGGTGAATTTGCCGCTAGACCGGCTGCTCGAACTTGGATATCAGGATTTGAAACGCAACCAGAATGAATTCCGTAAGGTGGCGCTGCAGATCGATCCGAAGCGGACGCCGCAACAGATTTTGCAGGAACTGGAAAGCGACCATCCTCCGGCGGGCCAACTGCTGGCGACCTTTCGAAACGTGCTGGGAGGGTTGCGCAATTTCATCGTGCAGCACCACATTGTGAGCATGCCATCTCCGGTTCCGCCGATCGTGGAAGAGACGCCACCGTTTCTGCGCGCCTTGACGACGGCATCAATGGATTCTCCCGGCGCCTACGAGAAGGTCGCGAAGGAAGCGTTCTTCAATGTGACATTGCCGGAGCCCGGGTGGACGGCGAAGCAGAAAGAGGAATACCTGGAGGATTTCAATCGGGGAACGATCGTCAGCACGGCGACGCACGAAGTGTATCCGGGGCATTACACGCAATTTCTATGGCTGCAGAATCTTTCCAGCAAAGTTCGCAAGCTGATGGGATGCGGCAGCAATGCCGAAGGGTGGGCCCATTACAGCGAACAGATGATGCTGGATGAAGGATACGGCAACGGCGACCCCAAGCTTCGGCTGGGACAGTTGCAGGACGCGCTGCTGCGCAACGCCCGCTATATCGCGGGCATCCAGATGCACACGGGAAAGATGACGCGCGAACAGGCAGTGGAATTTTTCGTGAGCGAAGGGTATCAGACGCGGCCGATCGCGGAAAAAGAAGCGAAGCGGGGCACGGCGGATCCGACGTACCTGGTCTATACGCTGGGCAAGCTCGAGATTCTGAAGCTGCGCGAGGATTACAAGAAGATGAAAGGGGCTGCGTTCTCGCTCGGGGAGTTTCATGATGCATTCATGAAACAGGGCACGGCGCCGATTTTGCTGGTGCGGCGGGCGCTAATGGGGGATGGGTCGCCGGTTCTGTAGTATTAGGGGAAGGAAAACACGGCGCTTCGCGCCGACGCCAGCCAGAGGTTTACGCTAGTGGTTTAAACAAGGAGAGCGGCTCGAAGGCCGTGATGAGCCACTTCTTTTTTTGTTTCACGAGCTGGCAGCGGACCTGTTCGCGACGCCGTGTGACGCCCGCGGTGTCCTGCTTTTCGACGATCTGCAGGAACCAGTCAAGCTCGACAGTGCGCGCGGCTGAGTCTCCGTCCTCCTTCAGCAGCTCGATGGAGGAATGGAGTTCGTAAGCTGCCAGCAGCGCCTCCACATTGGTGTGAAGAGTTTCATAGCCGGGCATGCCGCGGGCGAAGGCTTTCATGAACTCAGCCGGCTTGGAATCACTCAATGCGGCTGCTATTTCCGTGAAAAGATCCCAGACATCCTGGGCGTCGTCGGCCCGTAGAACCCAGGAGGTGACGGCCAACAGCAATCCGCGTCGGGTCATGTCAGGTCCGATAACTGGCATTTATGCGGATATAGTCTTCGGTCAAGTCGCAGGTCCAGAACCGCGCTGTACCTTTACCTTTGCCGCGGATCGAGAACCGGATGACACACTCGGCGGCGTCGAGTTTCTTCTTGAGCTGCTGTTCGGAAAAGGGAGCGGCGAGGCCATTGCGGCAGACCGTGACTCCCTGCATTGTGACGTCGATTTTGGCCGGGTCGAACGCCACTCCGGCATTGCCGGCGGAGCAAAGAATCCGGCCCCAGTTGGGATCCGAGCCGGCGATCGCGGTTTTCACTAGCGGCGAATTCCCAATGGCGCGGGCGATTTGGGCGGCGGCGGCGGCCGTGGGCGCGCCGGAGACATCGATGGTTACGAACTTCTTCGCGCCCTCTCCATCGCGCGCGATCTGCTGCGCCAGCGATTCCATCACCCGCGCTATCGCCTCCTCAACCTTGGGAAGTTCCTTGGGGTCGGGGCGGACTCCGGAAGCGCCGTTGGCGAGCAGAACCAGAGTATCGTTTGTCGACGTGTCCCCATCCACGGACAAGCGGTTGTAACTGCGCTCAGCCGACCGCGTCAGAATTTTTCGCAATGGAGCGGTGGATATGATGGCATCGGTGAGAACGAAACCAAGAGTAGTGGCCATCTGTGGTTGGATCATCCCCGCGCCCTTGGTCAATCCAGCGATGCATACCGTGCCGCGCCGTAGTTTGACTTCGGCGAATGCGGTTTTGGGGACTGTGTCGGTGGTCATGATGGCGGCGGCTACGTCCTGGAAGCGAGCCGGACTGAGGCCGGTCACGAGCCGCGGCAGGGCATCGGTAATCTTGAGCGGGTCGAGTTCGACTCCGATGACGCCGGTCGAAGCAGGCAGAACCTGCGCGGCCGGAAGCATCAGTATTTTGGCAAGGGCCTTGGCGGTGGTGAGCGCTACGGCGTCGCCGGTACGTGTGGCGCAATTGGCATTTCCGGCATTAATGAGAATGGCGCCGACGGCCCCCCGCGACAACTTCAGATGTCGCCGGCTGAGCTTCACGGGCGCGGCCTGGACTCGGTTCTGAGTGAAGACGGCTGCAGCGGCGGCGGGAAGTCCGCTGACGATCACGGCGAGATCGTCTTTTTCCACCTGGCGGATGCCGGCATAAGTGGCGGCGTACGCGTACCCGTGCGGCAGCTTCAACTGGACATTTCTCCTAACCTGTCATTGTCTGTCAAACGCTGGCCGTTGACGAAATCAGCGGCGGACATGCGCTTGCGGCCTTCCATCTGGACCTCGACCAGTTCCAGCGAACCCGAGCCACAACTCACCACGGGCGGTTTGAGGCCGGCGAAACGGCCGGGCGCCGAACCTTGTTCCGAGCGCGGCCGGGAGCGCCAGATGTGCAACGCCTGGCCGCGAAAGCTGGTGGACGCGCCCGGCCAGGGCTGCAGGCCGCGCACGCGGTTGTGAATCGCGGTTGCCGGTTGGCGCCAATCGAGAACCCCGTCTTCCTTTTTCAGCAGCGGCGCGAGCGTGGCTTCGGCCGGATTCTGCGGCTGCGGCGTGATGGCCCCGCGCGTCAAGCCGTCGAGCGTGTTGACGAGCAGATCCGCTCCCATGATGGCGAGCCGGTGGCCCAACTCGACGGCCGTTTCCTCGGGACCGATTTCGGTTTCGGCTTTCAGCAGCATGTCGCCTGTGTCCAGGCCGGCATCGATGCGCATCGTCGTGACCCCGGTGCGGGTTTCACCGTTGATGAGAGCCCATTGGATCGGCCCTGCGCCGCGGTATTTCGGAAGCAACGAGCCATGCACATTAATGATGCCGAGCGGCGCCAGATCGATTACCGTTTGGGGGATGATCTGTCCGTAGCCGACAATCACCATGGCTTCAGCGGCGAGCGCGCGCAGATGTTCGATCGCTTCAGGCCGGCGTACTCGTTCGGGCTGATAAACGAGAAGATTCAAACGCAGGGCGGCTTCCTTGACGGGAGGAGGAGCGGCGTGCTGGCCGCGACCACGGGGCCGGTCGGGTTGCGTAACGACTGTAAGCACCTGGTGGCCGGCTTCCACGATCCGTTCCAGCGTGGGCACCGCGAAAGTAGGCGTTCCGAGAAAGATCAATCGCATATGTGGCGCCGCCGGCCTTGTCGGCGATGACTGGCTAGTGACAGGATCACCGGCGCTACGAATCCCAATCTCCGGCGCGCTGCAACTTTTTGATTTTCCGTTTCATGAGGTCCCGCTTGAGCGCGCTGATATGCGTGATGTAAAGCCGGCCATATAGGTGATCGGTCTCGTGCTGAAAGGCCCGCGCCAGCAGGTCTTCGCCGGTCATCTCGAATTCTTCGCCCTTCGCATTCTGCGCGCGAACCGTGACGCGCTTGGCGCGCCGCACCTGCTCGCGAAAGGTCGGAATACTCAGGCAGCCTTCTTCGCCGACCTGCTTGCCTTCAGTCTTAACGACCTTGGGATTGATCAATACCAGCTTGTCGTCCGGGTTTTCGCCATTGGAGACGTCGATGACGGCGATCTTGCGGGCAAAGCCGATCTGCGGCGCGGCCAGTCCGACACCTTTGGCGGCGTACATGGATTCGAACATATCTTCAAGGAACTTGTGCAACTCCGGCGTATCGAACTCGCGAACGTCGTCGGCCTCGCGCTCCAGCACCGGATTTCCGAACTTGACGATGGGATAAACCATAGCTTCAGAAACTTTTGAGTTGGTCCATATAGCCGTCGTAGTTGCGGCGTGTTTCCGCCAGGGAATCGCCCCCGAATTTTTCGAGGAACGCCTGGGCCAGGACAAACGCAACCATGGCCTCGCCGATGACGCCGGCGGCCGGAACCACGGCCACGTCGCTGCGCTCGTAAGCAGCCAGGGCCGGCTCGCGCGTGGCCAGGTCGACCGATTCCAGCGGCCGCCGCAGGGTTGAAATCGGTTTGAGGAAGCCGCGCACGATGACGTCTTCTCCGTTGGTGATGCCGCCTTCGAGTCCGCCGGCGCGGTTGGCGCCGCGTGTGAAGCGATGGCCTTCGCGATCGTAATGAATCGTGTCCTGGACTTTGGAGCCGAAGGCCGCCGCGCCTTCCGCGGCGAACCCGACCTCGACGCCTTTTACCGCCTGCATGGAAACAATCGCCTGGGCAAGACGGCCGTCGAGACGCGAATCCCACGTCACGTGGGAACCGAGGCCGGGCGGAACGCCGTGAGCCACCACTTCGAAGACGCCGCCGACCGTGTCACCAGTCTTATATGCTTCGTCCACCACTTCTTTCATTCGCGCCTCGGAAATGGCGTCGACGCAGCCGAGGAGAACCTCTTGTTTTTGGCTTAGGCCGACCAGTTCCTCCCAGGCCGTGGCTCGTTCCAGCCGCGCGGCTCCGACAGCGATTACGTGGCTCAATACCTGGACGCCGAACTCGACCAACAAAGCCTTCGCCATCGCGCCTATCGCGACTCGGGCGGCAGTTTCGCGGGCGCTGGCCCGCTCCAGAATGTAGCGTGCGTCGTGGAAATTGTATTTGAGGGCGCCCGCGAGATCGGCGTGCCCGGGGCGTGGGCGGGTAACGGGTTTGCGCTTGTCCTCCGCACCGTCGATATCCTCGACAGGCAGAGCCTGGGTCCAGTTCTGCCAGTCCTTGTTGCGGATGATCAGTGCCACGGGCGAACCGATGGTGTGGGAATGCCGCACGCCGGCGACGATTTCGACGCGATCGGTTTCGATTTTCATTCGCCCGCCCCGGCCGTACCCCTGCTGGCGGCGCCACAACTCGCGGTTGATGGCGTCAAGCGAGATAGGAATGCCTGCCGGAAGGCCGGCAAGTGTCGCCACGAGACATTCGCCGTGCGACTCGCCGGCGGTTTCAAAACGCAACATGAGACGAGAAAGTTTATCGTAGCAGACTCGAACA
Source organism: uncultured Solibacteraceae bacterium (assembly GCA_964554945.1). Classification (GTDB taxonomy): domain Bacteria; phylum Acidobacteriota; class Terriglobia; order Bryobacterales; family Bryobacteraceae; genus PSRJ01. The sequence goes on along the minus strand of CAZKQQ010000073.1, from coordinate 3,158 downwards.
TTTGTCTGGCCGTATGCGTATGATTTGGGTGAAACGGAAATCGCGATGATCAAGTTCCTGTTGTGGTGCATCCTGCTAGTAATGTGCTGGCCACTGGCGCTGATGGCGTTGGTGCTGTACCCGCTGATCTGGCTCGTGTTGCTGCCGTTCCGGATGGTGGGAATCGCGGTGGGCGGCGTGCTCGCTCTGGTTTGGGCGATTGTGATGCTGCCGGCGCGGGTATTGCGGATTTAAAGTAGGAGAACGCTCCGCGTGTGTTCCGCACGCTGAATGAGCCGCTTGGCCAGGCCGCAATCCGTCCCTAAGCTTTACCGCCCAGGCGCCAAGCCGCCGGGAAAGAAAGTTGTCGGATGCCAATGACCGTTCGAGTAATCCGCTGCATTATCGGGTTCGTGCGCCGAGGAAGTAGAGGGTGCTCGGGCCACGGCTGCACAAGGCAGAACCGTCTGCTACAAACGCTAAACTAGAAGTGCTATGGCACTCCATCCGCTTGCTGGTCAGCCCGCTCCTGCCTCTTTGCTGGTGGATGTTCCGAAGCTGGTGACTGCGTATTACGCGGAAAAGCCAGACGTGTCGGTAAGCACCCAGAAGGTGAGCTTCGGCACGTCGGGGCATCGCGGGTCTTCGTTCCACAGCTCTTTTAATGAGGACCACATTCTCGCCATTACGCAGGCAATCTGCGAGTACCGCAACGAGAGCGGAATCGATGGGCCGCTATTTCTCGCCAAAGACACCCATGCGCTTTCGGAGCCGGCATTCGCCAGCGCGCTGGAGGTTTTAGCCGCACACGGCGTCGAAGTAAGGATCGACCGGGATCTTGGGTACACGCCGACGCCGGCTCTGTCGCACGCGATTCTAGTCTACAACCGCGGAAGGTCGCAGGGATTGGCCGATGGCATCGTGATTACGCCGTCGCACAACCCGCCCGAGGATGGCGGGTTCAAATACAACCCACCACACGGCGGGCCTGCCGATACCAACGTGACGAAGTGGATTCAGGACCGAGCTAACGCCATCCTGGCAGTCGGATTCGGTGATGTGCTCCGGTGCCCCTATAGCAAGGCGCTCGCCGCCGCGAAGCGGCACGATTATGTCACAGCTTACGTCGGCGATCTCGAATCCGTTCTGGATATGGATGCCATTCGCGGCGCGGGGCTGTCGCTGGGAGCCGATCCGCTGGGCGGCGCCGGGATTGCTTACTGGGGCCGCATCGCGGAGAAGTACGGGCTCAACATGGCAGTGGTCCACGACCAGGCCGATCCCACGTTTCGCTTCATGTCGGTCGACTGGGATGGCAAAATCCGGATGGATTGCTCGTCGCCGTATGCGATGGCGGGGCTGATTGCTTTGAAGGACAAATTCGATGTCGCGTTCGCCTGCGACACAGATCACGACCGCCACGGCATAGTGACGCGTAGCGCGGGCCTGCTCAATCCGAATCACTATCTGGCGGCGGCAATCTCCTACCTCTACCGGAACCGGCCGGACTGGCGGGCGGATGCGGGCGCCGGTAAAACAATGGTGTCGAGCAGCATCATCGACCGCGTGGTAGCCGATCTCGGGCGCAAGTTAATGGAAGTACCGGTCGGTTTTAAATGGTTCGTCGAAGGGCTGCTGACCGGTGGCCTCGGATTTGGCGGCGAAGAGAGCGCCGGCGCATCGTACTTGCGGCGCGATGGGGGCGTTTGGACGACAGACAAAGACGGCCTGATTCTGGCGCTGCTGGCGGCCGAGATCATGGCGCGCACCGGCAAGGACCCTGGCGAGTTGTATCGCGATTTGACGGAGCTGTTCGGCGCGCCGGTATACGAGCGCATAGATGCCCCGGCCACTCCGGAGCAAAAGGCGATCCTGCAAAATCTTTCGCCGGATCGGGTGAAGACGCGTGAATTGGCGGGCGATCCGATCGAGCAGATGCTCACCACAGCGCCGGGCAATAACGCGCCGTTGGGTGGGTTAAAGGTGGTTACGGCGCGGGGGTGGTTTGCGGCGCGGCCGTCCGGCACCGAAAATGTCTACAAGATCTACGCCGAGAGCTTCGCCGGTGAGGAGCACTTGCGCCGCATTCAGCAGGAAGCGCAGGAGTTGATTTCCCGTACATTCACCATGACGGCGTGATCAACCTACCAGTTCCAGGAAGGCCCGCGCAGCGTGGCTGAGCGCGCGGCGCGTCGGATACACCAGGCGGATTTTCCGTTCCATGTGCATTTCCTTAACGCGGATTTCGCATAGCGTCTTGTGTTCGATTTCCTGCTCGACGCACATGCGCGGCAGGAAGGCCACTCCCAAGTTGGCCTGCACCATCTTGCGGATGGTTTCGATGGTCGGCATCTCCACGTCAATGAGCAACGGGATCTTGCGCTCGCGGAACGTGCGGACGACTGTTTCGCGGTACGGCGATACAACGTTGTGGGCGATGAACGTTTCCTCGCCGAGGTCTTCAATCGAGACATTCCTGCGGGAGGCCAGGCGGTGTTTGGGGGAGACCACGAACGCCAGCGAATCGGAATAGATGATTTTGGTTCTCAGGCGTTCGTCGGCGGGATCGTAGCTGATCACGCCCAGTTCCAGGTTGCCGTCGAGCAATTCATTCGGGATGTGGCTGGAAAGGCTGCGGCGAACGGTCACTTTGATCTTCGGGTATAGCTCGCGGTAGCGCTCGATGTGCTGAAGAAGATAGAGCGTTGCCGATTCGTTGGCGCCGATCACAAGCCGGCCGGCGGAATTGTCGCGCAGTTCCGCCAGGGAATTGTCGAGTTCCTGCTGCAGACTCTGGAAACGGCGCGCGTATTCGAGGACAGTGCGGCCGGCGTCGGTGAGGATCAGTTCTTTGCCCGAGCGGTCGATGAGCTTTTCGCCGACGTCTAACTCGAGCCGCTGCACAGCGAGTGAGACCGCCGGTTGCGTGCGCAGGAGTTTTTCGGCGGCGCGGGAAAAGCTTTTTTCCGTGGCGACCGCATAAAAGACCTGGAGCGCGTACAGTTCCATAGGGGCAGTTCTCCGACCTGGCGTTTAGCTATAATACTAGTTAATATACACCTCGAATATTATAAATTTGCTAAATCGAGACGCGGTCGCGATAATGGCTGCTATCGGTGATATCCATGAGCGACCGCGTATACATTTTCGATACGACGCTGCGCGATGGCGAGCAATCG
>CAZKQQ010000072.1:14948-29021 GCA_964554945.1 uncultured Solibacteraceae bacterium | reverse complement strand
GACGATCTTGCGGAACCACCAACATGATCGAGTTTCCGACTGCTTCTTCAGCGGTGTAGCCGTACAGACGCTCCGCCCCCAGATTCCAACTTGTGATCCGCCCGCCGAGATCCTTGCTGATGATGGCGTCATCGGAGGAATCGACAATGGCCCCAAGCAGGAGACGCGTCTCTTCGGCTTTTCTGCGCTCTGTGATGTCGTGCGTAATGCCAAGCTGGACGATTGAGCCGTCGGGCCGGCGCAGCGGCACAGCATGCGTTTCCATGCGCCGGCGTCTGCCTTTCAATCCGATGATGTCGAATTCCAAGGAGCCCTTCTCGCCGCCGCAAACGCGCTGGTTGAAGTCGCGGAAGCTCTCGCGGTCCTCCGGCGCGATGAGATCGTAGACACTTCCGCCGATCACCTCTTCCGCCTCGGCGGCGCCGACGACCGCCAGCCCCGCCTTATTCATCTGCAGCAGCGTACCGTCGGCAGCGATCACCTTGACGCACTCGGGCGTCGTCTCGACAATCGCCCGGAAACACTCCTCACTCTCACGGAGGGTTTCCTCGGCACGCTTACGCTCAGTAATGTCGACCAGCATATTAACCGCGCCGGTCAGGCGGCCGCCGGCGTCAAACAGAGGCGTCGGGAAGGGAGTGAAACTCCTCCGCTCGCCGTCGGGCCGTTCGGCCACGGCTTCGAAGCCTAACACCGGCCTTTTCTCCCTCAGCGCGACAGCCATCGGACATTGATCGTGGGGTAACGGCGTGCCATCCGTGTTATACAGCTTCCAGGTCACACACCAGGAATCGGTGCCCAGTTCCGGGACGCGCCCCGAAAATTCCACGGCGGCGCGGTTGAAGAAGGTGATGCGGCCGTCGGCGTCGGTCGTGTAGACTGCGGCGGGAATCGCCTCGATAATCTCTTGCAGACGGCGTTGGCTGTCGCGCAACGCCTGGCCGGCCTGCCTTCGCTCGATCACGTCGGCCGCTTGCCGCGCGAGGATGTCCAGCAGACGCAGGTCCCGTTCGGTGGGGGTGTGCGGTTGGCGCCAGTGCGAAGAGATCATGCCTAGCATTCTGCCGTTCCGCGAGAATAGCGGCGTCGACTGCGCGGCACGGATGCCGGCATCAAGCAAGGCGGCCATACCGTCCGTGCCAGCGAGGAAATCACATGTCTCCACATTAGACGCGATTGCGCGCTTGCCAGTGCGCAGGGCCTGACCGCAGGTGCTATCCGTATCGAAGCGCACCCATTCCCAAGGTTTGGCGCCTTCCGGAGTAAGTCCCCGGGAAGCCAGAAGCCGGAGCTCGCCCCTAATCCCGCGCTCGGGATACAGAACCTGCATGGTCGCGAAATCCGACCGCATGATCGCCGCCAGAGCGTCTAGAATTTTCGCGTATAGCGCATCTTCATCACCTTGCTCGATGAGCTGCGCGCTGATCTCCTGCAACAGCTTCGTGTCAGCTAATTCCGCTTCCAGCTGCGCCCGACTTTCACCCAACGCCTGCTCCGCCAGCTTCCGGTCGATGCCGACGGCCATCTGGTCAGCCAACTGCTCCAGCGCGTTGTCCGCCAGTTCGGAAAACGATTCGCGGCTGAAGATGTCAATAAGCCCGAGCAGCCGGCCGTTGATCGTCAGAGGATATGCCGCGAACGCCGTCATTTGCTCGCGGATCGCCCAGTCCTTATCGGGGATGAGCGACTCCGCATTGATGCCATTCACGACGTGCTTACGGTCGCCGGCAGCCAAGCGGCTAATCAAATCCCCTGCGATGCAGCCATTGTTCGTCGCGAACTCAATGCCCGCTTGCGCCTGCAGGAAAAGCGCCGGTTCGGACCCCTCGACCATCCAAATGCGGGCGCGCGCGATGCCAAAATTACCGATGATCGTGCCGGCGCACCTGCCAAGCATCTCCGAAAGGCTGCCGCTTTCGATCAATTGTTTGCCCACACGCGCCGCAAGATTGTTGGCTTGCGCCTGTTGCTCACGCCTCCGTTCCCCTTCCTTGAGCGCGGTGACATCGCGGGTAAAGCAACGGGTGTGAACGAATTTTCCTTCCTCGAACAGCACGCTCGAATTGATTAGGACATGGCGGATGGATCCATCGCGGTGCCGCAGCCGCGCCGGATAGTCGCGCAGCGTCTCGCCCCGGCACAGGCAGGCAAGGATATCGTCGATCACCGGCCGATCTGCGTGAAAGTCGATAATGTTCCGGCCGATATATTCGTCGCGCGCATAACCGAGAAGGTCAAGCTCCGCCTGGTTTGCCCACAGAATCGTGCCATCCGCGCCGACCCAATGAAGGCTGATGGTCGATGTCTCAAAGAAATCACGCAGCACGGCCTCGCTCCGGCGCAGGGCCTGGAGCTCTCGAAACAGGGCTCTGTCAGGGCCGGCCTCCGCCCCGTTCGCGCGCGCTGACACTCCGTCCCTTTCGGGAATTTCGCTTCCGGTTGTGGATACCGGAATCATGCAACTTCACCACCTTTGGCACGCCCGGCTTGGGCGCCTACTCGTGTCTTCCTGGCGAGAATATCGCGGACGATAACCCCCAGCTGTATGAATTCGTCAAGACGCGAGGGTTTCTGGAAATAAAATAGCGCCGCATGCTTTTGCGCCCGGGCCTGATCCTCCGGCGCGGCGGATGAAGTCATGACGACGACAGGCGTCTGCGCATAACGTTCGGTCGATCTCAGGCGCTGGAGGATTTGTTCACCGTTGTAACGCGGCAGATGCATGTCGAGCAGCAGCAGGTCCGGTCCGGGCGCCGTCGAATCGTTATCGGCCTTTTCAATGAACGCAATCGCTTCCTCGCCGTCCCGCGCCACGTGGAGAACGTGATCGAAATTCTGGTCCCGAAGCGCCATGCGAACAATGCTCACGTCGGCGGCTGAATCTTCTGCCAGCAGAATTTGGTACGGGTGCTCTTTAACCGTCAATGGCCATCGCTCCTCGGCACTCTTTAGGCGGTCAAGCTCCGGAAACGCCTACTCCGATTTTACGGAACGGCGAGTATTTTCTCACGGGGTTTTTGCGGCTTGGCCGCCTCCGACGTACCACGGAAGTTCCTTGTTGTGTGAGATTTCCGACATAACTTCTGGTTAAGGCCCAGCTAACCCACTGCGTGAAGACTTGCGGCGGAAACTGGGAAAATCGTGTATCTTTTTAGATACCGGAAATTAGATTCCATGCAAAAGCGAATTGCTCTCGGATTGGCCGGTACCGCAATACTGGCGGCATTCCTCGCCGGCTGGCCAAAGCACGCCGTGAATGCTGCGCAGAGCCAAATCGAGCTGACTCAAACCGTTTTTGACGCTCGCGGATGTAAGGATTGTCACAGTGTAAGCAGCAATGGCACGCTCGGATTTACCGACAAAGGCAAGCGGCTGGGGCAGGATTTCGAAGGCTGCAGCCGCATGCTGGCTGCCATGAACCTGATCGCGCAGGTCGAACCAGGCCAGCGTTCCGCGCAGCAGCGTCAAATCGCCACCCGATTCGACGAATTTGGTTGCGGTTTCTGTCACAAGATCACGCCCGGGAAACTCGGCCTGACCGAAGTCGGATCGAAGCTGGGGAATCTGCACCTGAAGTGCGTGTCGGTGGATAGCTGCTGCCGGCGCCCAAGCTAACTCAGAACATCTCCGGGAAACGGAACGTCAGCACGGCATTCAGACGCTTGTCGGAAACCAGCATGTTTTTGTTCTTGACGTCGAGCGCGATGCCGCGCGGCATGCGGAGGATGCCCTTTGGGCCACCGATCGTCCACTTCGGCGCTACATCGCCGTTGTCATCGATACTCCACACGCCCACGTAGGACTCGTCGGACGCCATGTCGGCGTTGGGACCTGTTCCGCGAACGCTGACGATAATTTCGCCCTTCGGCGGATAGACGGTGAATGGTCCGCCGAAATCATGAAGGCCGCTTCGCGGCCCGCCGATGACGGCCTTCGGTTTAACATTGCCGGAATCGGTGCGGTTGAAAATCAGCAGGCGCACCTGGCGGTTCTCGCCGCGGCCGGTACGTCCGCCGGTAATGAGAAGGTTGTGAACTGGATCGACAGCCAGCGGCTGATCGCTGCCGAGCATGGTATCGGGACCACCCAGAACGCGAATCGGCGCGACATCCCCCTGCCCGTCGCGCGGGAAGACCAGAATGGTCCCGTGGCGCGTCGGCATGAAGATTTCGTTGTGAACCGGATCCACATCGAGATGTTCGGGCGCGTCCAACTGGGTGTGCGGGCCCTCGATAATCCGGATGGGCCGCTCCTCGCCATTGGCCGCGCCGCGATAGGTGAGAATGGCTTGCCCGAACTGCTGCGGCACGGAAAACTCGTCGTGGATCGCATCATAAGCGATGCCGTGCATGGTGCGGCCTAACAGGCTGCCCTGCCCTTCCACTTTCCGAACTGGCTGTGCTCCCCCTTCCGCCGACCTGGCGAAAACCGCAATTTGCGGATGGGCCACTCAATTCGGGACCAGAATCTGCTCGCGTTTCGTGTCGTATGCCAGCGGATGCGGATTGCCCAGGCCTGGCACGGGCTGGTTCGGAGGCGCGCTGCGAATGAACCGGATTGGCGCGACATCGCCATTTGCCAGCGGGTTGTACACCGCGGAGATGTGATTGCCGAAACTGGCGACCCACAGCTCGTTGTTAGCCTTATCGAGATAGACGCCGGTGGGATTGCTCACCAGGCTCTTGGGCCCTTTCAGTACGCGGATAGGAGCCGCATCGCCGCCGGCAGCGGCATCGAAGACAAGGATGGAATTTCCGCCATCGTTGGCGACGTAAATCTCGTTGCGTTCCGGATCGACGGCGATCCCGGTGGGCCAGTCCATCTGCGTCTTCGGCCCGGCAATGGTGCGCAGCGGCGCGGCGTCTCCCTTGGCGTCTTTCGGGTAAACCGTGATTGAGGGCGGCAGGATCTTGCCAGAGCCGGGGACCGCATCATCGCGCGTCAAAGGCCAGCCCGCAATGTCCTCGCGTCTCCTCGTACCTGGCGGCGGCGGCCGCACCTGATGCGTGGAGCCGTGATTGGTAACGAACAGCAAATTGTTCTTCGGATCGAGGGCCATGCCGTGGGGGTCGGCAAGCCCGGTGTGGTCCCCCTGGACAACGCGCAGCGGAGCTTCCACGCCTTTCGCCGATTTGTTGAACACGACGATGGCATTGTCGTGCTGAACCGTGAGGAACAGCTCCTTGGCCATCTCATCAACCGCGATCCCAAAAGTGCCGTGGGGAGTATGCAGCTCACGGTCGGGCGCAACATCGCCAACGGCTTTGCGGGAGAAGACCACCAGCGTATCGATGGTGTCGTTGTTGACAGCATAGATATCGCCGTTGGCGGGATCAATATATAGACCGCACTGAAATTCGATTTTGGTATTTAGCCCGCCGATGATGCGCTTCGGCTCGGTCGAGCCATTGGCCGGCGTTTTCGCTGTCCGATCATAGACCCACAGATTGAATAGGTTCTCGTCGGTAAGAACCACTTCGTTGTGCGCGTTATCCACAGCGACGGCGCTGTAGGCGGCGTAAGGATCCCGGATCGTACGCACGGGTTTTCGCTGGCTCATGTCCGCGGCATCAGGCTGCGCGATACGCGCCTGCAGCAGAGCACTGCGCAGCGGCATGGCGCCGGCCAGCGGAGGCGACGTTTCGGAAACCGGCTCGTACGCGCACGCTTCGCCGTCCTCGGACGGAAGGCGGTCATACGACAGCAAACGGGGTCCTGCCGCCAGCTGCCGGACAAGTGCCAGCGGCCAGTCGAATCCCAGATCACTGATCAACGCCGCGGCCGTAAACAGGCCGAGCACGATGACGCAAGCTATACCCGAAAACCGTTTTAGCTGCGTGCCGCTCACAGGTCGATCATATATGCTCGTGGCCGGCCGCTGCAAGCGCCGGCTGGGGCACCGCGGCAGTCTTCACCCAGGAGCGGAGGACCTCGGCAACACTCCATGCTTGCGCAATGCAACCACGGGGGGTATACGGTTCTTCAGCATCGAAAATCTCACTAATCGAGCCGATACAAGCCTCGTTGAGGTGCGTGGCGAATCCTTCGAGAAATTTGCGGGCTCGCGCGGGATCGCCAGGATTCACCCGCAGCCACGCATCAACGTAAGGTCCAATCAGCCAGGCCCACACCGTTCCCTGGTGATAGGCGGCGTCGCGGGCCCGGAGGTCGCCGTAATATTTCGGCTTGTAATCGCGCTCGCCCGGCGCCAACGACCGAAGACCGCGGGGGGTGAGCAGCCGCTGGGTGACTACGTTCAGCACCGGCTGCCAATATTCTTCAGAGAGGACTGGATAATCGAGGGAAATCGCGAAAATCTGGTTAGGTCGGCACTCGGCGCTATTTCCTTTTTCGCCGTCGATCACGTCATAGAGATAGCCGGCTTTGGGATTCCAGAAGCGGGCGTTGAAGGAGTCGCGGGCGCGCTGCGCGGCCTCGCAAAATTCGGCAGAGCTGGCGCCGCCTTCTTGCTTTACCCAGCGCTCAGTGAGCCGCAAGGCGTTGTACCACAGCGCGTTGATCTCGACAGCCTTGCCGCGCCGCGGCGTAACCACCCAATCGCCCACCTTGGCATCCATCCAGGTGAGCTGGTAACCCTCCTGGCCCTGGGAGAGCAGGCCATCAGCGGGATCGACATGAATGCCAAACCGCGTCCCCTGGATATGCTTTTGAATCACCTCGATCAGACACGGCAATATGATCCGCAACGTAGTGCGGTCGCCGGTTGCCTCGACATAACGATGCAGGGCATGGAAGAACCAGAGCGTGGCGTCGGCGGTATGATACAGCCCTTCCTTTTCGCCTTCGGGAAACAGGTTTGGAATCAGCCCATCGCGGATGTAGTGAGCGAAGGTGCGCAAGATCCACGCTGCCTCGCTTTTGCGACCGGTCGTGAGGGTCAGACCCTCCAGGCTGATCATGGTGTCCCTGCCCCAATCGGTAAACCAGTGATATCCGGCAATGATAGTTCTAATTTCGTCGCCGCCGGCGCGAGCACGAGCAGCATCTTCGGGACGGCCGACTGGCGTAATGAGGAACTGATCGGCGGCAAGGACCAACTCTGCGGCGGCAGGCTCATGCGCGGCCGTTCCCGCCATAGACAAGAGAATCCGGCGCCGCTCGAGTTCAGCGTCCATCGCCTGCTGAGGGCTGAGAGCGCAGATGGTATCCCAGTCTTCAGTGGAACCGACTAGCGTAGCTTGCGACCCTTCGCTGAGATCGACGCGAAAATACCCGGGGCTCCATAACGAGCCGTGGGAATCGTATCCACGGTTGCTCTCGGTCCGATAGAAGACGTTGGGGATGGTTTTTCGATCGAAAGTGAACGCGGGGGAGTCGCCATACATGATCATCCGGAGCACCGGCTGATCTGGGCCGGCTGAAATTTCATAGCGGCCCTCGCACGCGGTGAGAGAATATTTCAGCTCGTCAGCAGCATTGACAGGCGCGTCGTGCGGGCGGAAATGGACGTTCGGCCGAACTCCCAGGCGCAACGTGTCGTTTCCTTTAAGGAGCTTATATATGACATGGATTGCATTTTGCCGGTACGGCATGATCAGGCGCTTTTCTAGAACGATGTGGTCGGATTCGTAGCGCCAGACCGGCAGGCCGCCTTCGAGACGGAATTCCGCAACCGGGAGCGTATCGTCGGTCGAACCGCCAGTCAGTTCTTCCGGCCCGGTGTATACAACATGCCGGTCGGGGCGCCGCAACCGCTCCGAAAGTGCATTGCAGACAATCATGCGGCCGCGCGGGTTCGCCAACGCGGCAATCAGCATGCCGTGATAACGCCGAGTGATGGCGCCGCTCACGGTTCCGGAGGCATAGCCGCCCAGACCGTTCGTGACGAGCCATTCCTCTTTGAGATGCGGATCCGCTTCCGGATCGCGCACCGTGTGCTTAGGCATAACACGGACCGGTTCAAGCATCGCGATTCTCTTCCAGCGTTATAGGCCGCATCACCACCGCGGCATGTCCGGGCAGCCTCCAGTTGTCGTCCACAGTTTCGGGGCAATAGGCGCCACCACCGCAATACCTCGTGTCTTCACTGGACCATAGCAGCGCCCAACGCTGGCCTTCGGGGGGCGCCAGCAGAGGCTCCGGAGCTGGGTCCAGATGAAGATCGATTCCCAAGTTCACAATCAAAAGGCGGTCGTCGCCGTTTTCGCCGAAATACCGAAGCACAAAGGCCTCGTCGGCGAGCACAGCTCCATCCAGACCGCCTCGAGCCTGTAAGCGAAACACCGGATCTTCGCGGCGCAGCCGGATCAGGTCTTTGTGCAAAGCATAGTAAGCGGCATTGCGGTCTCGTTCGGAGAAATCGAGCTTGCACTTCTGAAAAGTTGCCGGGTTACCCGGATCGAGAAGACTTTCTCGGGATTCGGGAAGCGCCAGACTGCGAAATTGTGCGAGAAACCGGGCGCGGCCACCCTGCACCAGCTTCGCCAACTCCGGTTTGTGGTCGGCGAAATAATAAAACGGTTTGGAGGACGCAAACTCCTGCCCTTGAAAAAGCATCGGCGTGTTAGGCGCCAGAAGCAGCAGTGCCGTCATCGCTTTATACCGTCCGGGGCTGGTCAATTTGTGGACCCGCTCCCCACGGCCGGAATTTGCAATCTGATCGTGATTTTGTATGTAATTCACAAACTGTGAAGCCCGCAGGCCAAAACCAGGAGCGCCCCGCCGCTGTTTCTGCCACTTATACCATTGACCCTGATACAGGTAACCATACTTGACGGCCGAGATAAATTCCTGCGGCTTACCCAGGTAGTCGGTGTAGTACGCTTCGTTGCGTCCAGTCATCGCGACCATCGCGCTGTGATGGAAGTCGTCGTTCCACAGAGCATCGACGCCGAAACCCCTGCGCTCGAGCGGACGCACAAGCCGCGTCGCCTGCGGCTCGTTCTCGGCGATTAAAATGACAGAGCGGCCGCGCGCCGCCTCGCGCACGCGTTTCCCGATGACCGAAATAATATGTTCCGGAGAACTGTCGAACATTTGCTGAGTCGCGTCCAGCCGGAGACCGTCGAGGTGAAACTCCTGGATCCAGTAGGCCGCATTGGATGCGAAAAACTCCCGCACCGCAGCAGAATTCTCGCCGTCGAAATTGATGGCTTGGCCCCATTCATTGCTATAGGCGGTCGTGAAGTAATAAGGCGAGAACTCGCCCCAATAATTGCCGTCCGGGCCGAAGTGATTGTATACGACATCCAGGATCACGGCGATGTTATGGGCGTGAGCCGTATTCACAAAGCGCCGTAAATCGTCCGGCCGGCCGTAAAGCCAGGTGGGCGCGAACAAATTCACACCGTCGTAACCCCAGCCGAAACGGCCGGGGAAGTCGGCGACCGGCATCAGCTCGATCACTGATATGCCGGTATCGGCGAGCGCCGGAATTTGTCTCAATGCGGCATCGAAAGTTCCCTCATCGGTGAAGCTGCCAATGTGGATTTCAGAAATGACCTGCCCGTCGAGACTAACACCGGCCCAATCGGAATCGGTCCAGGGAAAGCGGGATGGGTCAATTACTTCGGAAGAACCGTGAGGGCCGTCCGGCTGAAAGCGGGAGGCAGGATCGGGGAACAAACCGGCTCGATCGAGCCGGTACCGATATCGCGTCCCGTTCGCAGCCTGCTCCGCGAAACCCGTAAAATATTCGCCGTCCGGCGACAATTCGATTTCCGCGGGAGCGCCCGGACCGCTTTCCAGAACTACTTCCACACGTTTGCGGAGAGGCGCCCAAACGCGAAAGTGCACTCCAGGTGTGGCTAAGGTTTCAGCGCCGATCGGCAATGTACGGTTTGGAACGATTTTCGGAATAGCGGCTCCTTACCCACAATTAAAAGTTGCAAGTGCGGTGCCAGTCGTAACGCTCGTTAGCGATCACGGATGGAAATGCGATTGCTGGCTGCACTATTGGATGCGCGCTAAAGCGGGTCCTTCGGAGTCCAGCACCGACTATCTCGAGTCAGCCCGGCTGGCCGGGCTGCGCTACGTGGATGATCGGGGACCGGGGATTCGGAGGCTGCGTTGCGGCCGGGGGTTTCGCTATCTCGGACCGCAGGGACGGTCGATTGCCGCGAAGCATGAGTTGCAGCGTATCCGATCACTCGCGATTCCTCCGGCGTGGAATGATGTGTGGATCTGCCCTGCCTCTTGCGGCCACATCCAGGCGGTCGGATGGGACGCAAAGGGCCGCAAGCAGTACCGGTATCATACTCGCTACCGCGAGGTGCGCGATCAGGACAAATTTGGCCGCATGATCGCGTTCGGAACGGTTCTGGCTGTGATTCGAAAAAGAGTGGCCCGCGATCTCAGACGCTCCGGTCTGCCCCGCGAAAAAGTGCTGGCGGCCGTGGTACGGCTCCTCGAAACCACGTATATCCGCGTGGGCAACACCGAATATGAGAAGCAGAATGGATCATTCGGCCTGACCACGATGCGCAACCGGCACGTGCGGATGTCGCGCGACACTCTGCGTTTCGATTTTAAAGGAAAGAGCGGACTCCATCATTTCATTGAGCTGCACGACCGCGCGCTCGCCCACGTTGTGCGCGAGTGCCAGGAACTCCCCGGCTACCGGTTGTTTCAATATGTCGACAACGACGGCACCATCTGCACCGTGGACTCCGGAGATATCAACAACTATTTGCGGGAGATCACCGGCCAGGACTTCACGGCCAAAGACTTCCGCACCTGGGCGGGAACCGTGCTGGCGACCCGCGCATTGGCGGAGGCAGGACCGCATCTCAACCAGAAGGACGAAAAAGGCAAGACCGTGGAAGCGGTCAAGCAAGTGGCGCGGCAACTCGGGAACCGGCCTGCGACCTGCCGGAAATACTATATTCATCCAGCCATACTGGACGCATACTCGGACGGCTCTTTGTTTGATGTAATGCGGCAGGGCATCGCGCAACAGCAAGCTTATAAAGGCCGGGGTCTCAGGCCCGAAGAATACAGCGTCATGGTGCTGATCACAAAATACCTGGAGAAGAAGCAGCACCGGACCCACGCGGCGAAAGCAGCATGAACGCTGCTGCTTCACGGTCGCAGCTCTGTGTAAGAAACTCAGAACCCGCGACCGTGTGAGCTAATACGCAGGTTTTACGCCCTGGAAGATTTCGTTCGCGATTTGGATTGCCGACCGGCGTTTTCCGCAGGTTCTTCTTGCCCCAATTGCTCGAACAGTTGTTCCGCAATTTCGGTCAATTTGGCGTCCGCTTCCTTTTCTTCATTGAGCGTTTCTTCCAACAACCCGGCCGCCTTCTGATTCCCCAGTTGCTCGGCAATCGTCCGGGCCGTTCCATAGGCTGCCATCTCGTAGTGCTCCACGCGCTGCGCCGCTCCAATCAGCGCCTCATCCATGAGCGCGCCTTCGGCGCTGGTGTTCATGACTTCCTCGCCCTCTTCGATGAGCCCCTTCATGCCGGCGCAGGTCTTCGCCTTGGCGGGAAATCCGCAAAGATCAAACACCTGTTCCAGGCGCTGCACCTGACCCTTGGTGATGTCGAGGTGCTCTTGAATGGCATCGCGCAGCTCATCGGAAGAGGCTGCCTTTGCGAGTTTGGGAAGGGCTTTGACGAGCCGCTTCTCCGCATCATAAATGTCCATCAGTTCGGACTGTAAAAGCGTTTCGAGTGTATCTATCTTCATCGAATTTTCCTTAGTGAAACTGCCGGTCGCGAGGTCTGTCTTTATGGTCGAGTCGGCCGCGGCATGGAGTCAACAGAGTTCCTTCGCATTTCGACCGCAGGCGGTAACGAAGAGCACAACGAACTGTCCTTCCGTTTTTAATGCCACCATTCGGTCAACCCGCCGCGACAATGGCAAACCCATTGCGTAAGAGATGTGCAGGAAGGAGTTCTAAATGGGCAATTTGAACGGGCTTAAAGTCGCAATTTTAGTGGAAGATGGTTTCGAAATGGTCGAACTAACAGAGCCCCGCAAGGCGCTGGATGAGGCGGGTGCGACCACGCAGGTGGTTTCTCCTAAACCAGAGCGGGTTCGCGGCTGGAATCTCACCGAATGGGGCGAGCATCTGAAGGTCGATGTGCCGCTCGATAGAGCTGTGCCACAAACCTTCGACGCTCTACTCTTGCCAGGAGGCGTTATGAATCCGGACCGGCTGCGGATGCAACCCAAAGCCGTCGCATTCGCACGGAGTTTCTTCGACGCTGATAAGCCGGTGGCGGTCATCTGTCATGGTCCTTGGATGGTGATTGAAGCCGGGGCCGCCAGCGGGCGGAAGATCGCGTCTTGGCCATCGCTCAAAACTGATCTGAGGAACGCAGGCGCGGAGTATCTGGACCAGGAAGTTGTGGTCGATGGAAATATGGTGTCAAGCCGCAAGCCGGACGATATCCCGGCCTTTAATCGCGCCATGCTCGATATGTTCGGCAGAATCTGCGAGCGGCTGCCGCGCACCGCGTGAGTGGCGAACAGCGCTCAGCAAGCTAGCCGCACCGTGGATGCGGGAGAATACCCGTATGGCGCAAAACACGATTGCTTATCTCTGCGAATGCGGGAAGAAATGGAGTTTCCCCCGTAAAGAGGCGTCCACGAAAGAATCTTCCAGCGTGAAATGCGTGTGTGGAAGAACAATCATCTTACGAGAGGGCATCGTGTACAGCAGGACCAAATAGGTCCGGTGGAACGGAAGACTGTGAGATATCAGCCCGTTCAGGGCAGAGGTACGAATCTGCCCTGAAGTTTGGCAGTAGAGTGGCAGGCAGATCAGGATGTGGGGAATTTGTTTCGTTCCGGCCTGGAATGGTTCGGTGAGCTTGGGCTGTTTTGCGCCCGGTTGGTAAAAGCTGCGGTTTCCCCGCCGTACGAATTACGCGAATTCTTCCGGCAGTGCGATTTTGTCGGCGCGAAATCGCTGCCGTTGGTGGCTTTGGCGGGCGCGGCCACCGGCGTCGTACTCTCGCTGGAGACGCGCGATAGTCTGGTTCAGTTTGGCGCTAAATCGTTACTTCCCGCGGTAATCGTCTTCTCCATTGTTAAAGAGAGCGGCCCGGTGATCACAGGACTGATCGTCAGCGGCCGGGCCGGCGCCGGCATTGGCGCGCAACTTGGCTCAATGAAAGTCACTGAACAGATCGACGCGATGGAGGCGTCGGCGGTGGATCCCTACAAGTATCTGGCCGCAACCCGGGTGCTGGCGTGCATGGCCATGCTCCCCTTCCTCACGCTGGCAGCGAATTGCTGCGGTATTTTAATGGGCTGGGTCACGGAGACGATTTCGGAACCAATTTCATTGCGCCTGTTCCTGGAGAACGGTTTTAAAGACGTCGCCTTCAGCGACTATATTCCACCCATTCTGAAGACGGCTGTATTTGGCTTCATCATCGGGCTGGTCGCCTGCTTCCAGGGCATGCGTACCACCGGGGGCACGGAAGGAGTGGGACGCAGCACGACTAGTTCAGTGGTGCTGTCGTCTTTGTTCGTGATGCTGGCGGACGTCGTGTTGGTGCGGATCATGCTGATCCTCTGGCCGCTAACTTGAGGGGCCATGGAAAGCGAACAGCAGCAAATTCCGATTCAGGTGCAGGACCTGCACAAGTCATTTGGCGCCCAGACGGTGCTCGACGGCATCGCTCTCGAAGTCCGCGACGGGCAAACGTTGGTGGTCCTAGGCCGCAGCGGAGGAGGTAAAAGCGTGCTGCTGAAGCTGCTGATCGGTCTGCAAGCTCCCGATTCCGGCTCCGTGCGGATCCGCGGCAAAGAGATCATCGGGCTCGATACCCGTGAACTGAACGAGATCCGGAAAAGCATGGGCTTTCTTTTCCAGCAGGCTGCGCTCTACGACTCGCTGACTCTGGAAGAAAACGTCATCTTCCCGATGAGCCGGCATACCCGCGAGCCCCGCAGCCAACAGAAGCAGCGTGCCCGCGAGCTGTTGGCTAGCGTGGGGATCAAGCAAGGCCTGGACAAGCTTCCCTCGCAGATATCGGGCGGCATGCAGAAACGCGTGGGACTGGCGCGGGCGCTGGCGCTCAATCCCGAAATCCTACTGTTTGATGAGCCGACGGCGGGGCTCGACCCGATCACTTCCGAGGAAATCGCAAATCT
>CAZKQQ010000072.1:0-14938 GCA_964554945.1 uncultured Solibacteraceae bacterium | reverse complement strand
CGCGCGTGCGATTGCCGACTGCGCCATTCTGGTGCACGAAGGAAGGATCGCCGCGCAGGGCACATTTGCCGAGTTACAGAAGAGCGAAGAACCCGTGGTAAGCCGCTTTTTGCGAGAGGGCTCGTAGGAGCATATCTATGTCAAGCACATTGCGATTGGGAGCATTCATCGCGGTAACGCTGCTGATCTTCACGTTCGGTGTCTTTTGGATCGGCAGCCATCAATTCCGCTTTACCCCGACTTATGAATTGAACGCCGATTTCCCGAACGTCGCGGGGCTGATCGAGGGAGCGACGGTGCGGGTCGGAGGGATACATCAGGGGGCGGTACGCCGGATTCTCCTTCCGAACCGGTCCGACCAGAAGGTCCGGGTTCAAATGGACTTGAAGGAGGCAACCCGCAATGTCATTAAGAAAGACTCGGTCGCGGTGATCGGAACCGAGGGGTTACTGGGAGATCAATACGTGGAGATCACTTTCGGATCACCCGGCGCGCCCAGGGTCAATAGCGGGGACACGCTCAAGGCCGAGCCTCCTTTGCAAATTTCCGACATGATCAAGAAGACGAATGGCATCCTGGATTCCGCCCAAACCGCAATGCAGAACGTGAACCAGACCGCCGGCAATCTGGAGGCGATTACCGCAAAACTCAACAACGGCCAAGGCACCGTGGGAGGACTGCTCAACGATCGCAGCGTCTATCGGCACGTCAACCAGGTCGCTGCGAATCTGCAGGACGACACCGAGGCGCTAAAGCACAACTTCTTGTTGCGCGGTTTTTTCAATAAACGAGGTTACGAAGATGCGTCGGAATTGAAACGATATGCAATCGCCGCATTGCCGGATGTAATGCCGACCCGGCGTTTCGATTATGCGGCCGCCAAGCTGTTCGATAAACCGGACAGTGCAAAGATAAAAAACGGCAAAGCCCTGGACGAAGCCGGCCGGTTCCTCGAACAGAACTCCTTTGGGCTGGCTGTGGTGGCCGCCTATGCGGATTCCAAAGGTGATACGGATAAACAGCTCGAACTGACTAAGGCGCGGGCGGCGGTCGTACGCGATTACCTGTCCGGACATTTCAAACTGGATGACACGCGAATCCGAATCCTCGGGGCCGGCAAATCGGCAAACACTCCGGATGGAGGCACCGTGGCGCTGTTAGTCTACCCGGCGGAGAGATCGGCAACGAAATCCGGGCAGTCTTCGGCCGATCGCAAGGCGAAGTAGGCCTCCGGCTCACGCGCCCAGAGCCACGGATGGAATCAGCGACCGCAGCTCGTCTTGCAAATGTTCGAGTGTATGGAGCACGCTCGCCACATTGACTGTCCCGACTCCGCAGCGATACAAACCCAACCGGACTTGAACCAACGCCATTCCGAACGCAAAACGAAGACGGCTCCGAATTAAAACGAATGCCAGGTCCCGACGGTCATCTTTGGCATGCACCATGAGCAGCTTGAGAGCTTGGCAGACCTGTCCGAAGTCGTCCTGCAGCAACCGCAGGTACCCGCGGAATATCTGACACCGCTGACGCCGCAGCCGGGCAATCATCTCGGGTTTATATCCAGGCTGCGAGCGCAATACCTGTAAATCCGCGGCATCAAGAAGTCGCTGCATGGGGCGATAACGGTCGGTTGAAAGCTCCTCGATTGAGCTCGGGGTGACCGAAAGCTCCGTGCGAGCAGGCGCCGCTCTCCGAATCGTAAGCACGATGATGGAAGCGGCGAAGATGCAGACAAGCATCATAAGGAACAAACCATCAGGTTCCATAAGATTCAGATCTGGCTCAAGTATTACCGAGATCCGGGGCGGCGCAGAAGGTTCACAAGTACCGAGAGGGTCCGTAGTCCCTTACCAAAGTTAATCGTGGATATTAACAAAAGAGTATCTAACCTAGAGATCTTTAGTCCGATATTTATGAATATATGGCAGAGAAGGTTCTCGTTCCACCCGCGGCGACTCCGCCAGTAAGGGCGATTCCCACCGAGCAGGATTTCCAGACCGACACGGTCACGATCCCGGTTAAGTTGTGCAATCTGCCTCCGCTGAACTCCATAGCCAACCAGGTGCTGGCGCTATCGGCGGATCCCGATGTGGATATCCAGCGATTGGCATTCGCCATGGAAGCCGACCCGGCGTTTGCCGCCGAAGTGCTGCTGCTGGCTAACTCCTCACTGTTCGGCTTTACTTCGCGCATGAGTGTTCTCCGGCACGCCATTGCCGTGCTGGGCCTCGATCGCATTAAGGCGCTGGCTGTGACGGTGGCGATGCGGGCTTTTCTCGGCCATGGCGGTCCACTGGTAAAGCAGTGCTGGCGGCACAGCGCCGCCTCCGCGGTAATTGCCGAGGAAATCTCACCGATTTTCGATGTCTCCGGAGACCACGCGTATACCACAGCATTGATGCACGATATCGGGCGGCTCGGCTTGTTGAAGTCGTATCCGCGTGAGATGACTCCCGTGCTGGCGGACGAATATGACGATGGGGCCGCCGTGCTCGCGGCGGAACGCGCCGCCGTCAACGTCGATCATGGGATGGCGGGCGCTTGGCTCGTGAGTAACTGGGCATATCCTCCAGCGTTCGCCGAAATCTGTGAACACCACCACGAGCCGCTCGATCCGAAAGACTCCCCGCTCCTCCAGGTTGTTAAGCTCGCGTGCCAGATGGCGGACTCGCTGGACTATTCCGCCGTCCGCTGCGACGCGTTGCTGTATCCCGAATTGGTGCAGCGCTTGCCGGCCTTCCTAAAGCGCGACATCTTTCCCAGCGGGAACGACCTGGAAGCCAATCTAAAGGCGCGCCTGGCTGTGTTTGAGATCACACCGTAGCCCGCAAATCCGGCCTGCCAAGTTGTCCGCCGAGTTGACAGTTTGTCCCGGCCCGATCCAAAAGCAGCCATGCAACTCCCTGAAACAAATCAGCGGATTGTTGGTATCAGGCTTGCACTTTTCCGCCGGACCGCATGACGTTAGCAGGAGACACCTCGATCACCTGGGGCAACGAACGCAGCATTAACCCGTGGATCCCTCCCGAACTGTTAAAACTTGCGCGCGCGGCTGGTCCCGAGAGCGCTGCTGCCAAGCTGCGCAAGGAGCGCCGCTATATTGTCAATCAGCCGGCTCAATTGGTGGCACTCGCCAGAGAGAGCAGAGTTTGGCCGGTAAGGATACGCGACGTCTCGCCTCGCGGCATGCAGTTGATGACGGAAGAGGCCATCCTGGCTCCGCCCGAAGTGCGTATCCGCTGGAACGGCCGCGATGTTCCCGGCATCATTCGGTACAACCACAAGTACGACATCAGTAACTATCGCATTGGGGTTGAGCTGGATACCCGTTCAGACAGCCTGATGCGCGAAGTCCTCGCCCGCCAATCGGAAGAACTGCGGGATGCCAATCTTGTGCTCGAGCACCAGGCCGGTCTGGCACGGCAATACGCCACCCTGCTCGATTTGGTCTCCGAGGCGGTCGCGGTGCTCGCTCCCGATGGCACGGTCTTATTCTGGAACAAACCAGCCGAGCGGCTCTACGGATGGACACGCGCCGAGATTGTGGGACGCAACCTGGGGCAGCTGATTCGATCAGAGCCTTCCCAGCACACCGCCGCCTGCTTCGGCGAAGAACAGCACATGCGCCAAGCTCGTAAAGATGGGTCGCCGATAACTGTCATCACTCGCCAGACTGTAGAGAGAGATTCTGCCGGACATACTCAAGCTATCCTCTGTATCAGCCGCGAGATGTAAACTCCGGCCCCCGGCTCACGGCTCCTGCACAGTCCCAGAGCTAACCCCCCGCGAATCTGCGGATTTGTCCTAGTACCGGCCGGAGTACGCATGGGCCTGTTGCGAACGTGCGATTCGCCCAATAATGGTCCCGTGACCCGGTTTACCTCCGAATGCGATCTTTGCGCTGAACTGTTGACGGAGCGCATTTCCGCGGCAAACGAGATCGCGGACAATAGACATCGGTTACGCTCCCGCACAGAACCCTCGGCACAACAGCTTGCCTCATCGCTCATCGATAACGCTTTGAAGCGCCGAAAGAACGATCGCAAATTCGGCGATAACGAACAACGAAGCTAGCAACCGGCGCTTCTCGTTCGTCCCCCATGACGCACGGGTGGGGACAGCTCTTACAAATCACTTAACGCATTTATTTGATGTGGTAGCCGGTCAAGGCGGGACTTGCGCCGGCCCGTTTAGTCGCGGTCCAGCTCGTACGTCAGGGCGCGCTCCAGACATGGAACGCAGAGAGTGACTACCACTCCGGCACCCTGGCGAATCTGATGCGGGGTTTCTTTTCCGCATGCGCGGCAATTACGCAAAATCTTCGGCCAAGCTGTCGTGGTCTCGGTGCTTCGAATCGGGACGCTCATCATGATCTCTCCCGTGCGAACCATTCTGTAGCTATTGAACTCTGAAGTCGAGTCCACTGCGTACCAAGAAGGGTACGTCGTACCTTTTCAAAACTTGCTAGTATCGAGGAGGCCCAAAAAAAAGACCGCCGAGACCATGGCAGGAGTCCCGGCGGGTGAGGAGTCAGGTCGATTCTGGCAATCCAGAAGGGCGGCTCCGTGGGTCTATCTGAGGTTGTCACCGAGTTTGGAGACCACTGGGAGCCGCAAGAGCATAATGCGTCCATTTGGTCTTGATTGAAAGCCCTCCCCGTACTGCCCGGGTACCAGAACCTTGGTCCGGTGCCCGGCTTTTCTAAACCCAAGTTGCGTATAATTTTCACGAGGATAGATGTGATCCCAGGAAAATAATGAAACACGAAATTGCCTTCGAAATGGCTACTTCCGGTGTCCGATTTGGCCGGGGCGTGACGCGGGAAGTCGGACAGGACCTCGCCGATCTCGGCGCCCGCCAAGTCCTGGTCCTCACCGATCCAGTGGTGCGCATGCTACCGCCGGCGCAAACGGTTCTCGAATCGCTCGAGGAGAACAAGATCCGGTATGTCATTTACGATCGCGTGCGCGTCGAACCCACGGACGAATCGTTCCTCGATGCGATTCATTTTGCGCGGCAGAACCCATGCGACGCCATTGTTGCAGTCGGCGGTGGGTCGACTTTGGATACGGCCAAGGCGGTAAACCTTTACGTTTCCCATCCTCCGGCGGACTTCCTGGACTATGTCAATCCGCCGATTGGCAAGGGAATGCCGGTGCCGGGGCCGGTAAAGCCGCTGATCGCCATCCCCACGACAGCAGGGACCGGCAGCGAAACCACCGGCGTGGCCATCTTCGATCTAAGCAAAATGCACGCGAAGACCGGGATTGCGAGCCGGCGTCTAAAGCCGACGCTGGGGCTGCTCGATCCCGAAAACACCCGGACCATGCCGCCGCAGGTCGCCGCAGCCACCGGACTCGACGTGCTCAGCCACGCGTTGGAATCCTACACGGCGCTCCCCTTCGAACAGCGGCCATACCCGGAGCGCCCTGCGCTGCGCCCAGCCTACCAGGGCTCAAACCCCATCAGCGATGTCTGGTCTCTTCAGGCATTGCGGATGGTGGCAAAATACCTGGTTCGCGCGGTGGAGGATCCGTCGGATGACGAAGCGCGGGCAAACATGCTGCTGGCTGCGTCCTATGCCGGTGTGGGTTTCGGCAACGCGGGAGTGCATTTACCTCATGGCATGTCTTACCCGGTCTCTGGAATGCTGAAGAGCTACCGTGCCGCCGGTTATGCGGTGGATCATCCCTTAATCCCTCACGGCTATTCCGTCATCCTGAACGCACCGGCGGTGTTCCGCTTCACCGCATCGGCAAATCCGGACCGGCACCTGGAAGGCGCTCAAGCTCTGGGCGTGGATGTAGCGCGATGCCGGCGGGAAGACGCCGGGCGAATTCTGTCCGAACGGATCACCTGGTTTATGGACCGGCTGAAAATTCCGAATGGGCTGACCGCGATTGGCTATACATCCTCCGACATTCCGGCCTTAGTGCAAGGAACTCTGCCGCAGCACCGGGTGACCAAACTGGCGCCACGGCCGGCCGGTCCGGAGGAGTTGAGCCGCCTCTTCGAAGACGCCCTGTCTGCATGGTAGCGTAGAGATTCAAATTCCCATGAGTCCCCAATGGCTGGAAATGCGTATCCAAGAGGAGCAGGATCGCCGGCGCAAGGAAGCCAAGACGCAGGAGATGCTTCCGCAGGCGATGGAGGAGTTGCACCAGCAACTCGCCGCGTGCGTAACGCGCTACAAGGAGGCGTTCGGACCGGAATCGGCCGAGATATCGAACCTGGTATCGAAACTGCGCGTCACCGTTCGCGATGAACAAGCCGGCAAATGGCAGCCGCGCGGGAAGCTCGATATTACGCTAGTCTCGATGCCGCCCTCCTTCAAGGTGGAAGCGGGCGACGGCGAACCGCTCATTATTGGGCTGGGTTTGCTTTCCAACGAGCGCTTCTCTTACAAGATCGAGGATCAATTCCTGACGCCGGAGGACGTGTCCCGACACATCCTGGACCGGCTGCTATTTCCAAAACTTGGCGAGTGAGGAGCAGCCTCAGTCTTCGTGACGGGCGAGAGGCTTGACCAGGCGCGGGCGGTTGTCGTCCTCAGCAGGTTTGCGGAGGATCTGCATTTTCAAAAGACGCCGCCGGACATCGTTATACTCCGAGGTAGTGACCACGTAGGTGTCGCGCGCCGGCAGGATCTCCTGAATTTCCTTTTGCGCGTTGCGGATTCTCGCATCATCCATGGGGTGCGTCGAAAACAACCGGGAAACGCGTCCGGGCTGGCGCCTGGAAAGCGCCTGCAGCCTTTCAAAGATGTTAATCGCGCCGTTCGGATCGTAGCCGGCCGAGTACATGTACTGCAATCCGAGGTAGTCAGCCTCGCTCTCATCCCTGCGGCTGAAACTCAGAAAAGTCATCGGGATGACCAGCCCGGCGCCCTGCCGGGCCGCTACACCCGCCCATCCGCCCAATACAACACTGAGCGGAATGCTGGCGATATTGGCGATCTGGCTTTTCGTCGCCTGGCGGGTCATGTGGCGGGCCGCAACATGGGCAATCTCGTGAGCCACGGCGCCGGCGAACTCATCCTCTTCCTCAGCCATGACGATCAGCCCGGTATTCACAAAAATATATCCGCCGGGAAGCGCAAACGCGTTGAGGTCGTCGGCTTCGATTACCTGGAAGGTAAACGGCACCTTCGCGTCGGAATTCCGCACCAGATTCTGGCCGACGCGGTTTACATATTCAGTAATGATGGGGTCGGTATTGAGCTTGGCCTGCCGCAGAACTTCCTGGGCAAGCTGCCGGCCGAGGGCAATCTCCTTTTCGAGAGAGTAGAAGTTGACTCCCTTCCCCACATCGCGATTGCCGATCTGGTTCGGGTCCTTCTTCTTGTCCTCCGCCCGGACACCTCCCGCCAGCACCGCCAATGCCAGGAAGATAGGGAGCGGCCGCATACGTAGACCATACTAACGTATCGTAGAAGAGACAGGTTGCAAATGAGTGAAATCCCTGTAAAAGAAGTCTTGCTTGCCGAGCAATACGCCGGGCAGTTCCCCATACGGGAACGTCTGGTTTACCTCAATCACGCCGCGGTGGCTCCCTTGTGTAAACCGGCGGCGGATGCCATGAAACGGTTAGCGGACGACTGCCTCCAGTTCGGCAGCCTTCACTATGACGAGTGGATGGCTACCTATGAGGGATTGCGCGCGGCGGCGGCGCGGCTGATTGGGGCGGACCGGTCCGAGATCGCGATCGTGAAAAACACATCCGAGGGGATCGCGACCGTGGCCATGGGTCTCGACTGGAAGGCGGGTGACCGGGTGGTCGGCTTCCGCGAGGAATTTCCCGCTAATTTTTTCCCCTGGAAGAAGCTGGAAGAGCGCGGCGTAGACGTCACTTGGCTATCGGTCACAGACCCGCTCGACCGAATCGATGAAGCGAGCCGGGGAGCCCGGCTCTTATCGATCAGTTTTGTGCAGTACCTGACGGGCTATCGCGCCCCACTTAAAGCGATCGGTGAGATTTGCCGGCGCAATGACTGCATTTACATGGTGGATGCAATCCAGGGTCTGGGCGCATTTCCAGTCGATGTGAAGGAGAGCGGAATTCACGCCCTTGCGGCCGACGGACATAAATGGATGCTGGGCCCGGAAGGATGCGGCATTCTCTACATTAATCGAGAGTTGCAATCGCACGTGGAGCCGGTGGAATTCGGCTGGACCAACGTCGCCAATTATGCGGATTACGGGTCGAGAGACATGTCTCTCCGCCCGGACGCTGGCCGTTATGAGTGCGGGACACTAAATACCATAGGTTGCTACGGATTACGGGCTGCAATTGAATTTCTTCTTGAGGTGGGGGTCGGACAAATTGCTCCGGTTGTCCAGAATCTCGGAAACCGCATTGCGGGCGGCGTCTGCGCGAAGGGGTACGAAATCGCTGACCCCCGGACACCGGAGACCGGTGCCGGGATCGTGAGTTTTCGGAAACCCGGTCATGACGCCGGAGAAATCGTCCGCAAGCTCAAAGCGCAGGGGATTACGGCCGCGCCTCGGGCCGGTTGGGTGCGGACCTCCCCGCACTTCTACATCCGGCCCGAAGAGATTGACCGCATGATCGACCTGCTGCCGTGATGTTGCGCGGGACGAAACCGATTTACCCAAAATGCCCAGGCCGACACCAACAAGAAGAAGATCAGACTGGCGAGCGCGGCGGAGGCGTTAGTGCCTGAGGGCGGCGGTCCGGCAATATTGTTGTACCAAGCGGCCGTGATTATCGCGAAACCGATCCAGAAGACCCAGTGCACTGCAGACCGCTTTGCATTGGTGGCTCGCAAATATGTAGTTACAGCCAGAATCCACAGGCCGCCCTCCACAACCAGAGTGGCGGGGATGGAAGTCCAGAGGCCTAACCCGTAAGCGCGCGGACTTCCTGGAACTAGCGGCATGTCCGGGCGGTGGCTGGCAAGATCCAGGAACCAGTGGCTCAGCACGGCCGCTCCCAATACCCAGGCGCCACGGCGGTCGCGGCGCAGCAGGAAGTAGGGGCTGGCGAAAAGGGCCGCCCACAGCAAGTCCATGGCTAGGCTGTGGCTATAGCCGATGTGCATGACGACCTCAGACTTCATAAGAGTGGCTCCGGGACGGACGATGTCGAAGCGCTCAATTCCTGCAATCAGAAAAACGGCCCATAGCAGATCAGCAGCGAGCGCCGCGAGCACCACCGTACCGAGCGAGAGCGAGGGAGCGATCCGCTTTCCGAGAAGTCCCACTGCCAAGTGTCCAACCAGCAAAATTCGCTCCGTTATCCGGCAATCCGGTATTTCCGATGAACCAGGCGCAAATGCTCGCGGGCCTTCCGCTCCTCGTCTGAAAAGAGACGGGCTTTCACGAATTCACGATGGGCAATGGCATCTTGCATGCGACTGAGATTCACAGCCACCGTCTGCTGCGCGGCGAGCAATTCATCGAGAGCGGTGACGTATGTCTCTTTGCTGACCTCGGGCGGCCTCATCTTGCGGAGGTCGAGAGCGCGATCGGGCCGGTGAAACCGCCACGCGCGGGCAGATCCGAGTAACAAGCCGATCAGTTCGGCGGCGGCAAACCGGATGAAAGGCAGGCACCCCTCCGCGCGGCGTTCCTCCGCCGCCTGCACGAATACGCGCAACATTTCCGCGCCCAGCAACTCCCGGTAAGTGGAAGGATAAAGCCGGAGGAGAATCTTAAAGAATCGCTTCATATTCAAACCTCGCTGACGCGGAGCCGCGCCAAGCCAGCCCGGGTCAACTCCTTCATTCGCTCCAGTTCGACCTCCAGTTGCCGCCGCCCCAACACTGTGAGGCGGTACGCCTGTTTCTCGCGTGAGGTGTCGTCCTGTTCGAAACGCTCGATCCACAGATCGTCAAGAAGCCGGTGAAGCGCCCCGTAAAGCGTGCCTGTGCTTAGCCTGACCCGCCCGTGGCTCAGGGCTTCAATGTCTTTCATGAGCGCGTACCCGTGCCGCGGCTGAGCGGCCAGGCTCATCAGGATCAGCAGAACCGGCTCGCTCAAGGGACCGCCATCAGGTCGTTGTACGACATGTCGCACAACGACATATTAGAGGCAGTCGAAGTTTTTGTCAAGTTCCTGGCAGAGCGGGCGTTAGAATGGTCCAATGCGCGCCCGCCTTCGCCTGCTCCCTCTTTTTTTTGCAGCGGCATGGTCGGTATCTGGCGCCGTTCCCACACCGAAGAGTTACTTCGGGCATGAGATCGGAGCCGACCGTACCGTGCTCGATTGGGAGAAGGTTGTTTCCTACTTCCAGGAACTGGCTAAGACCAGTGACCGCATCCGGGTGGAAGAACTCGGGAAAAGTACCGAAGGGCGGCCTTTCATCGCAGCGGTGATCGCCGCGCCTGACACGCTGCAGCACCTCGACCGCTACATCGCCATCCAGCAGCAGCTCGCCGATCCGAGGCGCACCAGCCCCGCGCAAGCCGAACCACTGTTCGCGCAAGGCAAGACTGTGGTGCTGATCACGTGTTCCATCCACGCCAGCGAACTGGCTTCGACGCATACGGCGCTGGAGTTCGCTTACCGAATTCTGACGGAAGACAAGCCGCACTTCCGCGCGATTTTACGGGACACGATCCTGCTGCTGGTGCCCTCGCTGAATCCGGACGGCGTGGATATCGTCACGCGCTGGTACCGCAAAACGCTGGGGACACCCGCCGAGGGCACCGATCCTCCGGAACTCTGGCATCACTATGTCGGCCATGACGACAATCGCGACTGGTACATGTTTACGCAGGTAGAGACGCAGCTCACGATATCGAAGCTGCACAATGTGTGGCACCCCCAGATTGTCTACGACGTGCACCAGCAGGGAGCCTTCGGGTCGCGCCTGTTCGTGCCGCCGTGGCTCGATCCGACCGAGCCGAACATCGATCCCATTCTGATGCAGGAGACGAATATGATGGGGACCGCGATTGCGTCGGATCTGACGGCGGCCGGCAAGACGGGGATCGCGCTCAACGCTATTTATGACTTTTGGACGCCGTCGCGGCACTACCAGGCCTTTCATGGCGGCATGCGGCTTCTGACGGAATCGGCCAGCGCGCGGCTGGCCTCGCCGATCGAGGTGCGGCCCGATCAGATTTCCGAAACCGCGCTCGGCTTCAAACCGCGCGAGAAATCGTGGAACTACCTGGAGCCGTGGCTCGGCGGAACATGGCGGCTTCGCGACATTATCGATTACCAGTTAATCGCGTGGGAATCGTGCCTGTACAACGCGGCGGTTCATCGCGAAGAGCTGTTGCGGAATTTCTACCGGGTGGGCCAGCGGCAGGTGGCGCGCATAGACCCGTGGGGCTTCGTGATTCCTGCGCATCAGCCCGATCCGGGAGCCACGCGAAAAATGCTCGAGACGCTGCGGTTTGGAATGGTGGAAATCGGAAAGACCGCGGATGGCAGCGCCGTGATTTCAATGCATCAGCCGTACGGCGGCTGGGCCAAGGCGCTGCTCGAGAGGCAACATTATCCGGAAGAGCATCTGTATCCCGGCGGGCCGCCGAAGCGGCCCTACGACGTGACCGCTCACACACTGCCGCTGTTAATGGGAGTGGACGTACACCCGGTATCGCAGCCGGTGGAATCTTCCGGCGAATGGAAAGCGCCGGTTGCGGCCGCCGGTCCGGTGCTTGCCGCGGCGGACAGCGACTCCTGGGCGACGGTAAACCGCGCCTGGAAGAGCGGTCGGCCCGTGTGGCGCGATCCGGCCTCCGGCGACTTTTCGCTGGCCGCACGGAGCGGTTGGAAGGAACTGCGTCGGCCGCGAATCGCTTTGTACCGGCCCTGGATGCCAAACCTGGACGAAGGGTGGACGCGGTGGCTACTCGAGCAGTTCGGCTTCGCCTACAGCAGCGTGCGCAACGCCGATATCCAGGCCGGCGGTTTGCGCCAGAAATTCGATGTCATTGTGTTCGCCGATCAGTCCTCGCGGAACATCGACACCGGCTACGCAGCCACGATGCCCGCAGAGTATTTGGGAGGGCTCGGGAATGTGGGCGCGGAGGCCTTGCGCGACTTTGCGAGTTCGGGCGGAACCCTGGTTTTTTTGAATCACGCCTCAGACTATGCGATTGAGCACCTTGGTGTGGCGGCGACTGCGGTAACAGGCGGGACCGGGTTTTATTCTCCGGGGTCTCTCCTCAACATCCGCCTGGATACGCACCATCCGCTGGCGTACGGTGTTCCCGCGGACCTCTCCATATGGAGCGAACAAAGCCCGGCATGGGAAACACGGCTTCCGGTGGTGGCGCGGTATACGGATTCTGCCGTGCTGGCGTCGGGATGGCTCGAAGGCGAAAAGGTGATCGCGGGACGAGCGGCTATCATCGACGCGGCCATCGGATCGGGACACATTGTGCTGTTTGGGATGAGGCCGCAGTATCGCGGGCAGAGCTACCTGACGTTCAAGATGTTTTTTAATGCGTTGACTTATTTTTAAGAAAAGTCAAAAGCGAAAAGTAATCAGCTGCCGAGCGCCTGCTCCAGATCGGCAATGATGTCTTCGGGCGCTTCGATTCCCACTGAAAGCCGCACCAGATTCTCGCGAATGCCCATCCGCTCACGGTGCTTGGGCGAGATTTCCCGGTGTGAACTCATTACGGGGTAAAGCATCATGGTGTGCACATCGCCCAGCGATGTGGCGCGCACCACGAGTTCGAGCGCATCCATGAAGCGGAAGATCTCGGCGCGGCCGGCTTGCTTTAGCTCGAAACTGACGATTGCGCCAAAAAGGTTCGCCGGAAAAAGGCGACGGATGGTGGTTGAGTCGGGGTGTTCGGGACTGGCTGGGAAATAGACGCATTCGACGCGCGGGTGAGTGGCGAGCCACGAGGCTATCCGGCACGCGTTGGCGCACTGGCGCTCCATGCGCAACGGAAAGGTCTTGATGCCGCGCATGGTCAGGTAGCTCTCAAACGGTCCGAGCACCGGCCCCGTGATGCGCGATAGCGCTCGCAGAGGTTCCAGGTGTTGCTGGTCGGTGACTACCACACCGCCCAACACGTCACCGTGGCCGGCAAGATATTTTGTCAGGCTGTGGACGCTGAAGTGGGCGCCCAGTTCGAGAGGCCGGGCGATCAAGGGCGTGGCGAACGTGTTATCCACAACCAGAGCAGAGCCCGCTTCGCGCGCGATTTGCGCGATCTTGTCCATGGGCGCCACACGGAGCAGAGGATTGGAAATGGTTTCGATGTAGAGGCAGCCCGGCTGGGCCTCGGCAACGGCGGCACGAAGGGCGTCGAGATCGCACACGTCCACGAAACGCACGGCAACGCCTGCCGGCTCCAGCACATTCATCAGCAGACTGACGGTGGCGCCATATAAAGCATTGGCCGCGATTACCGACTTGCGCCGATCGACCAATGCGGCCTGCAACGCGACTTGAATCGCCGCCATGCCGGAAGCGCACGCCAGGGAGCCGTGACCATGCTCGATGGTGGTCATGAGCTCTTCGAGGGCGGAGGTCGTCGGGTTTTCGTAGCGCGCGTAGCTATATCCCTTTTCCTCCTGGCCGAAGACGCGGTCGAGCTGTTCCATTGACTCGTAGAAGAAACTGGAACTGGCGTGAATGGGCGTGGTCACGGGAACGTGACTGCCCGATTTCTTCCGGTCACCCGCGTGCACGGCCTGAGTGTGAATCTTCACGACGACTTCCTCTTCCAACGGATTCCCGACTTCGTATCTTCCAGGATAATCCCTTGAGCCAGAAGCTCGTCTCGAATCTGATCGGCGCGGGCGAAGTTCTTCCCCTTCTTGGCGGCGGTACGCTCCGCAATTTTTGCTTCGACCTCGGAATCGGAGAGGCCGGAGGCTGCCGAGGGTTCCAAAACGGCAAACACAGAATCGAATTGCTTCAGCAGATCCAGCGCGGGACTTGCGTTCCCGGCCCGAAACGCACCCGAATCCATGGCGCTATTCGCATCGCGTATGTATTCGAATACGGCGCCGAGCGCTTCGGCGGTATTGAGGTCGTCGTTCAGGCTATCCGTAAATGCCTTGCAGGCCTGCGCGGTCCGTGCGGCCAACTCTTCGTTGTGTCCCTCGGGATAGCGGTCCGTTTCGAGCCGGAGCTTGAAATTCCGCAGCCGGTCGATCGCGGTTGCCGCCGATTTCAAGCCGTCGAAGGTGAAGTTCAGCGACTTCCGGTAAGGTACGGAAGCCAGCAAATAACGGATCGCCTCGGGTTGATGACCCCGCTCGAGGATATCGCGTAAAGTATAGTAATTCCCCAAAGACTTTGACATCTTCTGGCCTTCCACCATGAGGAATTCGGCGTGGAGCCAGAAGCGGGCAAAAGGCGCTCCAGTCAATGATTCCGACTGCGCGATTTCGTTTTCATGATGGGGAAAAACAAGGTCGATGCCGCCGGCATGAATATCCAGAGTTTCCCCAAGATATTTGATCGCCATGACCGAACATTCGATGTGCCACCCAGGACGGCCAGGACCGATGGACTTGTCCCAGAACGGTTCCCCTTCCTTGGGTGCTTTCCAGAGCGCAAAATCGCGGGCGTCCGCTTTTTCGTAACTATCAACATCCACCCGCGCGCCAGCAATGTTCCCGCTGAAATCATTGTGGGAGAGTTTGCCGTAGCCCGGGAAACTCGAGATCCGGAAATATACGGAGCCGTCGCTGACATAAGTGTGCTGGCCCTGGCCAAGCTTCTCGATGGCCTTCACCATGTCATCGATGTGCTCCGTTGCGGCAACCAGCCGCTCGGGCCGTTCCAGGCGCAGTCTGGTGCAGTCGTGGACGAAGGCCTCGGTATAAACAGCGGTGTATTCTCCTAGAGATTTGTGTTGAGCGACAGCATTGCGGATGATCTTGTCATCCACATCTGTTATGTTCATAACATGATTGAGGGCAAAGCCATTAATCCTCAACCAACGCCGGAGAATATCGATAAACGTGAAAGTCCGGAAGTTGCCGATGTGGGC
>CAZKQQ010000071.1:19722-29656 GCA_964554945.1 uncultured Solibacteraceae bacterium | reverse complement strand
AAGTCGAGGCGAGCAAGTTCACCGAAGTCGGCTATGTCGGCCGCGACGTGGAATCCATGATCCGCGATCTGGTGGACATCGCCATCGATATGATCCGTGAGGAGCGCCTCGACGAAGTAGCCGACCGCGCCGAAATGAATGCGGAGGAGCGCCTGCTCGATCTGCTGATGCCGCCGCAGCCCGAAGCCAGCGAAAGTATCGAGCGCACTCGTGAAAAGCTGCGCGAGCGCCTGCGCGAAGGAAAGCTCGACGAACGCATGGTGGAGCTCGATATCAAAGACCGCGGGCCCTCATTCGAAATCACCACCAACGCCGGCATCGAAGAGATGGGCATCAACCTTAAAGACATGCTGCCCACCCTGTTCGGCCAGAAAACGCGCCGCCGTAAAATGCGCGTAGCCGAAGCCCTCGATTACCTGGTGCAGGAAGAAGAGCAGAAGCTCATCGACATGGAACAGGTGACGCGCGTGGCGCTCGAGCGCGTGGAATCGAGCGGCATCATCTTCCTTGACGAGATCGACAAGATCGCCGGGCGCGAAAGCGGACACGGTCCCGACGTAAGCCGCGAGGGCGTGCAACGCGACATCCTGCCCATCGTCGAAGGCACCACCGTGAATACACGGCATGGCTTCGTGCGCACCGACCACATTCTCTTCATCGCCGCCGGCGCCTTTCACGTGTCCAAGCCGAGCGATATGATTCCGGAGCTGCAGGGCCGCTTCCCCATTCGCGTGGAGCTGAAGTCTCTCAGCGTGGAAGATTTCATCCGTATTCTGAAAGAACCCAAGAACGCCTTAGCGAAGCAGTACACCGCATTGATGGAGACCGAGGGCATCAAGCTGATTCTCGCCGACGACGCCCTCGAAGAGGTGGCCAAGTTCGCCGCGCAGGTAAACGAATCCTCCGAGAACATCGGTGCGCGCCGCCTGCATACCATTATGGAAAAGCTCCTCGAAGAAGTTTCCTTCGAAGGTCCCGACCTGAAAAAGAAAACGGTCCGGATCGATTCGAACTACGTGCGCAAGCAGCTTGCCGACATCGTAAAGGACCAGGACCTGAGCCGATACATCCTCTGACCCGCCGACGCTCAGACTGATGACCGTATTGCGCCGGGTTCCGGTAGCTTAGTGCGGCCGCAGCACGATTTTTTCGCAGTTATCCTCTTTATCCCGGAACATGGCGTACCCCCGCGGGGCTTGCTCCAGCGGCATACGGTGCGTGATCACCATGGAAGGATCGATCTCGCCTTTGCGAACACGATCCAGCAGCGGCTGCATATAACGCTGCACGTGGCACTGCCCGGATTTGATGGTCAACGACCGGTTCATCACCGAACCCATCGGGAACTTGTCAATGAAGCCGCCGTAAACGCCGATCACCGATACGGTGCCGCCGTTGCGGCAGGCCAGAATCGCCTCGCGTAGAGCGATCGGGCGATCCATTTCCAGCATCAGGGCCTGTTTGGTGCGATCGTACGCGTACTGCAAACCGTGGGCGTGCGCTTCCATTCCCACCGCATCGATGCACTTGTCCGGACCTCGCCCACCGGTCATCTCTTTCAAAGTCTCGAGCACGCTCGTCTCCGCGTAGTTGATGGTGACCGCGCCGGTGCGCTCGGCCGCCATTTTCAGCCGGTATGGAAAACGATCGATGGCGATCACCCGCTCAGCTCCCAGCAGGTACGCGCTCTTCATCGCGAACAGGCCCACCGGCCCGGCGCCCCACACGGCAATGGTATCGCCCGGTTCAATGTCACACATCTCCGCGCCCATGTATCCCGTGGGGAAGATGTCCGAGAGAAACAGGACTTTGTCGTCCGGCATGTCTTCGGGTATTTTGATGGTCCCGACGTCCGCGAAGGGGACACGCGCATACTCGGCCTGCCCGCCCTGGAACCCGCCCAGCATATGGGAATAGCCGAATACGCCGGCGGGCGAGTGGCCCATCAGGGCCTCCGCGATTTCTGCGTTAGGGTTGGAATTTTCGCAAACCGAGTACATCTTTCGACGGCACGAAAAGCACACCCCGCACGCGATCGGAAACGCCGTGACGACCCGGTCGCCCTTCTTCACGTTGCGGACCTCCCGTCCGGTCTCGATCACCTCTCCCATGAACTCGTGCCCCAGGACGTCGCCGCTTTCCATTGTTGGCACGAATCCACCGTAGAGATGCAGGTCGGATCCGCAGATCGCCGTAGACGTGATCCGAATGATCACATCCTGTTGGTTCAGAATCTGCGGATCGGGAATCGTTTGCACTTGAACGTTATTTTTGCCTACCCAGCAATTTGCCCTCATGACTTAGCTCCCATTTCTCCCGACTGAATTTATTGGTGTACGTGCTCCGGTTGTGCGGCATGCATGCCCGGATGTACGCTCGCCTCGGATTGGATGATTTCCCCGACTTCGAGCAACCGTTTAAAGTTCCGAAGGTGATGATCGACCGCTGGGCCAAGGCCCATCTGCAAAAGCTTTCCCAAACCGGCCGCGCCACGATTCGACGAGAGATCGATCTCTACCCGCACAAGCGTGCCCCGATCCCCCGGAGCGCGTTCGAATTGCACAGATCCTGAGTTCTTGAAGGGCGATCCCTCGGCAGATCTCCATGCGATCCTCCGATTCGGTTCGTCGATGATGGTCTCGGCGTCCCATTCGATCTGCCTGCCGGCCGGGCCTTTCACGACCCAATGCGTGCGGCGGTCGCCGGTATACCGCACTGATTGCACATAAGTGATGAAGCGCGGCAGGTTCTGGAAATTGCGCCAGAACTGATAGATCTCTTCCACCGGCCGGTCGACAATTATCGTGCGAACTATCCTGGCGCGCTTCCCGCCTCGCGCGCCATCGCTCAACTGATTGGCGCAGAACACATCTGCCGCCGTCACACCAACCACAGAGGCGATAGCTATTTTGACTTTCGTTTTATCGGCGCCCCTCCCGCGTGCGGCGGACGCGAGCGAGAGCAGGTCGAGGGCGTCGCCGCCTACCCGAGCCCACAGCCAGCCCGCCGGACGGCGTTGCGTCAAAATGCCAACCCCCGCCGCAAGTTCCCGAAGACCGTAGAGCCGCATCACGGTCCTTGTCTTCGAGGTGTTCCGAACCCCGCTGAGAGCTGCCACTGCGTCCGGCACGGCCAGCTCCGCAAGACCGAGCCCGATGCTGAACCATCCCAAGCCGTTGGTCAGGCGCTTTGTGGTGGAAAGATCACGCCCGGTCGCGCCAGAACGGCCTGGAGTATGTTGAACCGTCATCACTGACCTCCCTTTGATTTGTGGACGATCCCAGTGTAGACCCGCGACGACAATTCGAAGGTGCCCGAAATCGCAAGTCGACCCGAAGCTAAGTAGCTCGTCGAGAGATTCGGTGCAGTCCTTTACAAGAACGAACGATCGCGTCCCATTAGCTACCGTGACCGTGAGGCGAATCTGGATTGTGACTGCCGGCGCGACTAACGGCCAAACGGTTCTTCCAGCGACGGACTTTGCGCTGTGAACAGCTCGGCCCCGTTCTCGAGGATGTGCATGTCGTCCTCCAAGCGGACGCCGAACTCCCCCGGAATGTAGATTCCCGGTTCGTCGCTGAATGTCATGTTTGCGGCGAGCGCGACGCTCTTCCCGCCCTCCAGCAGCGTGTTGGTAGCGGTCAGATAAGGCCACTCGTGCTCGTCGAGCCCGATGCCGTGCCCGATGCGGTGCGTGAAATATTTGTATCCCGGGCCGTAGCCCCCACCGGTGATCACTTTGCGCGCGGCTGCGTCCACCGCCTCGCAAGCCGCGGACGGCCGCGCCGCCGCCAGAGCAGCGCTTTGCGCTTGATGGACGATCTCGAAGACGCGCTTCATCTTATCGCTCGCCTTGCCCAGCACAAACGTGCGGCTGATATCCGACCGGTATCCTTCTGCCGTGCAGCTTCCGTCGATCAGCACGATCGTGTTCTCCCGAATGATCTGCGGCTGCCGCGACCCGTGCGGCAGCGCGGCGTACGCGCCCACAAACACGTCGGCATTCCCCGCGAATCCCAATTTTTGATGCGCCGCCGCGATCAACTCGCCGAACTCGCGCTGGTTCATGCCGTCGCGCAGCGATTTCCAGGCCGCTTCAAACGCCTGGAGTGTGACGCTATTCGCCAGCCGCATCAGCGCGATTTCATTCGTACTCTTAATCATGCGGCAGCCGGCCGTCACCGCGGTCGCACTGAGAATCGCCGCGCCCGGAACTGCTTTCCCAATACCGCTCGCGAAGACGAATGGGGTGCGCTCTTCCATTCCGAGACGCGCGGTAGCCAATCCTCGTTCCTTTAACGCCATGGCTACTGAGTCGTACGGGCTCTGGTCTTCTTCCCAGACAAAAACGTAAGACCTGGCAAACGGGCTCTCCGCGATCTGTTCGAGCGCGCGGCCTTTCTCGAAAGCCGGAGAGACAAAGAAAGGCTCTCCTCGCGCTGGAAGAACCATAAGGAACAGGCGCTCACTGACGCCCCAGCGCACACCGCTGAAATAGAAGAGTGAAGATCCGCCGCCGATCGCGATCGCGTCCAGCTGATTCCCTCGCATGAGCCGCTGCGCGCGCTCGATGCGAGCTAATCGTTCGTCGTTCGGGATGGGCCGCGCTTCATTGCGGCGGCTTTTCAACGCCGCGATCGCAGGCGTTTGCGCGAAAGCCGGCGTCGCGGCGGCAACCAGAGCCGAGCTCAGCAGACCGCGGCGGGTGAGCATCGTGGTGTTTATCGTAGCACCCGCCGCCCGCTGCCGCCCTCACGCGCAACCGGCGGCCATCGCCTTGGGCTTGGGTGCCGCAAAGAGGTCTACTTCACCGTGGCTGTCCATGAGCAGCACCTCGAAATCCACCGGACCGCTATCCTCCGCCCGCCACTGCCCCTCCACTCTGCGTAGTTCCGTCGCATCCGCGCCGCCCTTTAATACCACGCGAATCGAATCTTGATTCATGGCCAGCAGAACTCCCTCGATCAGCCGCCCCGACAACGTTAGAATGACGCTCAACATCGGTTTCTCTCCTCCGCCCTCACTCATATCGTGAGCGGCAAGTCACAACAACGCTGCCTTCCGATAGCGCGGTACTGCGGGATGTGTTCAGTACCAAGACCCGGTACATTCGCTCGGGGGAAGACCGTCTATCACGCAAAGAGTGTAACGTTGATCACAGGTTTTTCCTGCGCCGCATCAGCCAGGCGCTCATCACAAGTGTGAACACCAGAAGGTTTCCCGCCGCGTCCACGCCGAACAACCCGTTCGTACCAAAGCGGCGGAATCCTTGGCCGTCCAGCCACAGCACATACGCGATCGGCAGATTGCCGGCCGCGAGAAACAGGCTGTATCGCGTGCTCATGCCATGTTCGCCATGCCCGAGTACGTCCATCACCAGCGCCGTGAATCGCGCATATCCGAACCCGGTGGTGATCAGGTAAAGAACCGTGCCGGTGAAATACACCGACGCCCGGTCGCCCGCCATCAGGGTCAGAGCCGCCAGCCCGTTCAAGAGGCCTGCGCCCGCATACGTCAGCCGCCGGTCCCACTCACCCGGCACCAGCGTGGCCAGCAGCGAGCCGAGCGCCAGCACCAGCCCGCCGGCCATCCCGTTCACCCACATTACTCCCTGTGCTCCGACTCCGTAGTGCGACGCCACCGCCGGCAGCAGATTCAAAGCCGCTCCGGAACTCACCGGTGACGCCAATAACAGCAGCCCCCATACCGTACGCCGTGAGTGAAACACCGTGATCAGCTCTTTGCCAACCTTGCGGATGTGATCGACTAACCCCGAAGTTCGGGCCGGCGGCGCTTCCGCTATGGTCAATGCGGCGAGCGATGGCACCGCCGTCATCGCAGCCGTCGCCAGCACACTCACCGGCAGGGGCACCCGCGTCAACAGCCACAGGGATATTCCTGCGCCCAGCGCGCCGCCGCCAAGGTTTCCAGCCTGCGTCCATGCCGAGGCTTGAGCTTGCCATGCCCGCGATAGCGTACTTACCATCAGGCCGCCTTGCGCGGACGAAACCATCACGTTGATCGTCATTCCCGCCAGGAGCACGGCAGTGACTGCCGTCAGATACCGGACGCCCACCAGGGGCATGGCCACCGCAAGACAGCCGGCGCTTACAAAGGACGCCAGCACCAACCAGGTCCGGCGGCGCAGCTTCATATCCACCAACGGCGCCCACAAGAAATAAAGGACAGTCGGTACCTGCAGCAGCGACTCGATATTGGCAATACGGTCTACGGTCACGCCCGCTTTGCCGAGGAGAAAAGGCAATGGCGTTTGGGTGAACCCGTTAAAGATTCCGCCCGGCAGGATCAGAATCAGAAATAGCCACGGTGGCGGCCACCGTTTCGAGCGTGCGGACATGAAGGGGCAAGGATAACATCCCCGCCCCGCTGGTCCCAATGTCCCTAATGCACGCCGACCCCGGTGCTTGTGCCGCCGGTGCCGTTACTGACCGAATTCCCGCTTACCAGCGTGGAATTGGCAGTGGTCCACAAATCGTGTACACCGCCCGAGGCGTGTATATATAACCCCAACGCGACCAATGCGATGAAAGCTGCTACCAGGCAATATTCCGCCAGGCCATGTCCCCGATCGTCGCGGAGGAATGAAGCCCAAATCGCCCGTACCATCGATAGAGTAAGCGTAACTCCCGTACGACAGGCGATCCATCATCTCTTTTGTTAGTACCTCTGGAACCGCTGGCACCTGGTGCGAACTCAAGTTCGTCGCGGAAAGGGCCGATAATCTAGTGGGAGATACATGCCGGCATCCGCTACTGCATTTGGACAGAAGGTCTGGGACCTTCCGCCTCTCATCCTCCACCCTTTTAATGAACACATTTCCCCTACAGCGCTGCTGGAGAACTCCCGCGCCGCCCTCATGCTCTCAGGCCTGGTCTCCCACGATGGCAGCGATCCGGAAATCCTGCAGCGCCGCTTGTTATCCGGCCGTTATGCCGAAACCCGCATGCTGTTCTTTCTGGGGAAGGACCTGCTGCGTTGGATCGAGCAGTGCGGCGAGAGTGTCGCGCGCATTCGCGAGCTGCAGGGCACACTCATCCGCCCTCAGAGTTTTGCCCACTTGCTGATCGGCAACCCACCGCGGGAGGTTCAAGAAAAACTCATGCGTTGGGGCGTCGCGGACTACGCCTCCATCTTTTCGCGGGCCTTGGGCTTGAACATGCTCTTTGTCCGTCCTCCCGATGCCGACGCCCTGGCCGACGAATTCCTGCGCGGCTATGATCGCTACGCCGATTCCGTCTTTCGCTGCTACATGGAATCCGATCCGTACTGCAGCATTAGTTCGTTGAATTTTCGCTTCGATCTCTACGCTTCCGGCGAGTATTCCCGCATGCTCGAATCCGAGTGGGCCGATCCGGAGGGATAAGATAGAGGGGATGGAATTCCCTCGTCTCCTTTTGGTCCGGCAGAATTATCCGGATCGGCGCATCGCGGATCTGCCCGCGGAGGTAATCCGGCAGCTCGCCGCTTCTGATCTCGGCGCCCGGCTGCCGCGCGGCGCGCGTCTCGCCATCGGCGTCGGCAGCCGCGGCATTCGCCATCTCGACATCATTGTCGCCAGCGTGGTCCGCTATTGGAAAGACCTGGGAATTCAGCCGTTCCTGTTTCCCGCGATGGGAAGCCATGGCAGCGCCACGGCCGAAGGCCAGGCCGATGTGCTGCACCATTACGGCATCACCGAATCCGCCATGGGCTGTCCGATCGTAAGCCAGCTCGAAGTCGTCTCGCTCGGCAAGACTTCCGACGGCATCGAAGCCTTCATGGATTGCACTGCCCACAATGCGGACGCGGTCCTGCTCATCAATCGCACCAAGTGGCACACCGATTTCTCGGGCGCCATCGAAAGCGGCCTCTTCAAAATGATGGCGATCGGATTGGGCAAGCTCGCGGGCGCGCAGCGTTATCACGCATACGGGCACCGGCTGGGCCTGGAATATGTGATCCGCACCGTCGGCCGCCAGACCTTGCGCTCCGGCAAGATCCTCGGCGGTGTCGCCCTCCTCGAAGATGCCTACCATCAAATCGGTAAGATCGATGTCGTTGCCGCCGATCGGATGGAGCAGCGCGAAGAGGAAAACCTCGCGCTCGTGAAATCGTGGATGGCGAAAATTCCCATGGATCTCGACCTGCTCGTGGTCGACGAGATGGGCAAGAATATCAGTGGCATGGGAATGGATACCAAGATCATCAACCGCACGCATCGCGGCGAATACAATCCGTTTCCCGACGCCCCGCGGATTGAGCGCATCTTCGCGCGCGACCTCAGCGACAACACGTACGGCAATGCGCTCGGAGTCGGCAGCGCCGACGTGGTCACCGACCGGCTGGTCCGCGCCATTGACTCGCACGCCACCTGGATCAATGCGCTAACCGCGTCCAACCCTTCCGGAGCGCATACGCCGATTCATTATCCGACCGATCGCGAATGTCTCGAGCACGTCGTGCCGACCGCCGGCCGCGTCGACCTCCGCGAAGTGACGGTTGGCTGGATCCGCAACACGCTCGAACTCGCGCGCCTCGGCCTGAGCGAGAATCTGCGGCCGCAGATCGACCGCAATTCGTTACTCGCCATCGAAGACACAATTCCCATGGAATTCGACAGGACCGGTAATCTCATCAGCCCGTTTGCCGCAGTTGCCGTGTAAGGCCGGCAACCTCGGACGGCCCGCTAGCGCCGCCCTCCGAAGCCTCCATGGAATCCGCCGCCGAATCCACCGGTGCGTCCGAAACCTCCGGTGCGTCCGTTGAACCCGCCACCCGGACCGGCAAACGCTCCGCGATTGAAACCGCCTACGCGGCCTCCGCCGTGAAAGCCGCCTCCTACGAACACAGGAGGCCGGTAGCCCGGCCCAAAATGCCGGTAGTAGCCTCCGTATCCATAGCCATATCCGAAAAATGGTGACCCATATACCATGTACGGCGAGTAGAAACCGAAGCCGAATGGCCCATAGTACATTCCGTTCGCCGGTATAAATGTATAAGAGCCAAACCAGGGATCCCAATACCGACCCGTGCCATACCACCCCGGACCCCAGCCGCCGTTTACCACGTATCTCCGCGCCGCGTCGATGTTGGCTTCCGCCAGATAGGAAGACCGCAGGCTCGCCCACCGGTAGAAGTCGTCAGCAACCGCTTTCTTGTCGAACCTGGTTGTCTTTAATTTCGTGTTCGCGGCATTCAGGCTGAGTTCATGGCCGCCGTGCACGGAGACTTGCCGGTCGTCCGCTTGGACCAATGCCTTCCCGTCGAACACCTGAATCAGTCCTTGACTCGCATCAAAATCGTAGAGTCCCGGCTTCAATAGCTGCGTGCTGGCGTTACCTATATTGACGCGCACATTGTTTTCTTTCCGGATCTCGGCCACTTCAACCATGGCGCGACCACTCTGCAGTTGCACCACGGTATCCGCCAGACCCGGAGAAATCATCTGCACCGAGCTGTGATTGTCGATTCGCAGAAAGATGCCGGGCGTCAATAGAACTTCAGCTCTGCCGTCTTGCGTCGCCAGCGTTTCACCCGCCGCCAACGTCGTGGACCCAACCGATTTTTGCGTCAGCGTTTGCCCGCCGGCCGAAGCTTGCCCTTCGACGTAATTAACGGTTC
Organism: uncultured Solibacteraceae bacterium; assembly: GCA_964554945.1. GTDB lineage: Bacteria > Acidobacteriota > Terriglobia > Bryobacterales > Bryobacteraceae > PSRJ01. Next base: position 20,035 of record CAZKQQ010000071.1, on the reverse strand, counting down.
CCGGTTGCGGAGGAATTGCACCCCACACGGGACTGCTCAACAGCGCAGCCAGGAAGCAGCCGCTTAGTGCTTGCAGCCATGACCGCATCATCATATTTTCAACCTCTACTATGTTTGATGCGATTGTGAAACCTGCAGTTGCTACTGTCCGGACGGTAGAAAAAACCCGATTTAGCAGGTATTGCGTTTCAGTTGTCCGCATGCCGCATAAATATCCAACCCTCGCGGTTTCCGGATGAAACACGGCGCCGAGCGCCTGACGATCTGCTGAAAACGAGTTACTTGCGCCGCATCCGGCGTGTCGTAAGGTATT
>CAZKQQ010000071.1:16048-19712 GCA_964554945.1 uncultured Solibacteraceae bacterium | reverse complement strand
GTTTAGCGCAATCAAATTCACCTTGCAGTTGAGGTGTGCCAGCAGCCTCGCTACGCGCCGCGCGTCGGCCTCCGTATCATTGATCCCCTTGAGCAAGACATACTCAAACGTCAGCTTTTCCCAAGGCCGGAGCGGATACCGGCGGCACGCGTCCAGTAAATCCTTCAGGTGATACTTGCGGGTAATCGGCATCAGTTCACGCCGCGTCTCTTCGGTCGACGCATTGAGCGAGATGGCCAGCTTCGGCCGCACCGGCTCGCGCCCCAATCCGTCGATCTTGGGAATGATGCCCGAAGTCGAGAGCGTAATCCGGCGCGGGGAGAGTCCGAATCCATTGGGATCCAGCAGAATGCGCGTAGCCTTAATGACGTTCGGTAAGTTCAGCAAGGGCTCGCCCTGCCCCATCATGACGATGTTGAGCCGCCCCCCGTCCTGCCGGAGCCCGTTCTCGCGCGCTACCAACAGCACCTGGCCGACGATCTCTCCCGCCGTCAGGCTGCGCTCCAGCCCCAGCAGCGCCGTCATACAGAACTTGCAATCAACCGGGCACCCGACCTGGCTCGAGATGCAGATGGTATCGCGCTCCCCTTCGGGCATGAGAACGGTTTCGACGGTCTTTCCGTCATCCAACCGCAACAGGTAACGCCGCGTACCGTCAGTGGAATCGTAGATTCGCGCCACCTCCGGAAGACCCACGGCATGGCGGCCCGCCAGGTCCTGCCGGGTTCGCGACGGCAAAGTCGAAATCTGCACCAGATCCGACGCCTGCCCGCGGTAAAGCGCCTCGTACAACTGCCGGGCCCGGTAGGCTGGCTGATCCGGTCCGAGGGCCTCCTGAAGTTCGGGAAGTTCCATTCCTACCAGGGGTTGCATGCGGTTAACTACTTCTATGATAGCGGCCTGCTGGCGCGGGATGTTACAAATGAAGGGAGAGTACTTTCTTTGGCTACCACCACCACCATCAGTCCTGTCCGCGAAATCGAGACCACGACGTTGAAGAACGGCGTCCGCATCATCACCGAATCCATGGCGCATGTGCGCTCCGTTTCGGTGGGCATCTGGATCGGCACCGGCTCGCGGCGGGAGTCGCCGGAGCAGAACGGCATCAGCCACTTCATTGAACACATGCTGTTCAAGGGCACCACGCGGCGCTCGGCCGAGGACATCGCGCGATCGGTCGATTCCATCGGCGGCAATCTCGATGCCTTTACCGCCAAAGAACTCGTTTGCTTCAACACCAAGGTTCTCGACGAACATCTCTCGTTGGCCTGGGATGTCATCGCCGATCTGGTCCTCAATCCTCTTTTTCGGCCCGAGGATATAGAGAAAGAAAAAGGCGTCATTCTCGAAGAGATCAAGATGGAGGCCGATAGCCCCGACTATCTGGTGCATGAGATCTTTTCCTCAAATTTCTGGAAAGATCACCCTCTGGGCAAGCCGATCCTCGGCACGCGCGAGACCGTCAAAAAGTTTGATAGCGACGGCATCCGCCGCTATTACTCGGAAGTTTATTCGCCCGACAACCTGATCGTCACTGCGGCCGGCAATCTCACGCACGAGCGCCTGGTAAAACTGGTGCGGGAGCATTTCGATTCCTTGCCGCCCGGCGGTCCGGCGAAGCCGGATCCGGTGCCCAGCACCCATGCGCGCATCGCTCTGCGCAGCAAGCGGTCCCTGGAGCAGGTGCATGTCTGCCTCGGCGTGCCGTCTTATCCCCTGCCCCATCAGGAGCGGTTCGCCTGCTACGTGCTGAACACACTTCTCGGCGGCGGCATGAGCTCACGACTGTTCCAGAATATTCGCGAACGGCAGGGCTTGGCCTATGCCGTGTTCTCCGAGCTGAATCCGTACCGCGACACCGGCTGTCTTTCCATTTACGCCGGCACGTCGCTGGAATCGGCGCGCCAGGTGGTCGAATCCATCATGAACGAGTTCCGCCAACTCAAAGAGCAGGTCATCGGAGACGAGGAATTACGCCGCGCCAAGGATCACCTGAAAGGCTCGCTCATGCTGAGCCTGGAATCCACGGCCAGCCGCATGTCGAACCTGGCCCGCCAGGAGATGTACTTCGGCAAGTTCTTCACGCTGGACGAGCTGGTGGAGAGCATCGAAGCGGTGACCGCCGACGACGTCCAGCGCATCGCGCGCACGTTCTTCGATCCGAAACAGATCGCCCTCACGATCCTCGGCAATCTGGAAAACTTCAAAATGGGCCGCGAAGACCTGGTCTGCTAGTGGCTCTGAGTGGCTCAGGCCATCGTTTCCTGGGGCCTGCGTCGTTCGGCCGATCAGCCTGCCTTTTGACGCAGACTTATCAGCAAGAGGCGGCGACGTCCGCTATGACGCCGCGGCTTGTGCGCGCAGCGCCCGCTGTACCGGAGGATCGAAGTGGCGGCGCGCCGAGGCGATCACGCGCTGCACTTCATCACGCTGGAATGGCTCGGCTAACAGATCGTAGGCTCCCCAATTGAGAACCTCGGCCCACAGGGATTCGTCAGCGAGACGGGAACTCACTATCAGTTGGGGCGGCCGTGACATACGCTGCAAATCCTGTAACGCCTTCTTCCACGGCCAGCTGGGAACCTCGGCATTGGTGACTACCACCTGAACAGGCTGCTTTTCCAGGTATTCCAGTGCCCTCTTCCGGTCCCGCGCCAGATAGAGTCTCCAGCCCGCGTCCCGAAAGACGTCGAGCACTACCAGGCGGCTCATCGGTTCGGCGCCTACTAGCAGGGCGCATGTAAAATCGCTGCGTCTCTCCTGGATCACGTTCCCCCCTCTCTGACCTCAATCTAGGCTCTCTCAGGTTACAGAACGCACAGTTCCAACTCAATAGGACATTTGCTAGACAGATATGCCGTATCGTGATTCCCGATACAAGTCCAAGCGAAAGGGGAGATTATTGTCCGAGCTCAACCGAGCGCGCGAACTTAACGGCAGGATTATCCCGGAGTTGCGCCAGGACGGATTCGGAAACCAACTCGTCGGTGGTGACTAGGGCGATTGCCTCGAGAGGCTCACCTTGATGCAGTGGCGCTTCTCGCCGGCCGAGGGAAAAATTAGCGATGTTGACGCGATTTCGGCCGAGCACGGTGCCCACGTGCCCGATAACCCCCGGTACGTCCTGGTTCTTCATGAACGTAAGAAACCCGGAGAGCGCGGCCTCGCATCGAATGCCATCAGCCTGGATCAGACGCGGCTTGTCCAGCACCACTGCGCCCTCAACCGAGGTGATCCCCCGATCGGTTTCCAGCTCGAGCCGGATTGAATCGTTGTGTCCGGAACGCATTTCGTGGCGCTCCGCCACGTTCCAGCCGCGCTGCTCGGCAATCTGCATCGCGTTGACGAGATTGACGCGGTGGGGAGTCGACCGGCGCAGCACCCCCGCCAGCCCCGCGTTGCGGAGCAGGTTCGTATTGGTGTCGGCGATCTTGCCGAAATAGACCAGCCGCACCGTGGTCGGATTGCCGTTGGCAATGTTCGCCGCCAGGATGCCCAGCGCTTCGGCCAACGCAACGTACGGCCCGACCGCTCGATACTGCTCGCGCGAAAGTGCCGGCATATTCACGGCATTGAGCGCGATGCCGTTTTTGAGATATTCCACCACCTGCTCGGCAATGCGCACACCCACGATTTCCTGCGCCTCTTCGGTGGAGCCGCCGAT
>CAZKQQ010000071.1:15536-16038 GCA_964554945.1 uncultured Solibacteraceae bacterium | reverse complement strand
ACGACGGACATCACACGCGTCGTGCCGGTTGGCACCGTCAGCGGCGAACAGCGGAAAGCCTGCCGGCGGCGGCTCGGTCGCGAAAACATCAATTGCAGCGCCGGCCACCTTTCCCGACGCCAGCGCGTCGCACAAGGCCGTTTCATCCACCAGCTCGCCGCGCGCGCAGTTGACGATGCGCACTCCGGGCTTCATCTGGCGGAACGCTTCGTGCGACAGCATGCCCTGCGTCTCCGGGGTTGCGGCCACGTGCAGCGTGATGTAATCGCTCTCGGCATAGAGCCGCGGCAGGTCGATCAGGTGCGCGCCGAGATCTTCGGCAAGTTTGCCGGTGACGTACGGGTCATGAGCGACGATGCGCATTTCGAAAGCGCGCGCGCGCCGCACCACCTCGCGGCCGATTGAACCGAGCCCGACAACGCCCAGAGTTTTGCCGCGCAGCTCGTGTCCCATGAACTTCTTCTTTTCCCACTTGCCCGCGCGCGTCGAGGCGTTGGCCTGC
>CAZKQQ010000071.1:1515-15526 GCA_964554945.1 uncultured Solibacteraceae bacterium | reverse complement strand
GCGTCCATCCTTCAACGATGCATTGGCCGAGGGGATGTGGCGGGCCATCGCCAGCATCAATGCCAGCGTATGCTCGGCCACCGAAACCGCATTGCCGCCGGGCGTGTTCATTACCAGCACGCCGGCTTCGGTAGCGGCGTCCAGATCCACGTTATCCACGCCCACGCCGGCGCGGCCGATGACGCGCAGCTTGGGCGCCTTGGCAAGCACTGATGAATCCACCTGGACTGCGCTGCGCACTAGCAGAGCGTCGGCATCCGCCAGGTGCTGCGCGTATTCCTTCGGATTAGAAACAATGGTATTCCAGTCCGGCTGCGCCTGAAACAACTCCAGGCCCGCCTGCGCGAGAGGCTCGGCAATCAGGATCTTCATGCTTCGGGCCTATGCGTGCACCGGCTGCGGCTTGATCGCGGCCTGCTCATATGCTTCCTGCACCGCAGCCACGCCGGTTCCATACTTCACCGAATAGCCGTTGGCGTTCAGAATGATTTCCAGTTCCGCGATGACGGCGAACAGATCCGCAAAATCGAAATAGCCGAGATGCGCGATGCGGAAAATCTGTCCCTTCATCGAGCCCTGGCCGTTCGCGATGACCGCCCCGAAGCGATTGCGGAATTCCTTTACGATTACGCCGGAATCCATGCCGGGAGGCGCTTTGACGGCGGTCGCCGACGAACCCGGCGAACCCGGCGAGAACAACTCGAGCCCCATTCGCACCACTGCCGTGCGCGTCGCGTGCGCCAGCATCTGCGCGTTCTCCACCAGCTTGGCCATTCCCATCTGCTTGATGTATCGCAGCGCCTCGCCCAACGCCAGCACCAGCGACGTAGCCGGCGTCCAGCTCGATTCGCCTGCCTCCCCGCTCTTCTTTTCCTTCTTCAGGTTGAAGTAGTAATGCGGCAGTGTCGCGCTATCGGCAAATTTCCAGGCCTTCGGGCTGATCGAAAGAAAGGTGAGCCCCGGGGGAACCATGAATGCTTTCTGGGATCCGCCGATGAGGATGTCGATTCCCCAGCCATCGATATCCAGCGGCATGGTGCCGAGGCCGGTGATTGCGTCCACCACGAAGACGGCGCCCGTCTTCGATACCGCGCGCCCCATCGCCTGCACATCGTGCGCGGCACCGGTAGAAGTCTCCGACGCTTGGACGAACACACCTTTAATCGACGGGTCCTTAGCCAGCGCCGCTTCGACTTGGGCAGGCGCTACTACCTGGCCGTATGGAACCGACAGCACATTGGCGTCGAGCCCGTATGCCTTGGCGATCTCAGCCCAGCGCTCGCCGAACTTACCCGCCGAGCATACGATCACCCTATCGCCCTTGGAAAACAGGTTCGAGACGGTCGCGTCCATGGCTCCGGTGCCGGAGGCGGCAAACATCAGCACGTCGTTCGACGTCCCCATTACTTCCTTGAGATCGGCGAGACAAGACCGGTAAACTTTGCGGAAATCTTCCGTGCGGTGGTGAATATCCGACGCCATCATCGCGTGCAAGGCAGGGGGATAAAGAGGAGTGGGGCCTGGAGTCAGCAGGCGCTGCTTCTTAATATGCATGGAGGTTTCGATCCTCCAGCATAACAAACCGCGCCGCGGGACCGGCCCGTTGTCGCCCGTTGCCCCGAAGTTACTGACGATAAGAGCGGAAAGGCCGTCCAGCTGCTTTCGGAACGTTAACAAAAACCGCGATTTCTGTTCACAATTTTCTTTACAGTACTAGCGGTTCCAGCTTACGATTCAGGTGTGGACAGGCAAAGCGCAGTATGGGGAACGTAGGGGAGTCGGATCAGACTCAATCACCCCAAACTATGCTGTCTCGACTGGCCGAGTTCACATCTCCATTACAGCCCAAGTAAGCCTCGGAACACAGTCCTGCCGGTAGGGTCAATCCGCTGGAAAAGTTCCAAACCCGGCGCCAAGTTCCATTCACAAACCGAGGGAATTGGGACTTTTTGCGGGAATGCGCGCGGGCGCTACACTGGAACCATGCCTCTCGTCGACCGCGTGCAGCAGGATATGGTGTCGGCCATGAAGAGCCGCGATGAGGCGCGGCTCAGCGCGTTGCGGATGATCAAAGCTGCCCTCATGAAGCTCAAAGTGGATTCGCCCAAGCCGGTTGATGAAGCGGCCGAAATGCAGGTGCTGAAGTCGTTGATCAAGCAGCGCACCGAAGCCGCCGAGATGTTTCGCAAGGGCGGCCGGCCCGAGCAAGCCGAAAAAGAAGAGACCGAGCGCGGGTTGATCGAAGCGTATCTGCCCGCTGCCGCCGGTGATGCAGAGATCGATGCCGCCATCGCCGCGGCGTTAACCGAGACCGGCGTCACTTCCCTGAAGCAGATGGGAGTGGTGATGAAGGCGACCCAGGCCAAGCTCGCTGGCAAAACGGTGGACGGCAAAGCGCTGAGCGAAAAGGTGCGCGCCCGGCTCTCCTGAACTCCGGTGGCTCCGGGTGTATACTCGCCTGAAAGTATATGCCCGAACCTGATCATGAACTCTCCCGGCGCGAGCTGATCGTCAGTTCCGCCTTTGTTCCTCTCGCCGCCTTGACTGCCACCGCGCAGGCGGCCGAGACGGCTCTTGCGCCCGCTCAACTAAGACTCTCGAAGCCTTTCGAGCGCCTGATTCCGCGCGATGAACTCGGCCCAAGCGCAGCCGAAGCCAGCGCGCGGGTTTACATCGATCGTGCGCATCCACGGCGGCAAGCCCGTCGACAAACGTTTGCTTCTCCCCGGCATTGGGGCCGGCGAGCGCCTTCACCAGCCTCATGAGTTCTTCGGCGCGCAAGCCGGGCGCTAGGTGGGCGTGTATGCGCAGTGCACGTCATTGCCGTAGAAAACACCACGAGGCGCCGAATCTGGGAGTGCTCGGAGGGTCGGTCATGGACAGTCACGGCGCGCGGAACCGACGCTGACGATTCAGGCCCTGGCGTGGCGCACCGCGGATCACCTCGCCCGCAATTGGAGGGCGATCGCCGGATAGCTTCAGTGCACCGGCGGCGTGGTCTGGGGCGGCTTCCGATAGTGGGTCGCCTGCTCGTAGGCATACGCCAGCTTCAACATCTCCGGCTCGCTGAAGGGCCTACCTAAGAAAGTGATGCCAACCGGAAGGTTGTCGGACGTGAAGCCCGAGGGCACAGTCAACGCCGGCACGTACACAAGAAACGTATTGAGGAACGGCACGCCTTTATTCGATGGATACGGCGGTTTCATTCCATCTCGGATGAAGGTAGGCTGGTGCTCCACCGATTTGTAAACGATGGCGTCGAGATGGTTGTCGGCCATGACCTTCAGCAGATTCACCAGCAGTTGATGGCGGGCCGCAAGGTAAGCGCCCCATTTTGACAGGTCGGGTTGCGGGGCGGGCCTCATCCATTGCTGAGCGCGCGTCGGAGGGAAAATCTTGCCGACATCCGGGGACCTCTCAATGTCTTCGCGCGTCTTGATTGGCGAAGCCGGGTTGCGCGCCAGCCAACGCTGAAGCGCTTCGGCGGCCGTGGGAACATCTGTGGCGCGCTTCGCCAGCAACTGTTTCAACTCGGGGATGACGATCGGATCGGCCAGAACCGCTCCGGCCGTCTTCAGCTCCGCAACATTTTTCTGGAAGTTCGCGTCCACCTTATTGAAGTCTTCGGACCCGGGCTCCGAGTTGGCCCCGATCGATTCGCGAAGGATGCCGATTCGCGCGCCTTGCAAACCGCTCTTGTCGAGAGAAGAAGTATAGCTCCGCGGTATGTGGCCCACGCCGAGCGCGGTTTGCGGGTCCTCGGGATCGTAACCCACCATCACATCCAGCAGTACCGCCAGATCGCGCACCGTGCGGGCCATGGGACCCATCGACGCAGCTTCGGAAGGGTACCCATCGTACATTCCGGTGCGGCTGATCAGCCCGCCGGTGGGCCGCATGGCGACAATCCCGTTCCACGCTCCGGGCCGGCGCAGCGAAGCGAACGTCTCTTCGCCCAGCGCCACGGTCGAGAAATTCGCGGCGACGGCCGCGCCCGAACCGCCGGACGAGCCTCCGACGGTTCGCTCCAGGTCATAAGGGTTGCGTGTCGCGCCTGACAGTGAGCTGTAGGTGTCGCCGGCGGCGAACTCGCTGAGCGTGGTCTTTCCCAGGATGATCGCACCCGCCTTGCGCAACCGGGCCACGACAAACGAATCGAAAGGCGGGCGGTAGTCCTTGAACACGAGGCTGCCCAGGGTGGTGGGCATGCCGGCCGTATCGATCTCATCCTTGACCAGCACGGGAATCCCGTGAAGCGCGCCGGCGAAGCCCGAACCTTTGTACTGCTGGTCCAGCTTCGCGGCGTCTTCCAGCGCTCTCGGGTTGAGTGTGATGATCGCGTTGATGCGGGGCCCCTGCTGATCGTACGCACGGATCCGATCCAGGTAACTCTGCGTCAATTGGCGCGCAGTCAGGCGGCCGGAACGATACGCAGCATGGATTTGATCGATGGTGGCCTCAACCGTCTCAAACGACGGAGACGCCGGTTTCTTCTCCTGGCTCGTCGTGCGAGGCACAAATGCCAACGCTGCGGCAACAGTGAGGGCGACCCACGAGGTCCGGCGGGCGGAGCGCGGCGTTTTCATCGTCTCAGAGCTGGAACGGCTCTCCTCCAATGGGGCCAATTCTGGCATGATATTCTATTCTGGTGCAGCAGGTCACCCGGGCGTATGCTGTAGCGGGCTCGGGCTTCGTAGAAGAGACCGGTTTGCCCCGCCTCTTAGATCACGCACGAGGTTTACATGGGAACAGCCACTGTTAACGCGAACGCCACCGACATCAAAGCCACTCCGTCCGCGGAAGTGATTTCCGGCGGCCAGATCGTCGCCAAAATGCTCAAGCAGGAAGGTATCCGGCACATCTTTACCATTTCGGGTGGCCATATTGTCGACATCTATAACGGATGCATCGACGAGGGCATCGAGATCATCGACGTACGCCACGAGCAGGTGGCCGCGCACGCCGCCGACGCATACGCACGCATCACCGGGCTGGGCTGCGCGGTGGTGACCGCCGGCCCCGGCACGACGGACGCGGTGACCGGCATGGCCAACGCGTTTCGCGCCGAGAGCCCGATGCTGTTGATCGGCGGCAACTCACCGCTCAAGCAATATCGCATGGGCGGATTGCAGGAATTGCGCCACACCGAAATGATGACGCCGATCAGCAAGTTCGCGTCGCTGGTGATGACCACCGACCGCGTGGCTGAGATGATGGGCATTACGTTTCGCGAGATGTACAACGGGGCTCCCGGACCCGGCTTCCTCGAGATTCCGCACGACATTATGGACGGCAAGGTGGAAGCCGCCAAGGTGCGCTACCCGAAGAATTTTCGCGTGCGCGGCGCCGAGGCCGGTCCTCCGGACTTCCTCGGCGACCCCAACATCGTGCAGCAGGTGGCGGACTTGCTGGCCGGAGCCGAACGCCCGGTGGCGTTATTCGGCACCCAGGCGCGCACCTGTCGCGCCCATGACGCCATCGACCGCTTCGCGCGCCATTTCAACATTCCGATTTACGTCAATGGCGCCGCCCGCGGTACGCTGCCGCGCAACCATTCCCACAGTTTCATGCCATCGCGCAAGGCCGCGTTCGACAACGCCGATGTCATCCTGCTGGCCGGCACGCCGCTCGATTTCCGCATGGGTTACGGCCGCCGCCTCAATCCGAAGGCGAAGATCGTGATCATGGACATGGATTACCGCAATGTCGGCAACAACCGCGACTTCGATTTTGGGCTGGTGGGCAACCTGCGCACGATCGTGAATGCCATGTGCGAAGCCTCGAAGGGCGACACGGCGCGGAAGCACGATCCGTTCCTCAAGATGCTGCGCGAGGATGAAGAACGCAGCCAGGGCAAGAACGACAAGATCATCGCCGCCAACGAAGTGCCGATTCACCCCGTCCGTCTGTGCCACGAGATCAACGAATTCCTCCAGGAAGACACGGTCTACATAGGAGACGGCGGCGACATCGTTACGTTCTCCGGTTCCATCGTGCGGCCGCATAAGCCCGGCGGCTGGATGGATCCCGGCCCGCTCGGCACGCTGGGCGTCGGCACGGGTTTCGCCATGGCGTCCAGATTCGCGCAGCCGCAGCGTGACGTCGTGGTGCTCTACGGAGACTGCTCGTTCACGCTGACCGGTTTTGATTTCATTACCATGGTCCACCGGAAACTGCCGTACGTCGGCGTGATCGGCAACAACTCATCGTGGAACCAGATCCGGTTTGGCCAGGAGAGAAAATATCCAGGCCGCGGCGACATCGGCAACCTGGTGGGCGACGTGCGCTTCGACCGGCTGGCGGAAGCGATGGGCGGTTTCGGCATCCGCGTGACCAAGCCCGAGGAGATCCGGCCGGCGCTCGAAAAAGCGCGCGATTCCGGCAAGCCAGCGCTCGTGGACGTGGTGATCAATCGCGATGTGTATTCGTCAGGCACTTCGAACCAGACGATGTATAAGTAGAATTGGGGCTTCCTTTCAGCCTGCCGACTCCGCGTTCAGCGGGTCCAGCCGGCCGAAGGGCCGGCTCCGGCACAGGGAGACAGATAGATGGAAGCACTCAAGGGAATTCGCGTCCTCGACATGACGCACGTGCAGGCGGGGCCAACCTGCTCGCAACTGCTGGCGTGGATGGGGGCCGACGTGATCAAGCTGGAATCGCCCGTGGGCGACGCCACGCGCGGGCAGCTGCGCGACGTGCCGAATGCCGACAGCCTGTACTTCACAATGTTGAACTGCAACAAGCGCTCGATCACCGTCAACATGAAGTCGCCCGAAGGTAAGGCGGTGTTCGTCGAGCTACTGAAGAAAAGTGACATCCTGATGGAGAATTTCGGCCCCGGAGTGCTGGACCGCTTTGGCTTCTCCTGGGAGAAAGTTCATGCGATCAACCCGCGCGTGATTCTCGGTTCCATAAAAGGCTTCGGCTCATCCGGCCCGTATGCTGACTTTAAGGCTTACGAAAACGTGGCGCAGGCAATGGGCGGCGCCATGAGCACCACCGGTGTTCCAGAAGGTCCGCCGTTTGTTACGGGCGCGCAGATAGGCGACTCGGGCACCGGTCTGCATCTCGCTATCGGCCTGCTGGCCGCGCTGCAGCAGCGTCACCGCACGGGCCAGGGCCAATACGTGGAAGTGGCGATGATGGACGGAGTCATGAACTTGTGCCGCGTCAAATGGCGCGACCATCAACGCCTGACGCGCCAGGAGCTGTCCGAGTATTCGGTGCCGACGGCGGGCCTGAAGGCGACGCCGCGCGCCGGCAACGATTCCGGCGGCGGCCAACTCGGAAACGCCGTGAAGTGCAAACCGGGCGGTCCCAACGATTACCTGTATGTGGTCGTGCAAGAAGCGGTATGGCACGCGCTGGCCGAACGAGTGGGGCCGGAAGTCGGCCAACCGGGATTGGCGACCGATCCGCGATACGCCAAGATCGCCGACCGCCGCAAGAACCAGAACGACGTGTGGCGGCTGCTTGATCAGTTCGGATCGAAATACAGCAAGCGCGAGCTGATGGCGATTCTGAATGATCTCGATGTGCCGTGCGGACCGATTATGTCGACCGAAGATCTGGCCAACGACGAACACGTGCGCGGGCGCGACATGTACGTCGAGCTCGATCATCCCCAGCGCGGTAAGTGGTACAACGTCGGCATGCCGATCAAGCTTTCGGCATCCCCCGCCAAGATTCAGCGCTCGCCGCTGCTGGGCGAGCACACCGACGAAATCCTCAAAGAAGTGCTGGGCTGGAGTGAAGCCCAGATTGCGACCAAGAAAGACGCCGGCGCTTTTTCCATTCCCGCCAAGCCCGCCGACGTCGGAGCGCGATGAAGATCGCGATCATCGGGCAGCAGGATTTCGGCAAAGCTGTACTGGAAGCGTTTCTGGCGCGCGGCGACCAGGCGGTGGCGGTGTTCTGCGCCCCCGAAAAGGAAGGCGCCCGCCCGGATGCGCTGCGCGTGGCGGCGCAGCAAAGAGGGCTGCCCGTGCATCAATTTAAATCGCTGCGCGATCCCGATGCCACCCGCGCCATGCAAGAGGCCGGCGCCGACATCGGCATCATGGCCTTCGTGACGCAGTTCGCCCCACAGGAATTCGTGACCATTCCCAGGCACGGCACCATTCAGTATCATCCGTCGTTGCTGCCCAAGTACCGCGGCCCGAGTTCAATCAATTGGCCGATCATCAAGGGCGACACCGAAACCGGGCTCACCATTTTCCGGCCGACCGACGGGTTGGACGAAGGCGCGGTGATCCTACAGAAGAAAACACCGATCAGTCCCGATGACACGCTGGGCACGGTGTATTTCGATCGCCTGTTTCCGATGGGCGTCCAAGCCATGCTGGAAGCCGCGGATCTTGTGATGGCCGGGAAACACACCGAGACCATACAGGACGAGTCCCGGGCGAGTTACGAAGGCTGGTGCCGCTCCGCCGAGGCGAAACTCGACTGGGCCAAGCCAATCGATCACGTTTATAACCTGATTCGCGGGTGCAACCCGGCGCCGGGCGCGTGGACTACGCTTAACAGCAGGAAGCTCGTGATCTTTGATGCCCGCAAGGTGCCGTTCCGCCGCTTCGCCGATGTGCCGGGAAAGATCGGCGAAATTACCGGCGTCACCGCGCAGAGCTTCTACGTCACGGCCCAGGGTGGATCGGTCGAAGTGCTGAAGGCCCGCCTTGAAGACGGCAAAAAAGTCAGCGGCGGCGAACTGGCCCAGGCTGCCGGCATTCAGGCCGGCGCCGTGCTGGGGAGTTAGCCCGCGTCCGGCCGCCAGCCGTGCAACCCCTTCCGGCGTTGCGATATGATCTCCCTGGCGCCTCCGGTGGAAAGCCGGGACATGCGAGGCGCCGGGAGTACGCGATGAATCGATGGGTTCGATTATGGTCGGCGTTCGCCGGCATGGTGATGATCGGCAACCTTCAGTACGCCTGGACACTGTTCGCGCAGCCCATGGTGAAGGCGCATGCGGACCAGCACTGGCGCCTTTCTGACGTGCAGTGGGGCTTCGGCCTGTTCATTGCCGCAGGCACGTGGGCCATGCCCTTCGTCGCGACATTCATTGACAAGCGCGGTCCAAGGCTCTTTATGGCTCTGTCGGGACTGCTTTGCGCCATCGGGTGGGGCTCGCTCGGGCACGTCGGCAGCCTGACCTCGTTTTATGTTCTCTACGGCCTGGCGGGAATCGGCGTCGCATGCGTGTACGCCTGCGGAGTCTCGATGGCGGTGAAATGGTTCCCGGACCGGCGCGGCATCGCCTCGGGCATCATCACCGCGGGTTATGGGATGGGCGCGGCGGCCTTTAATCCGCTCTTCAACCATCTGATCAAAACCATCGGCTATGCGGACACGTTCTTGTGGACCGGCATCTCGCACGGTGCGGTGATTATGCTGTCCGGCCTGGTCTTGGTGAACCCGCCTGCCAATCTCAAATTCGCGGCAGCCGCGGTGAAGCCGAAGGTCCGGCGTCATGATCTCGACTTCACTTACTCTGAGATGCTGCGGACGCCCCAATTCTATTTCCTGTTTATCGCGATGCTATCGATGGCGATCGGCGGCCTGATGGTCACCGCGCAACTCAAACCGGTGGCGACCGATTTCAAAATCGGGGAGGCCGCGTTGACTGTGGCGCTGGTCCTGACGCCGCTCGCCAACGGTTCCGCCCGCATTCTCTGGGGCGGGATCTCGGACTATCTGGGCCGCGAGTGGACCATGTTCACCGCATTCCTGCTTCAGGCAGTCGTCCTGCTTCTCTCGCCGACGCTGGGACGGAGCAGCGACGTCATGTTTGTGATCCTGATGGTGATGGTGTTCCTCAGCTGGGGTGAGTTGTACGTGTTATTCCCCGCCGTGCTCGCCGATTTGTACGGCAGCAAGAATTCCGCGCTCAATTACAGCTTCCTGTACAGCGCTAAGGGTTTCGCATCGCTTCTGGGCGGCGGCATCGCCGCGACTCTGTTCGAGAAGACCGGCACCTGGAACTACGCATTCTTCGGCAGCGCCGCGCTCGCTCTGCTGTCGGCTATCATGTCGCTGTATGTCCGGCGCATCCCGCTACCGCAGAAGACCGTACAGCCAGCACTGAACGTGCAGTTGTCGGCGGGCTGAGCTGATATACTTCGGATTACAGTAGATCGTCTGGCAGATTGAAGGACCTTGCTGGTTTCCCGTTAATGACACCTCCGCAGGATAAGACCCGCCGCCACAAACCATTCGTTCCGGAAAACATGCAGATGCGCGAGTTTACGCTTCGCGCTGTCCTGCTCGGACTTCTGCTGACCGTGGTGCTGGGTGCCGCGAATGCGTACTTGGGATTGCGCGCCGGACAGACTATTGCCGCGACATATCCCGCCGCGGTGATCAGCATGGCCGTGCTGCGGCTAGGCAAAGGGTCGATTCTGGAAGAGAACATCGCGCGAACTGCGGGATCGATCGGCGAATCGGTAGCGGCAGGCGCGGTGTTTACATTGCCGGCGTTCGTGATTGCCAAGGCGTGGCCTTCGTTCGGCGTTGGGGACGCCTATTGGAAATCGACGTCATTGATGCTGGTCGGGTCAGTCCTCGGCGTGTTATTTGTGTCGATGATCCGCCGGGTAATGGTGGAGGATCCCGAACTTCCCTTCCCCGAATCGGTGGCGGCTTCGGAAATTCACAAAGCCGGACAGCACGGCGCGCGCGCCGCGAAATACCTTTTCTATAACATGGGGTTCGGCGCGTTCACGTTCCTGATGGGTGCGTTCAACCTGTTCGCGCCGGATCGCGATTTCTTTTTTCGCGTGGGACAGTTGGGCAAGAGCACGCTTCGGCTGGGTCCGCTTGGATCGCCGCAGGTGCTGGGCGCAGGCGGAGTCTCCATGTGCTCGGCGCCTTCGATCAGCCCCGCCTACGTGGGCGTCGGCTACATCATCGGACCGGAACTGGCCGCTCTGAACTTTTCAGGTAGCGTAATCGCCTGGGGGCTGCTGATCCCGCTGCTGATCTTTTTCCTCGGTCCGCAGTTACAGAGCTATCTGCCGGCGGGCGCGGCCGGCGACGAAAGCTGGGGCGCCATTGCAAACGCCGTGTGGCGTTTCATCGTGCGGCCGGTCGCTGTGGGCGGCATGATGACCGGCACCTGCTACACGCTGTTCCGCATGCGCAAGAGCCTCATGGCCGGGTTAGCGAAAGCGTTTGCCGAACTGCGTCCCGGGACGCTGGTCGAACAGTCCGCAATCCGCACGGAACGCTACATGAGCTTCCGCACCGTTTTTCTATTGATCGGCGTCGTGTTCGTGCTGATGTGCCTCTTGTACATATACCTGTCAGGCCTGGTGTCGGGCGGGATTGTCGCTGCCATTGCGATGCTGATTGTCGGCTTTTTCTTCGCGACCGTGTCGGGCTACCTGGTAGGGGTGATCGGCTCGTCGAATAATCCGATCTCCGGGTTGACGCTATCGACATTGGTGATCGCAGCCCTGCTGATGGTTTCGATGGGCGTTTCGGGAGTGGGCGGAGTCGCGGTGGTGCTCGGCGTGGCGGCGGTGGTGTGCGTTTCCTCCGCGGTGGCCGGCGAATTACTGCAGGATTTCAAGGTCGGCTACATTCTGGGCGGCACCCCGCGCACGATCCAGATCGTCGAATTGATCGCGGTCATTGTTGCCAGCCTCGTGATGTACTTTCCACTTTTCATTCTGCATGAAGGCAACATCAAGACGGGCGGTATCGGCTTTGGGGACGCCAAGCTTTCGGCGCCACAAGCCGGCTTGATGGCCTCCCTGGCGCAGGGCATTGTCGGCGGAGATATGGCGTGGCCTCTGGTGGTGACGGGCATCCTGATGGGCATCGCCATGATCATGTTTAAGGTGAAGAGCCCAATGCTGGTGGCCATCGGTATGTATCTGCCGTTCGGCACCACGTCGGCGATCTTCCTCGGCGGCATGATCCGCTGGACTACCGATTCGATGCGCAAGCGCGCCGGTTGCAACGAAGCACAGAGCGCGCGCGTGGAGAACGTGGGCATCCTGGTGGCGTCCGGGCTGATTGCGGGTGAAGCATTAGCTGGTCTGGTGACTGCGACCTTCAATTTCCAGGAGTGGCCGCTGCCGGTGATTTTCAAGGACCCGTCATATTTTACGGGTCTTCTGTTCCTGGCGGCCATCGCGTACTTCCTGGTCCGCATCCCGCTCGCCAATGCCGGAGATCCGAAGGAACCGGCGCCGCCAGTCGCGATGATGTAGTAAGATTCCCTCCAAAAGGCATTTTCATGAGACTCATTGTGTTTGTCATGGCAGCCGCCGCGCTGCTGGCGCAGCCCCGTACCGATGCCGATGTGGACGCGGGCGCGCGCCTCTACCGGACCAATTGCGTGGGCTGTCATGGCGCCACTGGCAACCAGGTCGCGGGCGTGGATCTCGCGCACGGCCAATTCCGCCGCGCGTCTTCCGATAGCGATCTGGTTCGCATCATTCGCACTGGCATTTCCGGCACGCCGATGCCGCCGGGAAATTACACCGAAGCGCAAGCCGCGACGATTGTGGCTTACCTGCACTCTCTCGCCAACAGCGCGATTCCGTCGGCCACGCTCAGCGGACCAGGCAACGGGAAGGCCGCGAACGTCTCCTTCGACCGGATCCTGCGCGCTGGACAAGAGCCGCAGAACTGGCTGACCTATTCCGGATCGCCGATGAGCCAGCGCTACAGTCCGCTGATGGAGATCACTCCCGACAACGTCAAAAACCTGGAGCAGCAGTGGGTTTTTCAGGCACGCTCGCTTGAGAAGTTCGAAGCCACGGCGCTGGTGGTGGACGGGATTATGTATACCGTGCAAGCGCCGAATGATGTCGTCGCGCTTGACGCGGCCACGGGGCGCGTCATCTGGATTTATCCCTACGTGCCTTCGAAGGACGCACGGCTGTGCTGCGGGCGGGTGAATCGGGGTCTCGCCGTGCTCGGCGACACGCTGTTCATGGGCACGATCGACGCTCACGTGGTGGCAATCGACACCAAGACCGGGAAGCCGGTCTGGGACACCACAGTCGCCAGGCCCGAAGCCGGCTATGCTATCACGCATGCTCCGCTGGTGGTGAAGGACAAGGTGATCGTCGGCACGGCGGGCGGCGAATACGGTATCCGCGGATTTATCGCTGCATACGATGTGAAGAGCGGGAAGGAAGCCTGGCGGTTCAACACCGTTCCCGGCCCGGGCGAACCGGGGCACGACACCTGGGCGGGCGATTCCTGGCAGCATGGCGGCGCTTCAGTGTGGGTGACAGGCTCCTATGATCCCGAGCTGAACCTGACTTACTGGGGGATCGGCAATCCCGGTCCCGACTGGAATGGCGAACTGCGCCTGGGCGACAATTTATACTCCGATTGCGTGGTAGCGTTGGATGCCGATAGCGGCAAGCTGAAGTGGTATTTCCAATTTACCCCGCACGACGATTTCGATTTCGATGCCGTGCAGGTGCCGGTGCTTGCGGATGTGCAATGGCTCGGCCGCCCCCGCAAAGTGATGATGTGGGCAAATCGCAACGGGTTTTATTACGTTCTCGACCGGACTGACGGCCAGTTCCTGCAAGGCAAGCCCTTTACAAAAGTCACGTGGGCCACGGGCCTGGATGAGAAAGGGCAGCCGAAGCGCGCTCCCGGTATGGTGCCGAGCGTGGAGGGCACGAAAATTTATCCGGGCAACCAGGGCGGCACCAACTGGTATTCGCCGTCGTTCAGCCCGCGCACAGGACTGTTCTATATTCCGACCTGGGACAACTACTACTCGGTTTATCTGAAAGAGAAGACCGAATACACGGAAGGCCAGTTCTATACGGGCGCGCTGCCCCGGTCGCCCGTGCCGCTGATTCGCATTCCGCAAGTGCAGGAAGCGCGGAAAGAAGAAGACGGGTACGGCGCAATCCGCGCGGTCGATCCGCAGAGCGGCGAACGCAAGTGGGAATTCAAGCTACCGGACGTCACCGATAGCGGCATCTTGACGACTGCTGCGGATTTGCTGTTCGCGGGCGGCCGCGAAGGGTATTTC
>CAZKQQ010000071.1:0-1505 GCA_964554945.1 uncultured Solibacteraceae bacterium | reverse complement strand
GGTGTAGACCGCCAGCACGCCCGCCGCTTTCTTCGCCTTTTCGATGTTCACCTTCTTCAGGTTTGCATGCGCATGCGGCGAACGCACGAACGCCGCGTAGCTCTGGTGGGGCAGGTCGACGTCGTCGGTGTACTGCCCGGCGCCGGTCAGGAAGCGGTAGTCTTCTTTGCGCTGGACGCGCGCAACGGGTCACTGCTATGGAAGGCGGCAGTCGGCGGGCAAGTTTCGTCCGGACCGATGAGTTATGCGGTAAATGGGCGGCAGTATGTCGCAATTGCCGCGGGCAGCACACTATTCGTGTACGCGCTGCGACAATCCCAGGTCACGAACGAGGATTAGAACGGCCGCTCGTTTATCCTCACAGTTCAAAGGGAGGCGGCGCAGAATGTGATGTATCGGACGGGGGTCTAGCACTCCTAAACATCGTTTCGGTATGTTGAATTGATTCAGTAAGAAAGCTACCTATGTTTCCTTAAGAATGCGTGTCTCACGCATCGCCAGCTCAGTACTTCGTGTCTATTACCCCTATATAAAAATGACCCTCGGAAAATCGGGTGACAGGGATTAACCTTATTTGCTGGACGCAGCCCAAAGGGTGAGGCGCATGCGCCTTGGCCGTATTTTCGGATCGGCGCCAGAAAACGCGAGTCTATTCGTGCGCGATGTCGTTTGGGGCTGATGTCACAGATGTGCTTCGCTGCGTGGTCCGCCTCGCCTGCCGCAACTGCCGTGGAATGGCAGCAGGAGAACAGGGTATGCATTTCCGTAAACCTTTCAACCAATTAGCTTGCCCCCAAGGGCGAACGCAACGGCTCCGAATCTATAGTATCGTCCTTGTTGCAGCTTCGATGTCGTGTGTGGGCCGCGGATATAGAGCGAGCCAGAGGACCGCCGATGAGTTGCTCTTTGATCTGCAGCGAAGCAGCGATGCAGGCGTTAGAGCGGCCGCCGCCCGCCGTCTTGGAGACATCAAAGAACGGAGGGCGGTAGAACCACTGCTGACGCTCCTGGGCAACTCTCCAGTAGAAGCGTTAAGCAGGTCGGCAATCTATGCACTGGGAGAGCTCCGAGATAGAAGGGCAGTCGACGGATTAGTGAATGTGCTCAGGTTTGGCACTCGGCCTATGAAAGGCTTAGCGGCTCGCGCTCTTGGAAAAATCGGTGATATTCGATCGGTGGACCCGTTGGCGGCGGAGCTCGCAAATGTTGGCGAAGAGGCTGGTAAAGCTTTGGCCAGTATTGGAGAGCCTTCGGTGCCGCCACTTATACGTTGCTTACGGCAGCCAGATACGCGAGAGTACGCCGTGACTGCCTTGGCAGCGATTGGTCCAAGTGCGGTCGATCCCCTCGTCCATGCTTTGCGGACAGAAAGAGAATCCGGGCGGTACGCGGCTGCGAGATCCCTCGCCGAAATTCGCGATCGGCGGGCCGAGGCAGCTCTCCTCGATGCCTTGCGGGGCGGGGACGTAAAGCTGGCTGCCGCAACATACCGATTCCTGATCCGG
>CAZKQQ010000070.1:8749-30143 GCA_964554945.1 uncultured Solibacteraceae bacterium | reverse complement strand
ATGGACATTGTCGGAGAACATCAGGTAGATGTTCTCGTTGTCCTGGCGGGAGAGCATGGTATAGTGTCCGCCGATTTTTCGCGGGAAGATGGCCATACCTTTGTTTTCCGCTGCCGGACCATTCAAAGTAATGAATCGAAACTTGAGGAAGTCCGATGTTTCCACCAGCTCCGGCACGACGACTCGGCCATCATAGGCGGTGAACGTCGCATAGTAGATCTGACTCCCATCGTCGTTCTGGAAGCAGGCGAAGCGCGCGTCCTCGATGCCGTTGCGCTGGGAGGGAGTGGCGGGAAACAGTATCCGGTCCGATAAATCCTGCTCGGGCTGGAACTGGACCTCGTAATTCGACCGGGCCAGCATCCAAATCCCGTGCGCGGCGTCCTGATCTTCCTGTGACATTCCATCCGGCAGACGGAACTGCTCCGCCTGGAGGGCGGCGCGAAGATCTTCCAGCGCAAACGACTCCCCGAGTTTGTGCATGACCCGGCGCGTGAATTCACCGTTCAAGCCCAGTTCCGACAATTTCCGCTCGAACAGCGCCTTCTGATATACGGGGTTGGGGATCTGACGCGGCTCGGTGAGAAAGCCGGCGGCGGGGAATACCTCGATGCGATGATCGGGATGGATAACGCCGGTGCGAAAAGTGATGGAAGAGATGTGCCCTTCGCCGGTCGCGCGCAAGCTGAGAATGAACCGCAGCGCGCCCGGCGGCAGACCGGTCTGATCCGGATGCGGAACAATGGAAGGATTGAACAGCGCGGCGGATTCTAACGAGTATTCGGCGAGGAAATAAGAACCGATCAGGACTCGTCTTGGTTCGGATACTTCCTCATCCCTCGCCATAAACTCACGAACCTGTTCGAAGCGCTTGAGGAAAAGACTGCGGATGTGCTGGTGGCGCTGCGAGAAGTCTCCGGAAACTTCGTTCACCAGCCGGACGACTCGGTCTTCCGGGAGCTCCATGATCCTGGCAATGATGCCCGCGATCCGTTCCGGACCGCCCGGATTGAAGGGCCTGAGTAGGACCCGCGACTGGTCGGGACTGAGGATTGTGGCGGTGCGTTTGAGGTGCATGGATATGAGTGTTTAGTGCTAATCCGTGATGGCGATCGGTTCTCTAAAACTTGTTAGCATATTCTGTGCTAATTGCATCTCGGCCAACGAGAGCAGGAAGGCCAGGGTTGATTCCGCTCCCTGGTTCCCGTTGACCCGATCTACATGCAATCCGTCGCGGCAGCCGCCGGTGTCGGGAGAATAGAGTTCGAGTCCGAGATCGTTCCACCCGATAAACCAGTCAAACGCACGTTGGGCCTGCTCATACCACCAGACATCGGACGTGGCGCGATAAGCGTCCAGACAGGCCGAGACTGTAGCCTGAGCATCCACGGGTTGCTGGTCGAAGTCCGCGCGCGAGCCGCCGCGGCGATAAAACCCATTACTCCCAATCGGTCGAAAGTGGCCCTTCTCGGACATTTGCAATTCCGTTAGCCAGCGCAGGGCCCGCAGGCCCCGCTGCAATACCGGTTGTTGTCCGGTCGCGTGCCCGCTCACGATCAAGGCCTGCGCAAGCTTCGCGTTGTCGTACGACAATTCTTCCTCGAACCATTGCCAGTCCGGATGCGAACTCGCGTCGAAGAGCTGCATGAGCCGGCAGGTCAATGTCTCACGAGTTTGGTTGACCAGGCTGTCTCCGCTCAAGCGGCGCAGGTATTCATGGATGCCGATCAAGCCGAACGCCCAAGCCCGAGGCGAAGTGAACCCGGTCACCGCAGGCAAGGCCAGCGCGAAGAGCTGTCCCGCCATCATCTGGAAGCTCCTAAACGGCGAACGTCCCACGCCTATGCCGAGCGCCCAGAGCGCCCTGCCCTGACAATCTTCCGATCCCTGCTCGTCGAGCCAGTGCCGCTCAAAGCTCAGGTGGTTGTGGAAGCGTTTCGTTTTGAGATTGAAGGCGTGATGAAGGAATGCCGCCGAGGTAGTAGCCAGTGTTCGTACCGCCTCCGGATCCTCACCCAATTCGCCGAGCAGCACCGCCAGGATGAAGGCGCGCGCGTTATCGTCGGTGCAATAGCCTTCGGAAAAATTCGGCACGCTGAAAATAGCATGTTGGAAGACGCCGGTGGAATCGGTCATCCGCGAAAGATGAGTCAACTTCATCGGCGGCAGTTCCCGGGGCTTTTGATCGAGCGTCTTGGTGGCAAGAAATTTTCGGGATCGCGCCGCCGCCTCCAGGCGGGAACACTCGAACGTCCGCATATACATCTGGGCCACGTTGCTCCAGACCATCTCGCGGCCAATCTTATAGGCGTTCTTTCGAATGGCATGGCGGCGAGTGTCGTCGCGCAACAATGCGGTTACTTCGCGGGCGATGGCCGGCGCGTCAGCGAATGGCACCAGCACACCCCGATCCTCCGCCAGTAATTCCGCGGCGTGCCAGTACGGTGTGGAGACCACTGCTTTGCCCGCGCCAAAAGTGTAGGCTAAAGTCCCCGATGTAATCTGCGCTTCGTTCAGGTAAGGCGTGATGTAAAGGTCGGCTGCGCCGATGAACTCCTTGAGGTTCTCGAGATCTACGAATTGGTTATAGAAGATGACGTTCTTGTCGATTTTGTTCTTCTTGGCAAGAATCTCAAGGCTGAACCGGTAAGCCTCGCCGTGCTCGCGGACTTCGTTGGGATGCGTCGCGCCGAGGACGATATAAACGACCTCAGGAAACTCCGCCAGAATCTGCGGCAGGGCGTTAAGCACGTACTCGATTCCCTTGTTCGGCGAAAGCAGGCCGAACGTGAGCAGCACCACCCGTCCCTCCACCCCGAACTGATCCTTGAAATAAGTCGGGTCGACGAAGCCTACATCGGGAATACCGTGCGCAATGAGATCGATCTTAGCCGGCGGCGCCTGGAAAATTTCCTGCAGCATCTGCCGTCCGCGCTCGGCCATGACCACCAGTCGCGTCGAGAGCGAGATCAGCCCCTCCATGACGCGCCGCTGATCGGCTCTCGGCTCCCGGAGCACCGTATGAAGCGTTGTCACGACCGGCATTCTCAATTCGCGCAAGAGTGCCAGAATGTGGCCGCCGGCCGGCCCGCCGAAAATGCCGAACTCGTGTTGTAGGCAGACGATATCCACGTTGCTGATGTTGAGGAAATCCGCAGCTCGCAGATAGGACGACAGGTCCTGCTCCTCGATCTCGAAGCGAACCACCTCCGGGTACTCGTAGCCGCCCGGAATGTCGTTGACCGACACAGCCAGGCACTCGCTCTGGGGGTGCGCGCTTGCAACCGCGGCGAGCAGGTCCGACGTGAACGTGGCGATGCCGCACTTGCGCGGCAAGTGGTCGCCAACAAAAGCGATCTTGCGGACTTTAGTATTGCTTTTCATGCAGGCATTCCTTTGCTGCCCGGAGCCGCCGCCTCGATCAATCGGATTCTGCGGGTTGCTCAACAGGCTGGAAATGAAGCGGATCCCTCAGATTTTGCAGCTCCCTGTAATAGTAAATTGGAGAAGGTCGCTTTCCTCTCAACTTCAGGGCCTTCAGAAATGCAATTTCCTCTTCGGTGACATCACGACTCAAGGACACATCTTTCAGGAATTGTTCGAGTCCCGGTTCTATGCCGGCGGGCTGAGGAGATTCCTGTTCGGCAAACTCAAATCGCTTCAGGCTGGCTGCCGTGAGCCGGCTATTCGGCACAACCTTCATGCCAAACGTTTTGAGGTCAATATCCCACGAGTCGATGATCGGATCGAGAAAAGAGATGCAGTTCTCAACCGAGACGTTGAAGACATCGGTATCCAGAAACTCGAGGATGGAAACGCGAACCTGCTCGTAGCTGCGGTGGCTGAGCGTGGCCATGCGGCGGAGCCACTTTTCACTTTGTAGTTCTTCCTTGGCAACTCCCTGAGCCACATCCAGAAGTTTTTGAGTGACCAGGCGTTCCAGTTCGCCGAACGGCTCCTTCTCAAAAATCCGCCGCACCTCTTTTCGCCGTGCCGTATCGCACTTGCCCAGAATCAACTCGCGACATTCCTTGAAGAGGGGCCGCGCGGGCTCGCCCACTCTTTTCCTCAATTCCGCCTCACGCTGCACGTCAGCCAGTTTTGAGAGTTCACCGCTCGGAAGTTTTAAGGCCCTGCCGATCTTTTCGTAGATATCCGTGCGGCCCGGCGAGGGAGGCGCCTTTTTTCTCGCAAGCAGTTGCGAGATGTAGGATTCGGTTACTTCAGCAGCAGCAGCAAGATCCTTCTGCTCCAGGTCAAGTTCCTTCAAGCGGTGCCGAATCAGCAGAGAAATGTCCACAGTTGAAACCTATTTGCCGATTAACCAAATTTGATTAAGAGCAAGTCCGATGTTCCCACGAATACGCTTGACAAGCAACTATGCTTAACTGATACTAGTTAATGTCTGAGCGCTTCCGCCCACTCGCAGGTCGTCTGAGCTAAGTCAGGCGATTCTGATTACCGTCCGCTTAGGTCACCCGATATAACCGAGGACATTGCGTGTCCAGCTACCTGGGACTGCAAATGACTGACGGCTAAAAAGAGGACAACGGATGCCCGTCTCACACGAATCAGGGGAATTACAGAGCTCGTGGGTAATACCTGCAGTCAAACCGCTCGAGGAATGTCACCCGGCTCCTCCCAGCGGAGGAACGCGGCATAGAACCAGTGGAAGGATGCTATTGAGATCGGCCCTTCTATCATTTCTTTTGTGCGCGGCGATGCCGGGCGCCACACTGGTAGGGGATCTGTCCAAATACCGGAATTTCGAACTCGGAACGGACCTCTTGAGTGTGGTGAAGCGGGCAGGCGCGAACATGTCTCAGGTCAAGGTGATCTATAGCCGCCCGGCTCTCATCCAAGAGCTTGAATGGCGTCCTCAGCCCTTAGGCGCATCTTCCCAAACAGAACCGGTCAAAGAGGTGGTCTTCAGTTTTTATGACGGCAAACTCTTTCGCATCGTGGTTGATTACGACCGGTACGAGACTGAGGGATTGACGGCGAGCGACTTCGTCGACGCAATCTCGATGACTTATGGACCTGCTACCACGCCCGCGCCTCCCGTCAAGGTTGCCCCGGAAGCCTACGGCAGCCAGCAGGACGTCCTCGCACAATGGCAGGACTCGCAGTACCGCTTCGACCTGTTCCGTTCATCGTACGGCCCTACCTTCAGGCTGGTTGGGGTCATGAAAACGCTGGAAGCGCCGGCCGAGGCGGCCACCCTGGAAGCCAAGAAGCTCGACGATCAGGAAGCACCGCAAAGGAATGCCGCTCGCGTAGCTAGTGAAGAAGAAGCCGCGAAAGTCAAATCGGAAAAGGCGAGGCTTGTGAACAAGCCGAAATTTCGCCCCTGACCTCGAGGTACGAACGGAAGTGCCGACGAAAAAGGCACGGACATGATGAGTGCTCGAATGAATTTCCGGTGTTTCGGCTCATGCGCGGCACGTGCAGAAGGGCAACCTGTTCTCCGGCTGACGGGGCGGGTGTCGATCCTGCAGTCATTCACAGACTTGATTTTAAAATTGGAGGCTAAAGCACCATGAATATTCGACCCCTGCA
The DNA here is from genome assembly GCA_964554945.1 of uncultured Solibacteraceae bacterium. GTDB lineage: Bacteria > Acidobacteriota > Terriglobia > Bryobacterales > Bryobacteraceae > PSRJ01. The sequence continues at coordinate 24,584 of CAZKQQ010000070.1, read as the reverse complement.
CGACCGCATCGTGGTGAAGCGGATTGAAGAACAGGAAACCACCCGGAATGGCATCATCATCCCCGATTCGGCTAAGGAAAAGCCCCAGGAGGGCGAAGTGATGGCCATCGGGAAAGGCAAGCGCCTCGAAGACGGCAAGTTGGTGGATCTCGACGTTAAAACCGGTGATCGCATCCTGTTCGGCAAGTATTCCGGCAATGAGATCAAACTGGACGGCGTTGAGTACATCATCATGCGTGAGGATGATGTCCTTGGCGTCCTCGACGCGGCCACTCAGGCGCGTTCTAAAGCCAGCTAATTCAAAATCCGAATCAAAGGAAACATCCAATGGCAAACCAGATTACTTATCGTGACCACTCCCGTCAGGCGATTCTTCGCGGCGTCAATCAGCTTGCCGACGCAGTGAAGGTGACGCTCGGACCGCGCGGACGGAACGTAGTTCTCGAGAAAAAATACGGCGGACCGACGATTACCAAGGACGGCGTGACGGTAGCCAAAGAGATCGAGTTGAAGGACCCGCTCGAAAACATGGGCGCGCAGATGGTGCGCGAAGTGGCGTCGAAAACCTCCGACGTTGCCGGAGATGGCACCACCACGGCGACCATCCTGGCCCAGGCAATTTACCGCGAGGGCGTCAAAGCAGTCACGGCGGGCGCGAATCCGATGGCCATCAAGCGCGGCATCGATAAGGCCGTGGCAGTTGCCGTCGAAGAAGTGAGGAAGCTCTCCAACCCTGTCTCGGGCGACATGATCGCGCAGGTAGGCAGCATCTCGGCCAACAGCGACTCCACGATCGGCAACATCATCGCCGAGGCAATGAAGAAGGTGGGCAAGGACGGCGTGATCACGGTCGAAGAATCCAGGACCATGACCACGGAGTTGCAGACCGTAGACGGGATGCAATTCGACCGCGGCTACCTTTCACCTTATTTCGTGACCGACGCTGAACGCATGGAGTGCGTTTTCGAGGATCCATACATCCTCATTCACGACAAAAAGATCGGTAGCATGAAGGACTTGTTGCCTATTCTCGAACAGATTGCCCGCGCCGGTAAGCCGCTGCTGGTCATCGCCGAAGAAGTGGAAGGCGAAGCCCTGGCCACGCTGGTAGTCAACAAGCTCCGCGGCACGATCAACGCCTGCGCCGTGAAGTCGCCGGGCTTTGGTGATCGCCGCAAAGCAATGCTGGAAGACATCTCGATCCTGACCGGCGGCAAGGCAATCATGGAAGAGACCGGCATCAAGCTGGAAGGCATCAAACTGGAGGATCTCGGGCGCGCGAAGCGTGTTACGGTCGACAAGGACACGACCACCATCATCGATGGCGGCGGATCGCAGAAGGATATCGAAGGACGGATCAAGCAGCTCCGAGCCCAGATTGAGGAGACAACCTCGGACTACGATCGCGAGAAATTGCAGGAGCGGCTGGCGAAGCTGGCCGGGGGCGTGGCGATCATCAAAGTCGGAGCCGCCACCGAAACCGAGATGAAGGAAAAGAAGGCGCGCGTGGAAGACGCTTTGCATGCCACTCGCGCAGCGATCGAGGAGGGCATCGTACCCGGTGGTGGTGTAGCCTTGCTGCGAGCCTCGGTCGCCTTACAGGCTCTCAAGATTGAGGCCGACGAGCAGTTCGGGGTCGCCATCGTTCGCCGCGCGTGCGAGGAACCGGTGCGGCAGATCGTCCAGAATTGCGGCACCGAAGGGGCTGTCGTGGTTGAAAGGATCAGGGCCAGCAAAGATCCCAACTTCGGCTTTAACGCGTCAACCGAACAGTACGAAGACCTGGTGAAGGCGGGCGTGATCGATCCCACTAAGGTGACTCGCACTGCTTTGCAAAATGCGGCTTCCATTGCCTCGCTCATGCTCACCACCGAAGCCATGGTGTCCGCAATTGTGGAAGAGCCAGGGGAGTAGGCACGGATGAACAAGATACTGATGAAGCGTCACAAGCGCCAGGTTGCGCGCGCGAAAAAGGCGGTGAAGCTTTCGGAGCCCGACGTGAGGACTCCGGAACAACTGGCGGCCGCGCGCGAGGCGAGCCGCGCCGTGACCGCGCGGCGAGCCGACCCCCGCCTGCCTTACTCGTCGCCTTCTCCGAGCCGCGTTCCTGCCGCAACCGGCGAGACTCAGGCTGAGAAAGATTCATGATTTGCTCGACGATCGGGATCTTCTCCTCGCGCTGTCCGCATTGCCGATCCATCGATTTCAGAGCTGCCGGAGCCCGCAATGCGATGGAAGCGGCGTTGAGATGGCTTCTTCAACCTTACTGGTGCTCTCTATGCGGTCACCATTTTTTTCTATTCCGATGGCAGGTTCCGGCTAGAGGCGCAGCGTAAGTTCGTGTGGTGATTCCGAAGTCTTTTGACCGATCTTGACATCCGCTTGCTGCTCGCGTGGTTCCCATGTCGGGCACAGAGCGCAACCGGAGAGAGCGGATTGGTCCAGCGATTTTTGAATCGGAAGACTAGACCCAAGGCCGACCTCCCGCGATTTGGACTGCGTTAAGCTCGGCGGCCTAGCGGGTCCCATTGCGATTGGTGAGCCCCAAAACTCACTCCAGGCCGCTATCCGTCGGTGGGAGTCCGACCCGCTTTTCGACGGTTCTCCTCCAGTACCTCCAACTCTTCGGATCGTCGCGAATCATCAGTGCCGCCAGGTGCTTCTGGAAAGCGCAATCGTAAATCCGGTTCATCGTCACGGAACGGCTGGCCGCCGGAAGAAGATGGAACTTGTGGACGTACGCGCGAAATGTCCTCTCGTGAAACTGCAAGCAACCGTAATAGAGTTGCCCATCGCGGTCACGATGGACAAGCCACTGCCGGTTACCCGATTCCGCCAGAGCCAGTGCGTCAAGCCAGGAATCAAGTGCATTGTCTGGCTGCGGCTCCGACAGACTCGTCTGGGAATCAGCAACTGGCGGGGGAGCAGGAGCCGGCGGTCTCCGATCTTGGGAATGACAGTAAAGAGCGGATGCGGCAGCCAATACGATGCCGCTCTGCCGGAGTCGATGGCAACATGTCCGGGTACTTTTCTCCATCGCTCAGCCAATTATGCGGTGAGGCCGCGCGCCTCTCAATCCGCCTTTAGTTAGAACCGGTCTGGTAACTTCAGACCTCGTGCTGGCTCGGCTTGAAAAGACTTCTCATTGCGAACAGCAGGCGGTCGGGACATAACCGAAGAGTTAGTTGAAAATCAAATCGGAGGGTTGCCCAACCGCTCGCGTGACGTCAACAATCCCTACGATTTCGTGTGTTTCGGTTCGTGCTTCTTCGAGCCCTTCTTTTTGCCCTTGCCGACATCTGCCGCCCGGTCCTTCCCCTTATCCCGATCAGTTGACGCAGCTCGCGCACCAGCCGGGGCATTGCTGTGAACGGATCCAGACGAGTGTTGTTGCGCGACGATTGACAAGCTGCCGAGGAATAGAATGCTACAGACCGTGAGTCCTTTTTTCATCGTGAAACCTCCTTACTGATGTATGCGCCTTATTGGAACGGTCGTCGATATCGCATTCGTTAGTTTTCCCATTAAACTCACTTAACAGAGGCCAGACCGCCAAAGACCTTTGGATTTCAGTGATTCCCCTCAATGCAACCATTACCCGACCGCGACCGGCTATGTAATTCTTGGTCGTTAACTTCAGGTGGGGTGTAGGCGGTCAGATACCGGCGGACGGTCTAAGTGACTGATCCATGTCCTGCGGGCGAATGGAGACCGGATGGCATCGCTGGCATTCACTAAGTTAATGGCCGGGCTGGCGCATTGCCTTCTTTGGTTAGCCTCTTCTGGTAGGCCGATTGCTTAACTCAGCTGTACAGTTTTGATTGGCGAAGCGTGCCCGGACTGATAGAACGGGGGGGAGGAACCTTGAACTGTCTCTATTGCGGTATGGAAGTCTGGCTACCATCACGAATCCGTCGTGACCCGGATTTCTGCACTCCGGATCACCGCGAAAAATATAACAATCGAGTTGATCTCGCGATGCGGCGCGTTGAGGAGTCGTCACCGTTAGGCGTTTACAAGCCGGCGCCGACCCCGGTAATGGAGATTCCTCCTTCTCGAACTCCACGTGAGACGGGTTCCGCGCCTTATGGGAACGCTGGCACCCAATCGCCGGCGCTGATCCCCGTGTATTCAAATCCGAACTCGCCCGCGCCGGAATCTTCCGATCCGCCGGTGGTGACCGCAGCAATTCCATCTGCGAGCGCGGAGCGACATCTCGATACCCAACCCAGCCCGGTAGCGCCACAGCCGTCCCTGTCCGAAGACCTGCTCCAGTTGAACGTGCCTCGCATGGTGGTGCGTCCGGTATTCGAACGTCTGAAAGAGGAAGATCAAACCACGCACCACCATGATTTGAAACCGCCGGCGTTCACCCAGATTTTCAGCATGCCGGATGCCGCTGCGATTACACGCCGCAAGGTTGGCCGGCACGCAATCAAGGCCATCGCGGCATCAGTCACGGTTGCTATGGCTCTCTGGGTTGGCGGCAGTGCCGCTAAGTTTGGAAAGGATCTGCTGAGCCAGAGCGCCGCCGAAATCCCGGCTCCCTACGCTAAGGGATCGGATCCGGCCGGCGCATTAGAGGTTGCATCCACCCTCGCCCCGACCGGGCGGCCGGAGCCTAGCGCTCTTCGACACCCGGTGGACTGGGTCATGAGCGCTGCCGCCAGGCGTGCCACTACGCAGTTGGCCGAAAGCTTTGGCGGCGGCATGGCGGCATGGAGCATCACTTCCAACGGCTGGGCGCCCGGTTGGTCGCGTAGTCCCGACGGCTACGTGCATCCCGGCCAGCTCGCCTTATTCCAACCATCCCTCGGCTATGCCGACTATCGGATGGATTTCTTCGGCGAAATCGAGAAGAACAGCATGAGCTGGGTAATTCGCGGCAAGGACACGCAGAACTACTACGCTATGAAAATGAACATTCTGCGACCGGGGCTTCGCCCAGTCCTCTCGATGGTTCATTATCCGGTGGTACACGGCAAGCAAGGCCATAAGGTTGAACTCCCCTTGTCCGTCATGATTCACAACGGCATGCCATACCACGTTTCGGTGGAAGTGAGAGGCGACCACTACACCGCTGCTATTGAAGGCGAGGAAGTCGATTCGTGGTCCGACGACACACTGCTGGCCGGCGGCGTTGGATTCTTCTCCGAGACCGGTGACCGCGCGCGGATTTATTGGATGAAGGTCTCACAAAACGACGATTGGCTCGGCCGGTTGTGCGGACACATCGCTTCTGGTGGCGAGGCTCATAATAAGGCCTGGCTCGAACGTCTGGCTCCGCCCCTGCCGCCGGTTCCCGCGATGGCGGCGCTATGGCGATGATCAGACTCATACTGCGATCGATACGGCATCACATAGATTAGGCCGATACTATGGAAAATCACGGGATGTTCGGCAGCAGTGCGCCGGCTAATGGATCGGTACTGCAGGACTTTCTCAACCGAGTCTTCCGATGCCGCCACCGGCGTAAGACCTATCCATTTACTCCGAAGGGTGAGAAACAGTGTTATGCCGTATGTCTCGACTGCGGCCAGCGGCTCGGATCTGACATGCAGGTGATTGACACGTCACCTAAAACTGCCAGCCCGTCTCGGGAAGCACCCCGAGAGACAATTCGCGATTCGCAGGCGCACCAATCCAGGCCTACTGCTCCAACACGGCGCGAGACCGTCGTGAACCATTCCCCGGCGCCTGATCCCGAGCTGCAGAATTGGAAATACAACTTGCTTTGGGTTGGACTTTTTGTGGTTGGTTTGTCCGGCGGGCTCTACTTCTCTGGCCAGATCCGGCTAACACCGAATATTTACACAGCGCAGGCACCAGCGCAGCTCGTATCGGCCCCTTCCAGCAAATCTCTGCGTACTGAACAGGCTCCTGAACCTCAAGGGGTATCGTCCTCGAACACGGGTAAGCAAATTTCGGCCGCGATCTCTACCGTTTCTTCCGGACCCAAACCCGAGGCGGCAAAACCAAGAGCCCGGGCCGCCATCTCAGCACCGGAGGATATCACCGGCTCCAATCAGACATGGCGTCTCGGCGGCAAGAGCCCGTTCGTAGTCCTGGGACTGGAAGCACCGGCGGTCCTCGAGCTTTCGGAACATCCTGCCCGATTGGGAGTGCTGATCCAGAGCGGTTCACTGTTCACGGTTCCCCGGGGTACAGCGATCAAAGTTCGCGAAGAGGCGAACGGCGTCGTTAAGATCCTAATTTTGGAGGGCTCAATGGCCGGTCGGGAGGGATGGGCTCACGCTTCGCAAGTGAGGCCAATGCGCCACAGGTCCTCCGAACCCCCTGCGGAAGAGTTGCACCAGACGACGAATCGCTAACGCTGCCGATTCAAAAAGGCGCTGGACTAATCCGGAATTCGGTCGGATAATCTGCGGCCCGGTGACACCTACGTCAAACGGCAACCGGAATGCATCGAGATCTTCATTTCGAAGTCCTCCCGTTTCGCGCGGGCTCCCTGCATTCTTCAAAGTGCCCACGCCTGGCAATCCTCGCGTGCGCTGCCATATCGGGCTCTTCGCCCCCAAACCCATCAACGGGGCGTGAACAGGAGCGGGGCCGACTCGTTGAGGTTATTCCGCCACACGCTCCACACATGCGCGCCTTCCGTCTCCCGGTACGTCAGCTTCACGCCTTTGGCCTTTAACGTGTCGGCAAACTGACGATTTGCTTCGTACAGAAAATCCTGCCTCCCGCACGACACCCAAAGCAGGTGAAGCTTGGCGGTGGCTTTCGCCGGATTTGCCAGAACATCCTTGAATTCCTGCTCCGAGTTCATGAACTGCGCACTGAGGGCGGCGCTGTAGCCCAATACGTAGTGGAAGAGTTCCTGATGCGTCAACCCAATTGTCAGGGCCTGGCCGCCACCCATCGAAAGACCGGCAATCGCCCTGTGGTCTGCGTCTGGAATCACTCGGAACTTTCGTTCGACAAGAGGAATCACGTCTTCCAGCAGGTCTTTGGGAAATCGCTCCGAATACATTTGAGTCTCGCCGGGCAGACGCACCAAAGGAGCCACGCCGGCCGCCTGTAGGGCATGGCCTTGCGGCATCACCACCAGCATCGGCTGCGCCTTCCTGTCGGCGATCAGGTTATCGAGAATGATATTCGCGCGACCATTCATGACCCAGCCGTTTTGGGCCTCGCCGTTGCCGTGCAGGAGATACAGCACGGGATATTTCACCTTGCTTTCGTCATAACCGGGTGGCGTATAGATCCACAGGAAGCGCGTTACGCCCATGGTCTTCGATTCGTACATGACAACGCGCACGTCGCCGTGGGGCACCGGGCGCGAATCGTAAAATGCCGGTGACGTTCCGGGCACCTCCACAAAGCTTGCCATCGGGAACCCGGACGGAACAGGCTTGATCGATGGGTTGGAAGGGTCGGGCACCTCCACTCCTTGCACCCGGAAGTTGTAGCTCCAGATCTCAGGGGGAAGCGGACCGACAGTGGTCGTCCAAACACCGTCCTCGCCTTTGGCCATCGGCTGTGGACCTTTGCCCATATTGATTTCGCCGACCAAGTCTACGCCAGTAGCTTCTGGCGCGCGAAACCGGAGCGTGACCGTCCGATCCGCGTTCACCTCAGGAGAGCGGAGTGCATTGTAGGGGGTCGCGACGACTCGGTTCGTATTGGCGTTAACCCTGCCCCGCCGTGCTCCCGGTTGCGCAAAAAACGTGGTCGAAGCCAACAGCAGGCCCGCCAGCAATCTCGAATCGATAGGTCCACGCATCCAGCCAGAGCCTCCTTGTTAGCGGAACAACGGTGGCACAAACTCGTGAAGGTAATTCCTCCAATTCGCCCAGGTGTGGACGCCCCCCGGTTACGGATGAACTCGAGATTCCGCGATCAGATCCAGAATCCCGTTCACGATCGATGTTTCCGCGCAGCCCGGCTTTAGTCTCGACGACAGCACCTCGAACGTGTACATCCCATATGCGGTGTCATTGGGAATATAGCCCGAGCGCGCCATGCCGTTGGTGAGCGTGGCCATCATGGTTGCCGTATAGGGCGATTCCCGTTTCAACCGCTGAGCAATGAGGTTGAAAACTTCCGCATTCACGCCGCCGATGGTGATATCGCCGATGCGTAACAAGCTCAGTTTGAGTTCGACCGGGTCCGCGTCTTTATAGGTTCCGGGAGAGCCCGCGCGTCCTTGATCCAGGCGCTGGCGGCCTGGGCAGCTAATCGTCTTCTGGCCTCCGTAGATCTGCACATTGGATTCCGTACGTTCCATGGTTCGCATCACGTGCAGAACTTCTTCGCCCAAAAACTGTCCCATCGACTGAATCATTTGCTTCTGCTGGTTCATGAGCCGGATCACGGTCGGATCACTTTTGTTCAAACCTTGCCCGCCCGGAGGCATCGAATTGCTGATGTCCTCTCCGCGCTTGGCGTAGTCCTTGATTCGTATATCCCGGAGATCGAAAGTCTGCTGGAAGTAGATCGGATTTTGATCACCCGCGGCGCCGCTCGACCACAGTGCGACGACCTTCTCGTCGAGCGAGTCTTCGATGTACTTCGATGTAGTTCCAGGAGCGTCCGCGCTGACTTGATCGAGCTGGCCAGCGGCCACTGCATGCATGGCGTAGTTGTAATACACCGCGATCGGCTCGCCGCCAAGAGTCTTGAACTGGACCACTGCCACCGTCTTGTCAGACGGGCCATCATAATTGGGCCCTTCCCACCAGTGCTTGGTCTTGGGATCGAGGATGTTGCGGTTGACGTTGATGTAGGAAACTCCCGTGCCATAGCCGATCCGCGCGGGCGCGAGCCGTTGCTTCGCGATCTTGACCGACTCGACAATCTTCTGCGCGTAATTCGGCGTCGGCTGCATCGGCGCGCTGTGCGTGTGGGTGGCCGTCAACAACACGTTTCTGGCTGGAATCCCCAACTCTTTTTCGACCTGCTGGGTGACGCTTCGCCAAATCGGATCGGGCACCGCTCCGGCATCGACGGTGATCAGGGCTGCAGTGCTCGCCCCGCTTTCCAGAACAATGGCTCTCGAATACAAATGATCGAAGATGCCCTCATAGTTCTTGGGAAGCTCGCCCGCTGCGGGCGTCACGTCCACCTTGGCGGCCCCGGCTCTGAGAGATGCGCTTCCCGGAGCTTGTGCGACGACTACCTGTGGAATCCCGACCGTCAGCATTGCGATAAAAATGCCAAGAAATGCTCGCATTCTCGTCCTCCAAATCTCTTCCTTTTACTATCGCTCGAATCGACCAAGGTCGAATACGTCGGCCATGGCCTGGTTGCCCGTGTCGTTGGGGTGGATGTGGTCGCCGGGATCGAATTCCGGTTTCAGGCGGACGGGCCGGTCACCATCACGAACAACTTCGTCAAAGTCCACGACTGCATCGAAGTTGCCCTTGGCGCGAATCCACCGGTTGACAGTCTGGCGGATCCCTTCACCGCGCTCGGATGCGGTTGGCACGCCCTCCTCCGGCATGATCGTGGCGCCAATCACTTGGATCCCCTGCGCGTGGCAGCGCGCGATGATTTGGCGATATCCCCAGATCAGTTCGTCGCTGGTGAGCGCGTTTTTTCCATCGGTTCGTCCACGGAAGTTAATGTCGTTGATGCCCTCGAGCAGAATCACCCACTTCACGCCGGGTTGGCTCAACACGTCGCGATCCAGGCGCGCCAGGGCGCTCACCCCCGCGCCGTCGCGCAGCACCTGGTTACCCGAGATGCCTTCATTGACCACCGCAACGTGCCGTGTCGCGGGGTTCGCGTTTAGTCGCTTGGCCAGGAGCGCGGGCCAAGCGCGGTTGGCATCGCGGGTCGTGGCGAAACCATCTGTGATCGAATCGCCCAACGCCACGATGGTGAATGCATCTGCCGGCGCCGCAACCTGGATGCCGGCCAGCCAGGCGTACGCGAACATCGTCGTCGGTTCCGGCATTTTTCGCGCAGCCGTCACATCGCCTTGGGAAATGTACGCCGTGTGCAACCCCACGTTATGGTTCGTCGGCGAGCCGGTGTCGTGCGGGAGGTAGAGCGAGACGGCGAGATCGGAAAGTGGGGTCAGTTCCAGATCCACCGGGTCGCTCACCGCCAGGACGCCGGGCGGTATCGTAAACGACGAGTTGCCGCTGAAAGTGAGAACCCGATCGGTTCCCTCCACGGTCTCGCTGTCATTCTTGTGCAGTGCGATGTGCGCCGCGCCAATTTCCACAGGCTGCGCCCCCATCATATTCGATAGTTCTACCCGCAGACGGCTGCCGCCCAGGCTGGTGTGCACGATCATGCGAACGGTCTGGCCGGCAAACGTGGGCGGGAGGTTCGATACTTCCGGTCCGCTGCGGCGGACGGGGGGTGGGGTTCCCGTCCGCCCGCCGCCAAATGAGGGCAGTGCCAACTGCTGGGCCGTCGCCCAGGCGGTCACCCAATGCTCGCCTGCGTTTTGACTCTGCGCCACCGCGAGCGAAACGGCACAGAGGACCGTTATCGCAACGGAGCTAAGGCTTCTCATCGACACTCACCACATCCGCTGAGGCTCCGTCAGAACTTGATCGCGCCGTTGACTTGCAGCGTACGGCCGTCCGCGGCTGCGATCACTTTGCCGAATGCGGGCGAGAGCACGCTCAAATTACCGAGAGCGGGGTTAGTCCACCGGACAAAGTTGAAAGGATTGGTGGCGTCCACGCTGAAGTCGAGCGTCACGCGCTCTTTGATTCTGAAAGCCCTTCCTACGGTAAGCGCCTCCTGCTTTCCCCAGAACCCGCGAACCCAGCTCAGAGTTGGTGCAGCAGTGCCGAAATTGAACCCCGTCGACGGCGTGAAAGCGGCGACATTCAAAAATGTGTCTTTCGCGGGATCGAAATCCCGTGGGTTGGTTTTCAGGTACGGCGACACGCCGCTAACGGCGTTGGGGCGCTGAGTATAGCCAACCTGGGCTAAGCTCCCCGCCGTTCCAGTGATGCTCAATGGCAACCCGGAATTATATTTCAAGAAGCCGTTGATCTTCCATCCGGAGACAACCGCGTTGACGGCTCGGGAACTGCCGTTCAGCAGCGCCTTGCCTTTTCCAAAAGGAAGGTCGTATGCCCAGCTCACACTGAAGGTGAGTGCCGGTTGGGCATCCAGTTGCATAATCCGGCTGCCGGGATACTGGTCCAGAGCCATCGTGAAGCTCTTTGCCCAGGTCACGAACCCGAAAAGCGTCAGCCCTCCGGAGAATCGCCGGTTGGCTTTGATCTGTAGGGAGTTGTACTTGGCCTGGCCCACGGGGTCGGCAACACCACCGGGAAAGGCCCCGCCGAAAAACACGCCGCTGCTGGTGGTCACGCCCGTGTACTGCGGGTACGGCCTTAACGACTGGTACACGGTATTGGCGCCCCGCTGCGATACGAAGCTCGCATAGGGCGGGGTAAAGCCGGCCGCGACGGCTGCGGGGGACGTGATCGATTGCAGCAGCAGGCTTCCGTATTGCAGTCCGCTGAGCGGCATGTAGTTGTAGTTTGTCGCGAACCCAAGGTGCGTGGACCGGCTGCCGATGTAATTCGCCTCGATAGTGGTGTTGCGGGCAATTTCACGCTGGATACCGAAGGTCCAGTTAATGGTCTGCGGCAATCGTGTTCCTGTCCTCGGAATGAAGGTGATCGCCTGGCCGTTCAGGAACGAGGGATCGATCACTGGCGGCCGCGAGAAGCTCTGGGGGAACGTGCCAGAGTCCAGATAATATAGGGGCGTATATCCGTCCGGCGAACTGAAAGAGGGAGTAATGCCGAAGCCGGCAATCGCCGGATTGACCGTGTTGCCCGAATTCGCGTAGTAGATTCCGCCTGAAGCGCGAATCACAGTCTTGTTGTTGGCTTGGTACGCCAGACCCAAGCGGGGACCGAAGCCCTTCTTCCAACCATCCTGGAAGTCACCGCCGATGCGGCCCGTCCCGCTTCCGATGAAGGCCAGCGCGCCAAGCCGGCCGCCGGCGCCAGGGTTCGCCAAACCCGGCTGGAAGCTGGAGATCATGTCGTGCACTTCCGAGATGGGCGGATCGTAATCCCATCGCAAGCCATAGGAGACCGTCAGTTTCCGCGTCGCATGCCACTCGTCTTGCGCGAAAATGCCGTATCGGATGAGCCGCGATCCCCAGGAGGGCTCGATATCCGCGCTGGCCGTGCCCACGGCGCCGAGTAAAAAGCTGGCGTACGAGTTTCCCCATGCTCCGTAATTTGGGGAACTCGGATTCGGCACACTGGTCATAGCATTGGTGAAGGTAAAGAGACCCGCGGCGCCTCCCAGAAAGTGCCGGTTGATGCGGTCACGATCGATCTCAAACCCGAACTTCATGGTGTGCTTTCCGTGAATCCACGCGAGGTTTTCGATGAATGAATACCGCAGGTCGTGCCAGTTCTCGTCATATCCGCGATTGATCTGTGCCGGGGAAACCGCGCCGCCGCTGAAGCTGATCTGCGGGAAAGCTCCCGTGTCGGCAGGGATACCGGTGATTCCTAACTTCGGGTCCCATCCTTGCCCATTCGTTTTATTCAGGCCCAGATTGTAGTAACGATCGGTGGAGACCGTCACATGATTGACGATAGTTGGGCTGATCACGTAATCGTAGTTCAGTCTGACCTTCCAACTGTTGGCCAGTTGATCGAAGACGTTGTCGAGCGGATTGACCTGCGGCTGCCCCCATCCCGGCGCGCTGGTCATTCCGCCGGACCAGATGATGCGCGGCCTTTTTTGGTAGGTATAGCTTCCCTGAATCTTCTGCTTGGTGGAGATGCTGTGGTCTATCTTAATGAGCGGGACCCAGGTGTTGTAGTACGGCCACGTGGCGGCCGCGTTGCTGTTGAAGTTATTGACATTTCCCGGAAGTGTCGGGCTTGGCATGTATTGCGCCACGATTTTTCCGGGCTGCGTGATCCTGGCCGGAGGGATGATATTCCCGGTGAATTGGGTCCGCACAAAACCGCCGCTGCCATCCGGCGCGGTGGTCGCAGGATCGAAAATCGGGATTTGCTGGCCGGCGGCATTGGTGAGTCCGCTAAAGTCTCCGTTCAAAAACTTCTGGGTGGGTATCGTGATAATGTTGCCGCTCGCGCCGTAGCGGGAGAAGAACATCCCCAGGCTTCCGAAGAAGAACGTCTTGTTCCGGCCGTCGTATACGTGAGGGATTACTACCGGGCCGCCCAAGGTAAAACCGCCCTCGTTCTGCCGGTACGGCGTCCTCCTCGGCTGGAAAAAAGAGCGGGCATTCAATTTGTCGTTCCCGAGGTGATCGAAGGCGCTCCCGTGCAACTGATTGCTGCCCGACCGAATCGTGACATTGGCGAACCAATTGCCGAATCCGCCGTATTCGGCATTGAAGGCATTGGAAACGATGCTCACTTCACCCACCTGCTCCATGAACGGGCCGTTCTCTGAAAAGGCCCCGACCAGGATGCGCTCGCTTGCCGGGGCGCCGTCCAGGAAGGCTTCGGTTTTGCCGATAGGCGCTGCGTTGACGCTGGGCGTGAAAGTATTCGTGTTCGTCGTGCCGGGCAGGTTATTGATCAATCCCGTAACATCGCGCTTGGTACCCACAACGATGATGGGAAGCGCTTGAATCAGATTTTGCTGGAAACCGGCCGCGTTGTTCATCGTCGCGGTATCCAGAAGCGGCGCTTCTTCGGTTACCGTAACCGATTCAGTAATCGCTCCGGGCTGTAAGGTCACGTCCACGCGCACATCCATTCGCGGACGGACCTCAACCGGCTCCCGGGTGACCGAAGCGAATCCTTCTTTTTGAACAATGATTCGGTAATTGCCTGCCGGGAGATTCGGCGCCGTGTACAGACCTTCCATGTTGGTTTCAAGATCCAAAGCGCTGTTTGTGTCAGCGCGAATCACCTGCACCTTGGCGCCAGGAACGCCCAAGCCGCTCGGGTCTTTGACTTCGCCTTGTATGGTTCCGCGGTCGATCTGACCCCAAGCGGCCGCGGCCGCGAGTAGCGATAGAACACCGATCAACATCGGTTTGACCAGGGGGGCACCCCAGAATTTAGGCCTCATCAAGTGAGTCTGCATGGACTTTTTCCTTTCGTTCACCCGGCGAGTTTTTCTTCGCACGTTTGTCAGAACCATCATTGAATTGCCTGCTGAATCGCAGCGGAAGCGATCTGGGCCATAACCTTGTACCCCTCAGCGTTCGGGTGCAGGCCATCGGCGGAGTAGCCATCCTTGAGCCAGCCCTTTTCATCTACGAGGGCGGTGAAATAATCCGCGTAGGTCGCATTTACCCGGCTGGCATAGTCCTTGATCCATGCGTTCAGCTTCAGAATGTCGGCCGGAGGATGACCCTCGGTCATCTTGATCCTGGGAAATGGACCCCGTCCCTGGCCCGGAGCCAGAGGCTGTACTTGAGGACTGGGACCGCCTTGCTGCCTCAAGAAAGGGTAGTCACTGATTGGCAACAATGAGCACAAGATCGCCTTAATCCCGTGATGTTGCGCCAACTCGGTCATCGCCATGATGTTCTGCTCAATCATCTCCGCCGTCGATGGACCGGTATTGCGCGAAATATCGTTAATCCCGGCCAGGACAACCATGGCGGCGGGCTTGAGCTCGATCACGTCGGGATACATGCGAACCAGCATTTGTGGCGTCGTCTGACCGCTGATGCCGCGATCCACATAAGGCTTGCCTGGAAAGTATTCGTCAAGCTTCCAAAAATCAGTGATCGAATCTCCCATGAAGACGACCCGCTTGGGGTCGGCCGGCTGCCTCTTCAATTCCTGGTTAGCCTGGTGATATCGGCCAAGTTGGTTCCAGTCCTGGAGTTGCTCTGCGAGATTTCTGGCGGTGTTGGCCAGGCAGCAGTTGGAGCGCGGTGGGTTAAATTCGTCGAGCAGTTGCGCGTGGGCGCTGCTGCCGATGAGCAGAGCACCCAGCACTGCGGTGTAAACGCTTCGCTTCAGAGGAGTACACATCTCGAACCCCACCATTGAGAAATTCATAGTCGTGGCCCGCCCATAAGGCTCAGTCCTCGTCCTTCAACCTCATTACCCGCTTGCGAGACAACCTGTATTTACAGGTTTAGATAAAGAGACACGAAAACCCTTTTGCAGAGGAATATATCCCTGCGACAGGAAATTGTCAATGAAAAACTGATTGCAGCGGATAGTTCCAATCTGTATTATCAAATTGTGCCAACCGATGGATTGCTTACGAAACACGGTAGGGTCCGCCAAACGCTAGCTGATGCAATAGTTTCCGGACAGTATGAACCCGGCCAGCGCCTTCCGAGCGAGTCGGAACTTGTCAAGTCCTTTGGCGCATCCCGGCCAACCGTCAATCGCGCTCTGCGAGAACTCCAACTGGCTGGGCTGATTGAACGGCGAGCTGGTTCAGGCAGTTACGTGAGTGCGGACGCCGTGGCGCGTGGCTACACGTTTGGGTTATTGATCCCCGAGTTGGGCCGGACCGAGATCTTTGAGCCCATCTGCCGGGGCATGGCCGAGGCCCAACATGGCAGCCACCACGTCCTGCTTTGGGGGAGCTCATTCGGAGATGAGGCGAACCTCGAACAACAGGCGTCTCAAGCCTGCCGCCAACTCGTGTCCAAGAAGGTGTCAGGCGTCTTCTTCGCCCCATTAGAACTGACTCCGCAGAAGGACACGATCAACCGGAGTATCGCCGAAGTCCTTGATAAAGCCGAAATACCCGTCGTGCTCCTGGACCGCGGTGCGGAGCACTCCGGGGTCCTTGGGCAGGTCGCCCTGGCCCAGGGTCGTCATGACGCAGCGCGGGCAGGGTCTGTCGATCCGCAGCCGCACGTCGCCGATCCCGAGCGTCCGCCCGATCCAGCCGTCCTCGGCGAACTCGCCGG
>CAZKQQ010000070.1:0-8739 GCA_964554945.1 uncultured Solibacteraceae bacterium | reverse complement strand
CTTAGTCGGAATCGATAATCGACGCGCCGGCTATGTGATTACCGCCCATCTGCTTCGATGCGGTTGTCGTCGGGTTGTTTTTCTTGGCCGGCCGGCTTCGGCGCCTACGGTAGAGGCTCGCATTGCCGGTTACCGCGAGGCATTGGCTGAGGAGGGCAACCATGGCGAGGCTCAGGTCTACCGAATCGAACCAGAGGATCAGGCCCAGGTCAAAGGAATCTTAGACAACTGGCGTCCCGATGGCGTAGTTTGTGCCAATGATTTTACCGCCGCGAAACTCCTCAAGACACTGAGTGACCTGGGGGTGAGCGTGCCTGAGCAAATCCGGATGGCAGGGATCGATGATGTCAAATATGCAAGCCTGCTTTCAGTCCCTCTGACCACGATCCATCAGCCCTGTTCCGACATCGGCGCAATCGCGGTCAGCACCATGTTAGAGAAGTTGCGCCATCCGAGACTGCCGGCTCGGGATATCATGTTGAACTTCCATTTGGTGGTGCGTGACTCCTGTGGTGCTCGTAAAAAGAGATTGACAGTCGATTCCTAACGGCTGATACTGACCTTGCGTGACACCTACCGGGACTGGTTACGACAATCTGTATTTACAGAATGGACAGCCCCGACTACGGGTTGTGGTTCTCGGCGAGGTAATTTGGGACGTATTCGAACACTCCCGGCGCTTGGGTGGGGCTGCCCTGAATTTTGCCGCTCATGCCAGGCGGCTGGGACATTTCCCTTCTCTGATCAGCGCGGTTGGAACTGATCCACTCGGCGAGGAAGCCGCGGCAGCGATCGCCGCACTCGGCCTCGACACCAGGTTCTTGCAGAAGACGACCCGATTCGGAACCGGCACGGCGCGAGTTCGGATGGGTCCTGGCGATCGGACCCGCTTCGTCATCGAAAGGCCCGCCGCTTACGACGCGGTCCTTTTATCCGACGAGGAGATCGAACAGATTGTCCAACGCGCTCCGGCCTGGTTCTATTATGGAACGCTGTTTGCCTCTACCCCCGAAGGCGAGGCCGTTCTCCTCAGGCTATTGGACGCCCTGCCGATAACGACCCGGCTCTATGATTTGAACCTCAGACCGGGCAGCGATTCCGAGCCGCTTGTTCAGCGCTTGCTCGCCCACGCAAATGTAGTAAAGGTCAATGAGGACGAGTTGCTAGCGGTTCATGAATTCACGGGACTGCCAGTAAGCCTCGAGGCATTTTGCCGCGAAGGATCCCGGCAATTTGGCTGGAAAGCGGTTTGTGTGACCTTGGGGGCGCGAGGTTGCGCCATGCTCGCTTGCGGAGAATACGTGGAAGCAGACGGACAGGCCGTAGAAGTGGTGGACACGGTCGGCGCGGGGGATGCGTTCACTGCCGCGTTCATGCACGGCCTCATTTGCCAATGGCCTGTTGCCAAAATTGCCGCATTCGCGAATCGCGTCGGCGCATTGGTCGCGAGCCGTCATGGCGCCATTCCGGATTGGACGGCGAAAGAGGCGGTTGAGCTATGAAGCCGCCGCCGACGGGTTCATCCACGCGTCGGCAGTTTGTGGCAGGGACTGCTGCTTCGATTGCGGTGTCGCGCGCCCGAGGCGCGGACTCCGAACCCGACCTCATCCAGGCGATGGAGGCCGTGCAGAAAGCTATCCCGCTTGCTTCCGCGGACCCGGATCGGCCGGTCTATCACTTTCATCCACCAGCCGACTGGAACAACGATCCAAACGGACCGTTGTATTACAAGGGTTGGCATCATCTTTTTTACCAGCTCGATCCGTTCGGCGCGAACCCGGGCAATCAGCACTGGGGCCACGCCCGAAGCAAGGACTTGGTCAATTGGGAGCACTTACGCATCGCCATTGGGCCCTCCCGGGACAAAGGCGAACGCGCCATCTTTTCGGGCGGATCCATTATCGCGGATGATGGACGGCCCCGCCTCATTTACACGAGTATCGGCCATGCCCAGCCGGAGCAGTGGATGGTTATCCCCGAGGATGACGATCTCATCTCCTGGAAGAAATTTGCCGCCAATCCTGTGCTGACAACGGCCGCGCACGGCGGTCTGAACGTGAATCAATGGCGTGACCCTTTCCTGTTCCGCGAGGCGGGACAGGTCTATATGGTCTGCGGCGGAAACGCGAGCACCGGCCGTGGCGGCGCCGGCCAGGTTCAGCTATACCGCGCCGTGAAGGAAGATCTCAGCGAGTGGAAACATCTGGGTACCGTATTTCAGGCTCTGGAGCGTGATACTTACAATATCGAGTGTCCGAATCTGTTCAAGCTGGATGGAAAGTGGGTGCTCATCATCTCCCCGCATCGTCCCTGCGAATATTTCGTCGGCAGTCTGGATATCGACAAAGTCAAGTTCACCCCGGAAACGCACGGCATCCTCGACGCAGGAGCCGCATATGCGAGTAATATCTCGCGCGACAATCAAGGTCGGATGCTCCTTTGGCTCTGGGGCCGCACGAATACACCGGCCGGCCGCGGCTGGAACGGTGTCATGACCATGCCGCGCATTCTTTCCATCGGAGCCGACGGATTCCTGCGCCAGGAGGTCCCGCCGGAGTTTCGCGCCTTGCGCGGCGGTCCAAAAACCTTTTCTGCTGTGCAGTTGGGCGAGAGCCCGCTGCCGCTCGATGGCGTTTCCGACGCCGCCGAAATTGAGGCGGAGTTCTCGGCTGGCAACTTCTCGACATTCGGATTTGAAGTGACGCGAGCCGGCAAACTTGCGCTGATTGTAGCGATCGATAGAGGAACGCTGACGGTCGGGAATGCCAAAGCGT
This sequence comes from uncultured Solibacteraceae bacterium, assembly GCA_964554945.1. Lineage (GTDB taxonomy): Bacteria > Acidobacteriota > Terriglobia > Bryobacterales > Bryobacteraceae > PSRJ01. The sequence goes on along the minus strand of CAZKQQ010000070.1, from coordinate 5,965 downwards.
ATGTGGGGAATGCCGAGCGGTACAGCCTTCGTCTCTTTTTCGATAAACGCTGCCTCGAAGTGTATGTGAACGACGGAGCCGTTGCTCTATACAACTTCATCGACGCCCCATCTGGCGACCAGCGTCTCGCGGTTTTCGCACGGACCGTAAATCCTGGCTTTGGCATTCCCGCGAACCGGCCTCCCGCTAGCGTACGTCTGGAATCGCTCAAGGCTTGGCCGATGAAGCCGGCCTCGTTCCACCTCGACCACTTCCACGTCTGAAGGGACACTCCATGAGCACGCTCGCGACCGGAAGAACCACGACTCCCTTCAACCTTTACCTGGTGCGCGCTGCCCTGGTTGCGGCGCTCGGCGGACTCCTGTTCGGCTTCGATACCGCTGTCATTGCCGGCACGACTGGTGCCTTGACCCAAGCATTCTCCCTCTCTCCTGCCATGTTGGGTTTCACCGTCTCCGCCGCGCTCTGGGGAACTGTTCTCGGCTCGCTGAGCGCCGGACCTCCCAGCGATCGTTACGGGCGGCGTGCCTGTTTGATCGCGCTGGGCGCGCTGTATCTGGCATCTGCCCTTGGCTGTTCGCTGGCTTGGAGTTGGCCCGCGCTGCTTACGTTTCGCGCGATTGGCGGACTGGCAATCGGGGCTTCGTCCGTGGTTGGGCCCATGTATATCGCTGAGATTTCACCCGCGGCCAAACGCGGCCGCCTGGTCGGCTTGTTTCAAACCAATGTGGTGGTCGGGATTCTGCTCGCGTATCTTTCGAACTATCTCGTGGCAACCGGCGGCTTCGGCGCTTCCGAGTGGCGCTGGAAATTCGGAATGGTCGCTATACCGGCGGCCGCGTTTCTCATTGCGATTTTTGGGATTCCGGAAAGTCCTCGCTGGTTGGTCGCTGCGGGCAGGCTCGAGGAAGCGCGTGAGGTGTTGCGCCGCATTGGAGAGTCGGATGTCGATCGCGAAACCCAGGAAATCGCGGATACGCTGCATAAGCAGCGCGACCGCGGCAGCCAGCCGCTTTTCCGGTCTCGCTACCGTAAGCCCATCATCCTCGCCATCTCCATCGGCATGTTCAACCAGCTCTCCGGAATCAACGCCATTCTCTACTATTTGAACGATATTTTCGAGCGGGCCGGTTTCAGCAAGATTTCGAGTGATATGCAAGCGGTCGTGATTGGTTTCACAAACCTCGTCTTCACCCTGATCGCGATGAGCATGATCGATAGACTCGGGCGCAAGAAGTTGTTGTTAGTGGGAGCGGTCGGCACCGCAATCTGTCTGGCCGGAGTCGCCGGCATCTTCGCCACAGGAAGCCACCCGGAGCTATTGGTCTGGTGTCTTGTCGGTTTTATTGCTTCTTTCGCATTCTCGCAAGGCGCTGTCATCTGGGTGTACCTCAGCGAAGTCTTCCCTAACCTCGTTCGTGCCAAGGGTCAGAGTCTGGGGAGCTTCACGCATTGGTTCATGAACGCGGTCATTTCCGGAGTTTTTCCCGTGATGGCCGCGCGCTCGGGCGCCATACCGTTTGTCGTGTTCGCATTGATGATGGCCGCGCAGTTTCTTGTTGTGCTGACTATTTACCCAGAGACGAAGGGAGTCAGCCTGGAGGAAATGGAGCACCGCATATGAAAGCTTGCAATTCCCGCTTTTTTTCACGCAGGGAGTTTGCCGCGTTCGGCGCCTTGGGCATCACCGGGATAGGGATGGCTCAAACTACGCCGCTCACAGCGGGGCAAGTGGTCGAACGCATCAAGGAGCATCTCGGCGTGCCATGGCGCGGAGGCCCGACAGACACATTCAAATCAGGCGGTGAGGAGTCGCAGGTCACCGGGATCGCTACCACCGTGATGTCGACGTTCGATGTGATCAAACGCGCGGCCGCAAGCGGCAAGAACCTGGTGATCACACACGAACCCACGTTCTGGCTCGGCAATGACGACGTCCGGAATTTCGGCACCGATCCGGTGTACCAGAAGAAGCTCCAGTTTATCCGCGACAACAACCTCGTGATCTGGAGGTTCCATGATCACTTGCACGCGCGGCAGCCGGATATGACCGCTGTCGGACTGGCTGAGGCGCTGGGTTGGGATAAGTACGTCAGCAAGGATGATCCGCGCGTATACGTCATTCCTCCTATTCGTCTGCGCGGTCTGGCAAAAGACGTGGAGAAGCGGCTTCAGGTTCACGCCATGCGCGTCATCGGCGATCCCGAGTCCCGCGTAAGCCGCGCCGCATTGCTCCAAGGGACGCCTCCGTTCCATGCATCCACCGTGCTGCCCAAAGTCGATGTGGTAGTCGCCGGCGAGCAGCGCGAGTGGGAAGGAGTGGAGTACGCCGCCGACGCAAACACGGCAGGCGAGCAGAAAGGGATGATTCTGATCGGACATTGGGTTTCTGAAGACCAGGGCATGAGAGTCTGCGCCGATTGGCTGAAGACGTTCATCTCTGAAGTGCCAATCCAGTGGATTTCAGCCGGCGATCCCTTCTGGAGGCCATGAAAAACCAAGTCCAACTGATCGCTTACGTCGATCGCCTTTCGGGCGGCGGATTTCGCGAACTCCACGCACTCCTCGACGGGCCGTTGGCTGGTTTATTCGGCGGTGTTCATCTCTTGCCTTTCTTCTGCCCCTTCGATGGCGCCGATGCGGGCTTCGATCCCATCGACCATGGCAAAGTCGATCCGCGCCTCGGGACCTGGGACGATGTCCGGGCTCTCGGCGACGGTACGGAGATCATGGCCGACGTGATCGTCAACCATATCTCCAGCCGCTCTCCGCAGTACCTCGATTTCCATGAACGGGCCGACGAGTCTCCCTACTCCGGCATGTTTCTCAGCTTTGGCCGTGTCTTTCCCAATGGCGCGCAGGAATCGGATCTGCTGCAAATCTACCGGCCCAGGCCCGGGCTCCCTTTCACCAAAGCGCGCCTTGCCGGCGGAACCGAACGACTCTTGTGGACTACATTCACCTCGGAGCAGATCGATATCAACGTCCGGGATGCGGCGGGGAAACTCTACCTGGATCGCATTCTGGAGCAGTTTCAGGCCGCGGGCATTCGCTGTATACGGCTGGACGCGGCTGGTTACGCGATCAAAAAGCCCGGCACGACCTGTTTCATGATTCCCGAGACCTTCCAATTCATTGCCGAGCTCAAAGCCCAGGCCCACACACTTGGAATTGAAGTGCTCGTCGAAATCCACACCCATTATGAGGAGCAGATCCAGATCGCCCGCCAGGTCGATTGGGTATATGACTTCGCCCTTCCCCCACTCATCCTGCACTCGCTCTATACCGGCGATGCCCGTCAGTTAAAGCGCTGGCTCGAAATTAGCCCTCGGAATGCGGTCACCGTGCTGGACACGCACGATGGTATCGGAGTCCTGGATGTTGGGCCGAGCCGCAAAGGCTCTGAGACCAAGCCCGGCTTGCTCACGTCGGAACAAATCAATCATCTCGTGGAAACGATTCACGAACGGAGCCGGGGTGCGAGCCGGCACGCCACCGGAGCAGCCGCGAGTAACCTTGATCTCTATCAAGTCAATTGCACCTTTTACGATGCGTTAGGCCGCCGCGACGGCGAGTACCTGATCGCACGCGCGCTTCAATTCTTTGCCCCGGGCATCCCTCAGGTCTATTACGTGGGGCTTTTGGCGGGGACGAACGATATGGATCTGCTACGCCGCAGCGGTGTCGGCCGCGATATCAATCGTCATTACTACACGCCTGCTGAACTGGAGACGCAGCTCAAGGCTCCCGTGGTGCGCTCCCTCTTGGAACTAATCCGTTTCCGGAATGCGCATCCGGCTTTTGCGGGCGATTTTCGAGTCCACAGTCCAGGCGAGAGTTCCATTTCTATGGAATGGAGCAAACCTCCCGATTGGGCCCGGCTCGATGTTGACGTTGCCGATCAAAGCGCCGTCATTTCCTACTCCGATCCCGCCGGTGCTCGGAATATGGCAATCGCCCCGCGCACAGTTGTGGAGTTGGATCTATGATTCGCCACGATATCGAGCATCGCCAGCAGAGCATGGTCGCGATCAAGGCCCTGACCTTCGTCATGTTCATGATGTTCGCCATGACCACGGATTCGGTCGGCCTCATCATTCCGGAGATCATCAAGACCTTTCGGCTAAGCATGACCGCGGCAGGAACCTTCCAGTACGCCACCATGGCAGGCATCGCCCTGGCGGGATTCTTTCTGGGTCACCTTGCCGACACGTTCGGCCGGAAGCCCACCATCGTCGCCGGCCTTACGTTGTTCGCAATCTCGTCGTATCTGTTTGCGGCCGGAAATTCCTTCGTCTACTTCTCCATTTTGCTAGCCATTTCCGGAATCGGGATTGGTGTCTTCAAAACCGGCGCTCTCGCGCTGATCGGGGATCTCTCCAAATCGACCAGGGAGCATACGTCGCTCATGAACACGGTGGAGGGATTCTTTGGAGTCGGCTCGATCATCGGGCCGGCGGTTCTCGCCCGCCTCCTGGCGACAGGCGCCTCGTGGAAGGGGCTGTACGTTCTGGCAGGCACGATTTGTGCCGTGTTGATCTTGATCGCCTTGCGAGCCCGTTACCCGCATACCATAAAGTCCGGCCAGGAAAGCATGGACCTCAAGCATACCGTCGCCGCGATGAGTAACCGCTATGCACTGGCTTTCTCACTGGGCGCCTTCCTATATGTGGCCGCAGAAGCGGCGGTGTACGTATGGATGCCGACCTTGCTTGCTGGCTATCGAGGTCCTGCCGCTGCGCTGGTCGCCTACAGCATCTCCATTTTCTTTATTCTTCGCGCGGCCGGGCGGTTCGTGGGCTCGTGGATGTTGCAGCGCTTTTACTGGACCAGCGTGTTGGCGCTGTTCAGCGGAGTGATCCTCATCTGCTTTGTGGGCGCTGTGATGGGCGGCTCCGGTGCGGCCGTCTACCTCCTGCCCCTTTCGGGCCTCTTCATGTCGGTGATTTATCCCAGCATCAATTCCAAAGGGATTAGCTGCTTCCCCAAATCGGAACACGGCGCCGTTGCCGGAGTCATTCTCTTCTTTACCTGCCTCTCCGCCGTTGTCGGCCCGCTGGCCATGGGAGCAACTAGCGATGCCATGGGCCACCCAAAGTACGGATTCATTCTCGCTACCGGCTTCGCCGCGTTACTTTTTGCTGGACTCCTGCTCAACTGGATCTTCGACCCAACTCGCGAGCTTCTCAGTCGCCTGGATGATACGGAGTACCGATGAACACGAGCGTTTGTCTCTTTTGGCATAAAATCGGAGGCAAAATTGACCGCACAGGCGGGACCGCATCGCGCTAGCCCATCTGAGAGCTCAGACCGGCGATCGTTCATGGCTGGACCAGACCGACGCACCGATGGCGGGAACTGATGCGCCGTCCGAGCATTCAGACGCCGATGAACGCGTATGGCAGGGCGATGACAGACGGCCAGAGGCAGGCACACAACAACGTCGTTCAGATGATTCTGCAGGCGTCCGGGAAAGAAGACCTGGACAAGAAGCAGAAGGCAGGAATAGTAATGTGGTCTAGGATGGTCTTGGGATTTCCGCCGGAAGCTCGTAACCGATTGAGGAATTTGGTTGCGGGGGTAGGATTTGAACCTACGACCTTTGGGTTATGAGCCCAAAAGAGCACAGCGCTCCGCGACGCCCCAGGTCGCGTGGCGCCGAGATATCAATCACTTACGCGTATTAGAAGCGCACACAGTTGCCTCATCACGGGCACAATTCCGGGCACAACGGGCACAATTTCGGGCACAGCAGAGTGGACCGACCGCTGGGTCGTTCATGGAATCGAGTGTCTGCCAGTAGGGACGCAGGACGGCAAAGGCCGTGTTGGGTGGGTCGGGTTCGAACCCACGGCTACTGGAACCACAATCCTTCTGTGAGGTTCGCGGCCATTCGCAAACGTTTGCAACGACGTTGGACGCGACGGGAGCCGCTCTGCGCCTGTTCGCCTGATATTCTAGGTAC
>CAZKQQ010000069.1:0-30812 GCA_964554945.1 uncultured Solibacteraceae bacterium | reverse complement strand
AGCGAGACGCCCTTCAGCGCGTGGACGGAAAGCGCACCCAGCTTATAGTGCTTTACGAGGTCACGGATATCGATGAGCGTCGTCATGACTAGAACCCCGGACCGCGCCCGCGCATAGGAGGAGCCGAAGCTCCACCCGTCTTCGGAGAAAGTGATGCGACGATCACGCGATCGCCTTCCTTCAGACCGCCGCCGGTGACCTCGGTCGAGACGCCATCTGTCAGGCCGAGAGAGACAGGCACCGGCTTGGGGCTGCTTTTGCCATCGAGCATCCAGACCACCGGGGCTCCCGGCTTCAGTCTTGCCGTGGCGCCGGCAGGGCGGAACCGCAGCGCGGCCGCCGGAATTTTGAGCGCGTTCTGATGTTCAGCGATCAGGATTTTCACGTTGGCCGTCATCCCGGGAAATAACTTCTGATCGGGATTGGAGAACGAGATGACCACGTCATACGTGATGACGTTCTGCACGTTGATGGCGGCCTTGCGAATCGAGGTTACGCTGCCTTGAAACGCCTGCCCCGGATAGGCATCGACGGAAAAGGTGGCGGGCATGCCGACGCGAACGCGGCCTACGTCGGCTTCCGAGACATTCGTATCAACCTGCATTTTGGTGAGGTCCTGGGCAATCGTGAACAGGGTGGGCGCCTGCAGGCTGGCAGCCACGGTCTGACCGACGTCGATATTGCGCGAAACCACCACGCCATCGACCGGGGCCGTGATGTATGTATGATCCAAATCCGCCTGAGCCTGGGCCAGCGCGGCCTGCTGCTGCTTGACTTGGGCTTGTGCCGAAGCAAGGGCAGTCTGGGCGACGCGCACTTCCGCTTGAGCGGCACTCACGTTTTCTTGCGCGGCTTTAACTTGCGCATTGGCGGCATCGAAGCTGGCGACTGCCTGGTCGTAGGTGGATTGAGCCGTCTCGCCGTCCTCCTGCGACATGACTCCTTCCTTCACCAGTTCCAGGCGCCGGCCGAGTTTTGACTTAGCATCCGTAACCGCCGATTGGGCGTGCACAGCGTTCGCTTTCGCATTGGCGACCGCCGCCTGGGCGTTTGCGACATCGGCATTACTCTTCTCTATCTGCGCCTCCGCATTCACCACCGCAGCCTGTTGGACGTTCAGAGTGGCGCGGGCTTGATCGACCCGAGCCTGATAAATCTGCGGATCGATGCGCGCCACCACCTGGCCTTTCTTCACCGGCGTATTGAAGTCGGCGTACAGCGCCAGGATGTTGCCGGAAACCTGAGAGCCGACCTGCACAGTCACCACCGCGTTCGGAGTGCCGGTCGCCGAGACGATCGATGCGATATCGCCGCAGACCACCGGCGCGGTCCGGTATTGGGCATCAGCCGGCCCCCGCATCGCAGTCCAGGCGCCGAGGCCCATTACGACCATCGCCATGCCAGTCAGGATCAGGATCTTTCGTCTCGTCATAATCGCCACCTATATAGATGGCGCTTGGCCGGGCGGATGTCGCGTAAAGATTCTTAAAGCTTCGTGTGAATTGAATCCAAAGCGTTTACAAATTTTGGGTCTCTCCGTCGATTTTGGCCAGCTCGCGCGTCGTTCCGATGAAGAGATCAACGTGCTATAGGAGGAGACGATGGCAAAATTCATGCTTCTGCTTTACAGCGACCCGGCGGCCGGGTCGAACCGGACTCCCGAGGACATGCAGAGGACGACAGAAAAGTACATGGCCTGGACCAAAAAGCCGTTTACGGTGGATAGCGCCCGGCTTGCGGGCGACGCCGGGCGTGTGATTCGCGCGCAAGACGGGAAACCCCGTGCGACAGACGGACCCTACAGCGAGACCAAAGAGGTGCTGGCCGGGTATTACACCATCGAAGCGCCAAATTACGACGAGGCCGTGAAACTCTCGTTGACGCACCCGCACCTGGAGTACGGCGGCACGATTGAAGTGCGGCAAGTCTACGGGACGTAATTTTAGAGATTCCGGATTACGGCGTCGGTGAAGTCCGTGGTGGAGGACTTCCCACCGACGTCGCCGGTCAGGTGAAGGCCTTCCGCATAGACGCGCTCGATGGCGCTCTGTAAGCGGGCGGCGGCGTCGCGCTCGCCGAGATGCGCAAGCATCAGCACAGCCGATTGCATCAGGGCGGTGGGATTGGCCAGGCATTTTCCGGCAATATCCGGGGCCGTGCCGTGAACTGCTTCGAAAATGGCCTGGTGATCGCCCAGGTTCGCGCCCGGCACAATGCCAAGGCCGCCGACCAGACCGGCAGTAAGATCGGAAATGATGTCGCCGTACAGATTGGGCATCACCAGCAGATCGAAGGTCTCGGGACGCATGACAAGCTGCATGCACGCGTTATCCACGATCAGCTCGTTGTACTGAATGGAAGGGAAAGAAGCGGCCACTTCCCGGCAACATTTCAGGAAAAGGCCATCGCTCATCTTCATGATGTTGGCCTTGTGAATGGAGGTAACCTTGCAGCGGCCCTCGCGCTGCGCGTACTCGAAAGCTGCCCGCGCAATGCGCATGGACGCGTGATTGGTGATGATTTTCAGGCTTTCCACTACGCCCGGGATAACCTCGTGCTCCAGGCCGGAGTACAGGTCTTCGGTGTTTTCGCGAAAAATCGCCAGGTTCACCGGGACGTCATGAAAGCGGGTCTTGAGCCCGGGAAGCATGCGGACCGGACGAAAATTGGTATACAAGCCCAGCTTTTTGCGCAGCTGAACGTTAATACTCTGGTGGCCGCCGGCAATGGGCGTGGCGGTGGGGCCTTTCAGGCCGACGTGGGTCACTTCGAGAGAGGCAAAAACTTCCTCCGGCAGAAGTTCGCCATAATCGTGGAGGGCGCTGAGTCCGGCTTCGACACGTTCCCATTCGATGTCCACGCCAGTCGCGGTCACAGCGCGCACAGTCGCGTCAGCTACTTCGGGTCCGATGCCATCGCCGGGAATCAGCGTTACCTGATGAGCCACACAGTTATTATAAAGGTGAGGGCAGTATGGTCCCGGATTGGGAAGCCGAACGGCGTGAGATGGTGGAGACGCAGCTGCGCCGGCGGGGCATTCGGGACGAGCGCGTGCTGCGCGCGATGGAAGAGATTCCGCGCGAGGAATTCGTTCCGCCCGACGGGCGACTCCTGGCCTACCGCGATGATCCCATTAACATAGGTTGCTCGCAGACTATCTCGCAGCCGTACATGACCGCCGTTATGGCGGAATTGCTAGAGCTGAAGGGGAACGAGAATGTACTGGAGGTAGGCGCGGGATCGGGCTACGCGGCCGCGGTGCTGGGAGCGCTGGCTGCGACCGTGGTGACCGTTGAATTGATTCCAGCGCTGGCGAAGGCAGCTCGCAACAACCTGGCGCGTAGCGGATGCGACAGCAACATTCTGGTGATCGCGGGCGACGGTTCGATGGGATATCCGCAGCTGGCGCCATACGAGGCCATCTCGGTGGCGGCGGGAGCTCCGGATATCCCAGCTGCCCTGATGGATCAGTTAAGCGATCCCGGCCGGCTGGTGATCCCGGTCGGGGAGCGCGGCGATCAGGAGCTGCGGGTGGTCTGGAAACGCAACGGACGGATTGAATCACGCAGCGCCACCGCCTGCCGCTTCGTCCTTCTCCGCGGAGAAGAAGGCTGGCGGTAGAATGCGCCTCCGTACAGCCAAAGACCGGCTCAAAATCGAGCACAGCATCATAGAAGGATTGCGCGACATTTTGGAGACTCTGTTGGCCAAGCAGCCGGAAATCCGCTCGGTTATTCCCGGCGTCATTCGGCCGGTGCGCGATGCTAAAGGGAAGGTGCGGATCCGCATCACTGTGCCTACGCAGAATGGATGGAAAGCCATTGCGCTTAGCGCAGGGGCCCGGCAGGAGCTGTTTATCAGCACGGGGCTGGACAAGGCGGCGCTGGCAGCCGCGTTGGAGCGGGCCGGCGCGGCGCGCGAATGACGTCGCCGGGCTTCCGTCAGCGGCCCAGATGCAGGGCCACTATGCCGCCGGTGAGGAACTCGTAGCTGGTTTCGCTGAATCCGGCGGTTCGCATATCGGCGGCAAGCTCGCCGGCATTGGGGAATTTCCGCACCGATTCCGGCAGATAGGTGTAGGCATCGCGGTTGCCGGAAATCAAGCCGCCGATCAGCGGGAGAATCCGCCGCGAGTAAAAGTTGTAGAGAGCCGCAAACGCGGGGTTCGGCGGCTGCGAAAATTCCAGGATGGCTGCGGTTCCTCCCGGTTTCAGGACGCGGCGCATCTCTCGCAATCCAGCTTCATAGTTCGCGAGATTGCGAAAGCCGAACGCTACGGTAATCAAATCGAGGGTGGCGTCGGCGAGCGGGAGATGGAGGGCGTCGGCTTCGAACACCGGCGAAAGTTTTCCCCCGCCGCTAATTTTGCGCCGGGCGGCCACCAGCATGGGATGGCAGAAGTCGGAACCGAGGACAGGGCCGCGGCGCACGTGCTCGAGCGCCAAAACCAGATCGCCCGTGCCGCAGCAAATATCCAGCACCCGCGCCGCGGGATTGGCGAGGATGTGTCGAACGCGTCGAACGGTGTGAGCCCGCCAGTAACGGTCGATGTTGAGCGAGAGAAGGTGGTTGGCAAGGTCGTAACGGGGAGCGACCCGCGCGAACATGCCGCGTACCCATGCGGCCGCTTCCTGCTCGCTGCGCGCGCCCGCCGGCGTGGTGCCTCTCATGCGAGAGCCGACTGGATGGCGTCGAGCACGGTTCTTTCCGGAATGCCGGAAACGATCTTGACTTCACCGATGCGAATCGGGAGCACGAAATGTACCGCGCCGAGGACCGTCTTTTTGTCGTGAGCCAGGCGCGCCAGCAGAGTCCGAGCACCAATGCCATTGAGCGCAGGGACCGGACCGTACTGACTGAGCAGTTCGAGCATCTCGACGCATTCCTCGGCCGAGGCGTTCCCTGTTCGTTCACTGAGATAGATCGCGGCGCGCATCCCCCAGGCAACCGCTTCTCCATGGAGGAAGCGCCGATAACCCGTTTCCGCTTCCAGCGCATGGCCAAAGGTGTGGCCGAAATTCAGGATGCGGCGGAGATCGCTTTCTTTTTCGTCAGCCGATACCACCTCGGCTTTGATGCGCACGGAATCCGCAACAATGCGATCGACCGCTTCGGGTTTGCGGGCCAACACGTCTTCCCGGTGCTGGGCGAGATACGTGAACAAAGCAGGGTCGCGGATGATTCCGGCTTTGACTATTTCCCAAAGCCCGGCGCGATATTCGCGTTCCGGCAGAGTGTCGAGCAGCGCAGGATCAAGCAGAACCGCGAGGGGTTGATGAAAGCTCCCGATCAGATTTTTGCCGCTCACAAGATTGACGCCCGTCTTGCCTCCCACCGCGGCGTCCACCTGAGCAAGCAGCGTGGTTGGAATTTGAATGATGCCAATGCCCCGCATGAAGATAGCCGCGAGAAAGCCGGCCATGTCGTTTACGATTCCTCCGCCGAACCCGATGATGAGGCTGGAACGGTCTGCCCCTCGATGAACCATTTCCTCGGCGAGCGTCTCGAGCGGTGCGAGCCGTTTTTGGTCCTCGCCGCCCGGCAGGTAGAGAATTTCGTGCGATCTGCCGGCGAGTCCGGTTTCCAATGTGGCGCCCTGATGCTGCCACACATCCTGCGTAGTGACGACGAAGATTTTGACTTCGGAAGGAAGAAACTCGGAGGTTTTGGCCGTGATGCCGCGCTCGACTAAAACGGAATATGACCGCGGCTGAGTGTCAACACGGTACGAGGGCATACGCCCTTTTTACCATGGTGGCTTGAGTGGGACAGCTGGTTGGGGGAGAGGCCGGTCCCCGCAACCGGCGCTCGATAGACGCGTTCGAAGAACCAGCATCTTCGAACTTCTGAAATGGTTTAGGACGCTGAGGCGTTCGCGGCGGCCAACTGGCTATTGGTAACCGTCCAGATGCCCGAGATACTCCCACCGGCGCCAATGAACAGAGCTGCAGAAGCCAAGGCGACGAACGCCATCAACAGCGTGTACTCGATCAGGTCCTGACCCTGATCGTCGTTCCAGAATCGGTTCAACATCGACTTCATGAGAAGCCCTCCACGAGGCAGTGTACGCGCATATCGGGGGGGCCAACAAGCTCTCAATGGTTAGTAAAACCGGAAGCGGAGTTCTACCATTCCGTATCGAACTCTTGCAGGCAGGTCCAGCAACGATACTTACCCTTGACCGGGCGCGAAATGGACTTGTGGACCAGCTGACACCGGAGTTTGCCGAGGCCTTTCGAGAGCGAAGACCAGAAGCTCCTGAATGAGAAACGAAGCCCTGCTTCCTCCAGACACATTTCCCCTGCGGCTAGTTTCGACATAGTTTTTCAAATCCTCCGAAATTGGCTGCCCTTAGAATGTTTGGCGAGAGCGATGGGATCAGCTCTCAACTGAACCAATTATTCCGCGGAACCCTGTCGCTGGGTAGTACCGGGGGTAACGGGAAAGGTACCGCCTCAGGGAAATAGGGTAAATCGGGGTAAACAGTTAATGTTATATAGCACTTAGTAACTATCCCATGACATCTTTCGCTCGCCGTCGTTTTTCGGTTATATATCAATAAGTTCGCAGTTCACTGATAAAAGGTGTTACCCAAATGAACGCACGATCGCTCTTCAGCATGCTTTCCTCGGACCTGGCCATCGACCTTGGTACCGCGAATACCCTAGTGTACGCACGAAGCCGCGGGATAGTAGTCAACGAGCCTTCGATTGTTGCACTTAGGAAGGATTCAGGAGCTGTGGAAGCAGTGGGGAGCGAAGCCAAGGAGATGCTCGGGAGAACCCCGGAGCAGATCACGGCAGTGCGACCGATGAGGAATGGGGTAATCGCGGATTTTACAGCCACCTCACACATGCTGCAGCACTTCGTGCAAAAGGCGCATGCCCGGAAGCGGCTGGTGCATCCGCGGATCGTCATCGGCGTGCCGTCGGAGACCACACCGGTGGAACGTCGCGCCGTCATGGACGCGGCTTATGGCGCAAAGGCGAGCGAAGTGCACCTGGTGCAGCAGCCGATGATGGCGGCCGTGGGAGCCGGCCTGCCCGTGGCGGAACCGCTGGGCAATATGGTGGTCGACATTGGCGGCGGCACGACCGACGTTGCCGTGATTTCGCTGGCCGGAATCGTGTACTCGCATTCTGTAAGAGTCGCGGGCAACGCCATGGACGAGAGAATCATCGAGCACTGCCGGCGTAAATACAGTGTCCTGATCGGCGAGCGCACCGCGGAATCGGTAAAGATCGAAATCGGATCGGCATTCCCTCTCGCCAACCCGATGACGATGGAAGTCAAAGGCCGCGACTTGGTGGCCGGAATTCCCAAGACCCTGACGTTGAATGATACGGAGATCCGGGAAGCTCTTACTGGCTGTGTGACTGGCATTATCGAGGCCATCCGGGTAGCCCTGGAACGCACGCCGGCAGAATTGAGCGGCGACATCGCGGATCGCGGGATTGTGCTGACGGGCGGCGGGGCTTTGCTGAAAAATCTAGACGCACGCATCAAGAAGGACATCGGTCTATGCGTTTCCGTGGCTGACGATCCGCTTACGTGCGTGGCAGTGGGCGCCGGCCAGGTGCTCAGCGATTTCAATCTATTACGCCGCGTCTCGATGAATTAGTTGACCATCCAGCCCTCATAAAACATACCTATCCTCTCCCCGGAGGCCGTCCGGGGGCTGTGATATCATCACGCATTACAGACACAGCCAACCTGAGGGGAACACTTCCAGATGAGACGCAGCACCGACCGGATTCTCACTACGCATGTAGGCAGCTTGCCGCGGCCGCAAGATGTGGTTGATTTCCTGTGGGCGCAAGACCGCGGCGAGAGCTTCGACGAAGCCAAATTTGAGGATGTGATGCGCCGGGCGGTGGGCGCCGCCGTGGGCCAGCAGACCGAAGCGGGTCTGGATATCGTGAATGACGGCGAAATGGCGAAGATCGGCTACGCCACTTACATGCGGCACCGGTTGACCGGCTTTGAGCTAGGGGATGTGCCTCGCGCCACGCCCCAGGACCTGGACGATTATCCGGAATACCGCGACAAGATTGCCGCCGCGGGAGATACGCCGAAGTACAAGCGGCCGATCTGCCGGGGTCCGATCAAAGTCAAAAATCTCAAACCGCTGCACGATGATATAGCGCGCGTTCAGGAAGCTCTTTCCCGGGCCAAGGTGCAGGAAGGATTCATGACGGCGGCGTCGCCCGGCACGATCGCGGTCTTCCAACCCAATGAATACTATCCATCGCACGAGGCATACCTGACTGCGCTGGCTGAAGCGATGCGGGAGGAGTATGAAACCATCGTCAAGGCGGGGCTGATTCTGCAGATCGACTGTCCGGATCTGGCGATGGGGCGGCACATCCGGTTCCGCGGCGTCGATGACGACGAGTTTGTCCGGAATGCGGCGCTGCAGGTGGAGGCCATGAATCACGCTCTGGCCAAAGTGCCGGCCGATCGGGTACGTTTTCACGTCTGCTGGGGCAACTATGAGGGTCCGCACCACCGGGACATTCCATTCGCCAAGATCGCGCGCGCGGTGTTGAAGGCCAAGCCGATGGGGATGCTGCTGGAAGCCGCGAATCCCTGTCATGAACACGAATGGGAAATCTGGAAGACAGTCAAGCTGCCCGACAATAAGGTTCTGATCCCAGGCGTGATCGACTCGACTTGCAACTACATCGAGCATCCCGAGCTGGTAGCGCAGCGCATTGTCCGGTTTGCCGAACTGGTGGGCCGCGAGCGTGTAATGGCGGGCACGGACTGCGGCTTCGGCACTTTTGCCGGATTCGGGAAAGTCCATCCGACGATCTGCTGGCAGAAGATGCGTTCTCTCGCGGAGGGCGCCCGCCGGGCGTCGAAAAAGTTATGGACGCGTCCGGCCAAGAAGAAGCGTCCGGCGGCGAAGGCAGTGAAGAAGGCGGTAAGGGCGAAGAAGAAGCCGCGCCGCTAGACCGCGCGCGCGATCTACTGGCTCAACAGAGGGACGTCTTTTACGGGCGGCGGGTCGGGCAGCGATTGAAGGAAAGCGTAGATGTCGGCCAGGTCCGCGTCTTTCACAACTTTCGCGGTGTAGGGCGGCATCTGGCCCGTGGGCTGACGGACATACTTCGTGAAGTTGGCAAAGGGGATGGGCTTCGGGCCTAGCCGCGGACCGGTCGCTGTGGCGCCTTGCGCTTCGCGCTGATGGCATTGATAGCAGCCGAAGCGCTCGAACAGTTTGCGGCCGTTCTGGGCATTGGGGGTTTGCGCGAAAGCTGCGGCGGCAAGCGCGAGCACGAGGAATGAGGTCTTCATGGGCGCTCCTTTATCGCGGCTGCGTGACGACGTCCACCAACGCAGGCTCGCCTTTCTCCACGACATCCAGCGCGCGTTTGATGGCCGGCCCGAGGTTCTTGGCTTCCAGGATCGGCCCTTCGGCGTATATCCCCATGCCCTGCGCCACTTTGGCGAAGTCGATATTCGGCTCGACCAGCGTGGTGCCGATACCGGCGTTTTCGATGCCGCGTTGATGCCGGTTCGCGAGCCGCTGGATGTGCATCACTTCCTGGTGATAGGCACGGTTGTTGTGCATCACCGAAAGTAAGGGAATCTTGTGATGCGCCGCCGTCCAAAGAATGCCCGGCGCGTACATGAGGTCGCCATCGTTCTGAATGGTGACGCTCAAGCGGCCGTACTTACGATTAGCCAACGCAGCCCCCAGAGCTGCGGGCGCGCCGTAGCCCACGCCGGCGCCGCCGGAGCCACCGATGTGCTGGTGATGCTTGTCGAAGGACCACAGCCGGGAAGGCCATCCGCCCGCACCCGACACCAGGGACCAATCCTTGCCCTTGATTTGCGCCCACAATTCCGCGGAGAGCCGCGCCGTGCTGATGGGACTCGCATCCCACGCGTAGGTAGCTTCCACGCGCGCTGCTTCCAACGCCTTCTGTTGGGCCGCCGCAAGCTTTGCGCCCCGCTCCTGAAATGCCCGCTTGCGGTCAGCAGTCAACAGCCGCTTCACGGCCTCGGTCAGCGCCGGCAGGGTTTCTTCGGCATCGGCCGCAATGGCCAGGTCGACCTCGGGGAAGCGTTGGAAATCCTGATAGTTGCTCTTGATGTAGAGATCGCCGGTGGTGATGCTCACGAGCTTCGCGCCGGATTTGGTGAGGCGACGCGAGCTTTTGTGCAACTGATCGCGGAACGAATTCACGGTGCCCCAGAAGTCGGTCAACTCGAGGCCGACAATCACATCCGCCTGGGCGATCAAACCGCGGCTGGAAGACTGATTCAGCGGATGCCGGCTGGGAAAGTTCATGCGATCGTTCTGGTCGATGACGGGAGCTTGCAGGGTCTCGGCTAACTCGACCAGGGCTTTCATGCCAGCGGGCGTTCGCGCCACGCGGCCCGCGATCAGCACGGGATTTTCGGCGTCCACCAGCATCTTCGCGACTTCCGCGACGCTGCCCGAATCTCCCTGCGGGGGGCGAGCCAGGGTGAGCTTCGGAATCCTCGGCCAAGCGCCGGTGTGCGGATCTTCCTGTAAATCGAGGTCCGCCACCAGCAGCACCGGCATCATGGGCGGAGTCATAGCGATCTTGTAAGCGCGGACGGCGGATTCGCCGAAGTGCGGCAGAGACGCGGGCAAGTCATCCCATTTCACGAAATCGCGGACCATGGCTGCGGCGTCCTGGACACTGTGGTCCCACTCGACGCCGGGCCGGCGCGACGCGGCGTCCACCGAATTGCCCACGATCATGTAAACCGGGGCCCGGTCGCAATAGGCGTTGTAAAGCGCCATGGAGGCATGCTGTAGTCCCACGGTTCCGTGCGCGAACACGCAAGCCGGCTTACCCTCGATCTTGGAATATCCATGCGCCATCGCGACGGACGATTCTTCGTGGCAGCAGGTGATGAACTCGGGGTTGCGGTTGCCGCCGTAATTGACGAGGGATTCGTGGAGGCCGCGAAAACTGGAACCGGGGTTGGCGCAGACGTATTCGAATCCCAGCGACTTCAGCACATCGACCATAAAGTCGCCGCCCGGACGATCTCCGGTGAGCACCTCGACGGCGGGCGTGCCGCTCTCCGCTTCGCGGGCGGCGGCCGATGGGGCGCTGACGCGGGCGGAGCCGGCTTCCTGGGCACGGGCGGATTTCGAGGCTGGGACGATCCCTGCGGCCCCGACTGCGGCGGCGCCTTTAAGGAAACTGCGGCGATTCGAACGGCTCATGGCGTCCTCCCTAACGGATCGGTGTCCGAGGCGTTTCCAAGTATATATCAACGTCCCGGCGGCGGCAGTTCGCACCGTTGTATGATTCGTTCATGACGCTGAAGTTACCCGCGCTTGTGGCGCTGATGGCCGCTGCTCTGCCATTGGGCGCCCAAACCTCGGGCAGCTACGTGCTGCAGGATGCGCGGGTGGTACGGGTTTCCGGGCCTGTCATGGAGCGGGCTACGGTCGTGATCCGCGACGGCCTCATCGACGCGGTAGGCGAGAATATTGCGGCTCCGCCGGGCGCCTGGGTGATCGATTGTAAAGGGCTGACCGTCTATCCAGGCTTGATCGATGCGCTCAGCACGTGGGGGCTGTCTAGCGGAGGAGGAGGAAGGGCAGGCACGCCGGCGAAAGGTCCGGAGGACCGGCCATTGAATGCCTCGTGGACGAAGGCCGCCGACCAGATCGTTCCCACCGATCGCGTAATTCAAAACGTCCGTGATGCCGGTTTCACTACCGCGGTGATCTTTCCCAACGGCAATATTTTTTCCGGGCAGGGCAGCGTCGTCAACCTGGCGGGAGATCGCGCCGGCCAGATGGTGATCGCCGATTCGGTAGGCCAGTATGTCACTTTGCGGACCAGCGGCGGCCGGGGATATCCGGCTTCCCTGCTGGGATCGATTGCATATGTGCGGCAGATCTATTTGGATGCGGACCATTATAAGGAGGCCCGGGCGATCTATGAGAAGCATCCCGGGGGACTTCCGCGACCTCCGTACGAGCGGGCGCTGGAAGGGGTGCTGGCCACGTCTCTGGTCCTATTGCCCGCCGAGCACGAAGTGGAGATCGCGCGCATGCTGGCGCTCGGAAAGGAACTGAAGCGGAACGTAGTGCTCTATGGCGGTCAGGAAGCATGGCGCGCCGCGGACCTGCTGAAGCAGGCGCAAACACCGGTGCTGATCAGTCTCAAATACCCGGTCAAAGCGCGGGATGCGGATCCCGCGGAAGATGAACCGCTGCGCGTCCTGCAGTTTCGGGACAAAGCGCCCTCGGCGGCCGGCGCGCTGGCTCAGGCGAAAGTGAAATTCGCGTTTTATTCCGATGGCGTAACGAATCCGCGGGACCTGGTTCGCGCCGTGAAGAAGGCGCTGGATGCCGGTTTGAAGCTGGATGATGCGATTCGCGCGCTGACGCTGTCCGCGGCGGAGATCTATGGCGTGGCCGACCGGCTCGGCAGTATCGACAAGGGAAAGATCGCCAATCTCGTGGTGGCCGATGGCGATCTGTTCGCGGAGAAAACCAAAATCAAATACACATTCGTGGACGGCGCCAAGTTCGAGCCGCTTCCCGAGGAGCCGGCACAGCGGCCGGCGGGTAAAGGGGCAGCGGAATGAGATCAGGAATAATGCTTGCCGCGCTTTGCGCGGCCCAGGTGTTTGGCGCGGATGCGCCCGTGCTGATTCGGGACGCGACCATTCTGACCGTGACGAACGGCACGGTCAAGGGATCGATTCTTCTCGAGAACGGCAAAATTGCCGCGATCGGTGAACGTGTCGCTGCGCCCGCCGGCGCAACCGTGATCGATGGTTCCGGCAAGTATGTGATGCCGGGGATCATTGACTGCCACTCGCACATCATGGTGGATGCCATCAATGAAGGCAGCGTCTCAGTTTCGTCGATGGTTAAGATGTCCGATGTTTTGGACCCGGAAGACATTGCGATCTACCGGGCACTGGCTGGCGGCGTCACCACCGCAAACATTCTGCATGGCAGCGCCAATCCGATCGGCGGCCAGACGCTGGTGATGAAGCTGCGGTGGGGCAGGAATGCCGAAGAAATGAAACTCGACGGCGCCCTGCCCGGCATTAAATTCGCGCTGGGAGAGAATCCAAAGCGCCGCGGCAGCGGCCCGGGTGGCGCCGCGAATCCGGCGCAGTTGCGCTATCCGGCAACGCGCATGGGCGTCGAAGACGTAATCCGCGAGGCGTTCACAGAAGCGAAAGCGTACCAGGCGAGCTGGGACGATTACAAAGCGAAGAGTGGGCGCGGAGAACCAGCCATCCCCCCGGCTCGCGATCTGAAACTCGACCCGTTAGTCGAGGTGCTGGAAGGCAAGCGCCTCGTGCACGCGCATTGCTACCGGCAAGATGAAATTCTCATGCTGCTGCGCGTGGCGGATGAATTCGGGTTCAAGATTCGCACGCTGCAGCACGCGCTGGAAGCGTACAAAGTGGCGCCCGAAATTCTGGCGCACGGCGCCGGCGTGTCCACGTTTGCCGACTGGTGGGCTTACAAAATGGAAGCGGCAGACGCGATCCCGTACAATGCCGCGATTCTCGCGCGCCGGGGCGTGATCGTTTCCTTGAATTCGGACGACCCCGAATTGATCCGGCACCTCGATAAGGAAGCCGCGAAAACGATGAAGTACGGGGGGCTGAGCGAGACCGAGGCTCTGTCGCTGGTCACCATCAATCCGGCGAAGCAACTTCTGATCGACAAGCGCGTCGGCTCGTTGGAGGCCGGTAAAGACGCCGACGTGCTCCTGTACGATGGCCATCCACTTTCGAATTTGAGCAAGGTCCTGAAGGTGTGGATTGACGGCCATGAGTATTTCGATCGCGACCAGGACATGGAGGGCCGGTCCAAGAAAGAGGGCGAGAAAAAGGCGTTGGAGCAAAAGGAGGCAGGCGCCACCGGACGCGGGGGCCAGACCCAATGAGAGCGTTACTGTTGCTGATACTCCCGGTTGGCCTGTTCGCGGCGGACGATTCGTTCCTGCTGCGCGGAGCAGCCGTGCACACTATGGCGGGAGCCCAGATCGACAACGGCTCGGTGTTGGTGCGCGGTGGAAAAATTGTGGGCGTCGGCAAGAACCTGGCTGCTCCCAGAGACACGAAAGTCATCGACGGCAAGGGCCTTCATGTATATCCGGGGATGATCGACGCGGCTACCGAGATAGGTCTGGTCGAAGTGAACTCGGTACGCGAAACCAGCGACACCACCGAGATCGGCCGGTTCAACCCGCAACTGGTGGCGCTGACCGCGGTGAATCCGTCGAGCGAGCACATCGCGGTGACGCGCGCCAACGGCATCACGACGGTAGCCACCATGCCCCAAGGCCAGTTAATCTCAGGCCAGGTTTCGCTCATCCATTTGGATGGCTGGACTACCGACGAGATGGGCGTCAGTCCGAAGGCCGCACTGCACCTGCGCATGCCGTTCGTCCAGATCAGCGGCCGAGCTCCCGTCCGCGACGAGGAACCGCCAGGCAGCGGGGCGCCTGCATCGAACACGTTCACCGGCGCCCGGCAAAATTTCGAGAAGCAGATGGCGGAGCTGAACGATTTCTTCGAGAGCGCTCGACGGTACAAACAAGCCAAAGAGGCGCACGCGCCGGAATTCAAGGTCGATTTGAAAATGGAAGCGATGATTCCCGTTCTCGACCAGAAGGAGCCGATTCTCATTACCGCGATTCGCGAGCGTGAGATTCGCGATGCGCTGGCGTTTGCCGACAAGCAGAAGGTCAAAATCATTTTGTGCGAAGCGCCGGAGGCCTACAAGGTGGTCAACGAGATCAAGCAACACAATGTCCCGGTGATCCTTGGCCCGACGCTCTCGCTGCCGATCGATGAAGACGATCCGTACGATCGCGCGTACACGACGCCCGCCGATCTGCAGAAAGCGGGAATTCGTTTCGCCATGGGGACGTTCGCCGGCACCGCTAATTTGTCATCGCGGAATTTACCGTACCAGGCTGCGCAGGCCGTGGCATTCGGCCTGCCGCACGATGAGGCGCTGAAGGCGATTACCAAGAACGCGGCTGACATTTGGGGGGTCGGAGATCGAATCGGCACGATCGAAGAGGGGAAGTGGGCCGATCTGATGGTGACCGACGGCGACCCACTCGAAGCAAAGACACAAGTCCGGTTGTTGTTCATCAAAGGAAAACCGGTTGATTTAGATAATCGGCAGAAGCAGCTCTACGAAAAATACCGCAACCGGTAACACCGGCGGTCTTGCAGCCGGCCGAACCAAAACACCGGAGACCAGATCGCCAGCGCTGAAGCGCAGGAGGTGATTGTGAAACGGATAGCGACTCTAGTTGCGGCAGCGATGCTGATGGTACCGCTCTCCGCCAAAGAGAAGAGGCATGAGCAGAGCCAACAGCCGCTGGTGCTGGCCAGCCAGGGCAGCTTCTTTGTAGGCGGCGAGTCGAAGACCATCACCTCACCGGGACGCGGCCCCGGCGCGGCGGCGACGCAGGGTGAGGTCACGATCAACCAGATGTACGTGCAGTATCAGATTCCACCGGGCGGTTCTCAACACATCCCAGTGGTCATGGTGCACGGATGCTGCCTGAGCAGCAAGACCTGGGAGACCACGCCCGACGGGCGAATGGGATGGAACGAGTATTTTGTCCGCAAGACCCGCTCCGTATACCTGGCCGACCAGGTGTCGCGCGCGCGTTCCGGGTTCGATCCCGCGACATTCAATGCCGTGAAAGCGGGCACCATGCCGCCGAGTGCGCTGCCCAACATCATCGATGCGACGCACCAGACGGCATGGGCGATTTTCCGCTTCGGGCCTACGTTTAACAAGCCGTTCCCGGACGAGCAGTTTCCCGTCGAGGCGGTGGATGAGTTATACAAGCAGATGATTCCGGATCTCAATGCGACGCTTCCCAACCCGAATCCGACCTGGAAGAACATGGCGGCGCTCGCGATGCAGCTGAAGGGCGCGGTGTTGATGGGGCATTCCGAATCCGGATTTTTTCCCGAACAGTCGGCGCTTGTCGATCCAACCGGGATTAAAGCGAATATCTCAATCGAAATGCCGTGTCCGGAGCTGACGCCACCACAGATTGCGAGCCTGGCAAAAATCCCGACCCTGGTGGTTTTCGGCGATCACCTGGCCGACGTTCCGGGCATCTGGAGCGCAGCTTTCGACGGCTGCAGGAAATTCGTCGATCAGATGAAAGCGGCGGGCGGAGACGCGGAAATGATGTCATTGCCGGCGCTCGGGCTCAAGGGCAACAGCCACATGCTGATGCAGGACCGGAACAATCTGCAAATCGCCGATCTGATCCTGGCCTGGATCGACCAGCATGTCGAGAACAAGAAAGCGGCGCGGACCAGGTAAGAGCCGCTACTTCCCCACGAAGTGGCCGACGTCCCGGTTATTTTCTTCGCAGATATATTCAATGAGTTCGGTATCGGCCTGCAGTTCCGGATTCTCGTGGATCGTCCAGGCTTTGGTATAGGCTTTCGGATCGTCAATCGTGATCTCGACGTCCATGTGCCCGAAGTCTTTGCGGTGGTAGCGCTCGATGACGTGCAGCGCGTCGGAAACGGGATGGCCGTTGGTATCCAGCCAGCCCTTCCCGTTGAACCCGTTCGATTCCACCACGAAGGTGTCGCCGTCCCATTTGCCGACCGAATAGCCTTGCCAGGTGGGATTCGGATCTTTCGGCAGGGACCGGCCATCGGTAAAGATCTGGCGAAAGATGGTTCGCGATTCGTACAGAATCAAGGTCAGGCCGGGAGTCTCCACGATCTTCCATGGGGAGGTGACGCCGACTTTTTCCGGGATGATGGAGGGCAGGCAGAAATTATTCGGGTCGTCCTTGCCGCGGTCGTCCATGCGTTTTTTGTACTCTGCCGCCGCCCAGGGCTGGAACGGGACTTCCTTCAAATCCGCGGCGATATTGATGAGATACTTCAGGCCGGGAACCATCCAGATTCCGGAGAGGTCGGGCTTACCGTCGGCTTTCCGGGGTGCGGGCGCGGCGAGGTTCGGAGTGCCATCCTTGTTGCGTGGAATCCCTCTGGTGGGAGCGTCAGGCCACTGAGCCGCCGCTGGAAGAGCCACTGCGAGCAGCCCCACTGCCACACACAAATCGCCACAACCAAGCCGTAGGAACATGTAGCCTCCCAGTTTCCCGGATTATACATCACGCTGCGGGGCGTCCCGTTCAATCTCCCGCCTGCGGCACACGGATCTCCTGCTCCTTGTACTGCAGTTGGTAGAGCTTCCAATAGATGCCGCGCTGCGCCAAAAGTTCCTGGTGCGTGCCTGATTCGCGCAAGCGCCCTTTGTGCATCACCAGAATGCGGTCGGCGCGCTGGATGGTGGAGAGGCGGTGAGCAATGATGATGGACGTCCGGCCCTCCACCATCCGGCTGAGCGCTTCGCGGACCCGGTACTCGGTTTCGGTATCGACGCTGGAAGTAGCTTCGTCGAGGATGAGATAACGCGGATTGTGCGCAAGAGCGCGGGCGAAGCTGATTAACTGCTTCTGGCCCGTGGAGAGGCCGCTGCCTCGCTCGCGGATCGGATGCTCGAAGCCTTCCGGCAGGCCGCGAATGAACTCGAGCAGGTTGACCTGTTCGGCGGCCGTCTCCACCTCTTCCCGCGCAATCGCCTCGGTCCCCAAGCGGATGTTCTCTTCCAAGGTGCCGGTGAACAGAAACGGATCCTGCAGAACCACGCCGAATTGGCGGCGCAGGGCAAGAGGATCGAAGTCGCGGATATCGATGCCGCCGATGCGTATGGCACCCCGCTGCACATCATAGAATCGCAGCAGGATGCTGATCAGAGTGGTCTTGCCCGCGCCCGTATGTCCGACCACAGCCACCGTTTCGCCCGGCCGGATAGAGAAGCTTACATCGCGCAGTACCCAATCTTCGCCGTTGTAGGCGAACCAGACGTGATCGAATTCAATTGCCTCAATCTGGCGGGGTACGGGCCGTGGCGCGGCTGGAGGCAGCACGGTGGCCGGTGTATCCACCAATTTGAAAATGCGCTCGGCCGAAGCCATGGCGGATTGCAGAATATTGTATTTTTCGCTCAGATCCTGGATGGGGCGGAAGAACCGTTGCCCATATTGCAGGAACGCCACCACGACGCCGAGGGTGAGGCGGCCGGCGCTCACGCGGAAGCCGCCATAGGTAAGAATTCCCGCCAGCGCGGTCATGGAGATGAACTCCACCACCGGGTAAAACCAGCCGTAGGCGGTGATCGCGTCCTTATACGCGAGCATATGCTGCCGGTTGATTTCCTGAAATTCCTCGTTGCTGCGCCGCTCGCGGTTAAACAACTGCAAGACTACGATGCCGGTGATGTGCTCCTGAAGATAAGCGTTGATGCGGGCGATCGCGACTCGAATGCGGCGGTAGCTTTGCGTCACGGTCCGCCGGAATAGCCACGTCACGACAACCACGAAGGGCATGCCGGCGAGCATGATGCCTGTGAGTAGGGGACTCATCTGAAACATAACCGCGACGATCAGTCCCAGAACGAGTACATCGCCCAGGATTGTCACCAGTCCCGACGAGAACAGATCATTCAACACATCCACATCGGTGGTGACGCGAGTTACGAGCCGCCCTACCGGATTGCGATCGTAAAAGGCGAGGTCAAGCCGTTGCAAATGTTCCATCAGTTGGCGGCGAAGGTCGAACATCGCCAACTGCCCCGTGTACTGCATCAGGTACATCTGCACAAATTCGGAAACAAACGTGCCAACGATCACGCAGAGGTATAAAAGCCCAACGGCCGAGAGACCGCGCCAAGGATCACTGGGTAGCCACGCATCTAGAAAAGTGCGGACCGGAGCGGCGCCAGGGCTGACATATTTATCCACCGCAATTTTGGTGAGCAGAGGGCCTAAAATCTGCATCCCGGATTGCACAAGCAGAAATACCAAGGAGAGGGAAACCAGTTTCCAATACGGGCGCATGTAACCCAGCAGCCGCCGCATCAGCCGCGAATCATATGCTTTTCCAAGGACTTCTTCTTCCACTCTTTCCAGTGTAACGTTGCAACTCAAATAGGCCGCGCCCGGTCTAATTGTTTATTAAAATACAGAAGTTCCGAAAATTCCCGTCCGCCGCGAATGGCAAATCGATTACCCTAGTGTGTTGCCTGCGCGGATGAAATCCATGGCGGTCCCGCTCCGGGTACTTTTCATCGGTGATCACGTAACCGAAGCTGTGTCCTCGGAACTTGAGCGAGGCGGCTACGAGCCGGTCACCCACAAAATCTCGACGGGCCAGGAACTGCTTGATGCGTTGGGCAACGGCTGGGAAGTAGCGATCTCTGATTTTGCCGTTGGCGATTTCGGGGCAATTGCCGCGCTAAACCTGATCCAGCGGCAGGGAGTGGATCTTCCGCTGATCGTGGTAACGGGAAAGATCCGGGACAGCGATGTGCTTTCCGTACTAAAGGCAGGCGCCGCCGATCATCTGACCCGGAGTAACCTGATGCGTCTCAATGCCGCAGTCGAGCGGGAGCTGCGGGCGGCGCGGCTGCGGCGCGAACGAAACCGGCTGGAGGAGCAGTTCCGTCAGGCACAGAAGATGGAAGCCGTGGGGCGGCTGGCCGGCGGCGTGGCGCACGATTTCAACAATTTGCTCACCGTGATTACCGGATATAGCGACCTGCTGCTGAGCAGCCGGGATCTGAAAGAGTCGCAACGAACGGCGCTCCAGGAAATCCGCCGTTCGGCGGAACGTGGCGGCGCCCTAACCAATCAATTACTGGCGTTCAGCCGCCGCCAGCCCTTGCAAACCCGCATTGTTCATCTGAATGAGCTGGTTGTGCAGATTGAAAGGCTGTTGCGCCGCCTCATCGGCGAAGATATCGAACTCATAACGATTCCGGCGGCGACACCGGATGTGGTCTCCGCGGATGCGGGCCGGCTCGAGCAGGTCCTCATGAACCTGGCGGTGAACGCCCGCGACGCGATGCCCAACGGCGGCAAACTTACGATTGAGACGGGAAACGCACAGCTCACCGAGCCGGTGCTGGCTAAGCAGCTTGGGCTCGATCCGGGACGGTTTGTCACCATCTCTATCACCGATACCGGAACCGGCATGGATGCCGAGACCCAGAACCACCTGTTCGAACCGTTTTTCACCACTAAGAGCGCAGCCCGAGGCACGGGACTCGGCTTGGCTACAGCCTACGGCATCATTCGACAGAGCGGCGGGGCCATCGGATTCTCGAGCGAACTCGGCGCCGGAACTACCGCCCTCGTTTATCTACCCACAGTGCAGGAGCGGACCGAGGCCACGGCCGAGCGCGGTCTTTCCGAGGAGCGCTTGACGGGCGTTGAAACCATTCTCCTGGTGGAGGACGAAGCACGAGTCCGCAAGCTGATCATGGATGTGCTGACTGCCCGCGGCTATCAGGTATTGGAGGCGACGCGCGGGGCGGACGCCGTCAAGCTATGTCAACTCCGCTGTTCCCAGATCGATCTCGCGGTGGTGGATGTAGTAATGCCGGAAATGAGCGGCCCGGAACTGGTCCGTCAAATCATGCCGCTCGAACCGCGCATGAGGGTTCTCTATATCTCGGGGTACACGGAGGAGGCCATGGTTCACCATGGCATTGAAGAGTCCGGCGCGGCATTCCTTCAGAAGCCATTCTTGCCGGACGCGCTTGCGCGCAAGGTGCGCGAAGTGCTCGATGGGCGCAGCAGTTCGGCTCCCAAGCAGTAGGCCTACACAGCCGCGTATTCTCGAGAACGCCAATAATTCCGCAAATAGGAGCCCGCCATGCGATCCGCCACCAGCGTATGATCGCGCATCCAGGCAGCCAGTGATTCGAGCGACTCAAAAATAGCGTGGCCCTCCCCTCGCTGGATATCGCGCTCGAGGACCCCCATTTTCGCCAGCGCAGTCCGGTGCTGGCGCTCATGCCACGCGTAGGAGGGGTACTCGGCACCTCGCATCAGACGCTCTTCATGAGAGAAGTGCCGGTTCATCTCGGCAGCCAGGCGGCGGCACAGCACATCCAGGCGGGTGGGCTTATCACCGGCCAGCAGCGCCTGACGCAGAGTGGCGGCTGCGCCAAACATTTCCTGGTGTTCCGCATCGATCTCCGGGATGTGGACGGCTTGTTCCGGCCTCCATTGCAGGCTCCGCACTATTCTATTTTAGGAGGTTTTTACCTGTAATTCCAGCAGGTGGGCAGCCACAGGTTTCGCCTTGCCGCCAGGCGGCTTGCAGTTCGTGCCAGGAATCCTCGCTCAGCGGCGCGGGGCTCGCGATCGGCTCCACGTCGATACAACGGTTGCGCAGGTAGCAATCGAGCTTCTGCCGCATGGCCGCGCGGGCGCGGTGCAGCCGCGTCTTAACGGCCTCTTCCGTCAAATCGAGAATCTGCGCCGTTTCCTCCGTGGAAAGCTGTTCGATATCCCGAAGCAGCACTACGCATCGATAAGGAGGAGGCAGTTCTCCGATCACCTGGTGGAGCACAGCGCGCACTTCCGACTGCTGAAGCTCGTCATCGGGCAAGCGCATGGAATCGGTGATTTCCGACGCGGGCGGCAGTTCTTCCACCGAGAGCTCATGCTCCGGCGCAAACACGCTCTTCCGGCGCTGCATCAGGCAGGCATTCTTGGCGATGCGGAAAATCCAGGCTCGGACATGCTCCGGCTCGCGCAAGTGGTCGAAATTCTGAAATACCTTGAGGAGAGTCTCCTGCGCCACTTCTTCGGCGTCTTCGGCCCGCCCGCACATCATCAGGCTGTAATGGAAAATCTTCGAACGGAAGTGTTCGACGAATCGTTCAAACGCCTGAGGCTCGCCCGCGGTCAACGCCCGAGCGAGTTCAACTTCGGCCTGCCGGTCCAAGCTACGATTGTAGCGCCGCGCTGTGAACTACCGTCTCGATCTGCGGTGAGTTCAGCAACGTGTTGTGAATCAGGCACTTGTGCACAGCGCGGAGGACCCCGGCCTCGTGCTGGGGGTCGAGCGAGGGCGCGATCACCTCAATGCGAAACGAACCCAGCCGCGCCGGCTGCTGCGCTTTTTCGGCTGAAACCTTGATTTCCAGGCCTGGATACTTCAGCGAGTGCGCATTCAGATACTGCGCCACGTAAAAGCCGGCGCACGTGCCAAGCGAGACCAGCAGGAACTCGGGCGGTGTCATGCCCTCGTCGTAGCCGCTGTTATCCAAAGGCTGGTCGCAGACTACGCGATGGCCGCGCGCTTCCGCTTCAAATTGAACGTCGCCGAGGTGTCGAACCGTGATTTCCATACTCGCTTAAGAAGATGCAAGCTGCGGCAAAAGGTGACAGTCACCTTTTTCACCCTTCTGCATCCTTTTTACCGATGCATAAAGCGCTTTTTCTGTTGGTAGCGGCGACAGCTCCGGCGCAGGAGACTCTGGCGGTCAGAGACGCTGTCCGCCTGGCGCTGCGGGGCAATCAGGGGCTGGTGGCCGCCTCCGAGGGTGTGGCGGCGGCACAGAGCCGCGTGGAGCAGGCGCATGGCGGAAAGCTGCCAAAGATCAATTACTCCGAGTCGTTCACGCGTAGCGACAACCCTGTCTTTGTCTTCAGCTCACTATTAACTCAACACCAGTTCGGGGAGCAGAACTTTGCTATCGCGCCACTCAACCGGCCGGACGCGCTCAACAATTTCCAATCGCAACTGAGCATCGAGCAGATGCTGTACGACGGCGGCCAGGTTCGCCAGGCAGTGAAGGCCGCAGGTCTGGGCCGCGAGATGTCGGAGGAGGAAGCGCGCAGTGTACGAATGAAAACCATCGCAGCGGCTGCGCGCGCCTATTATGACGTGGTGCTGGCGACCGAGAGCCTCCAGACCGCCGAGCAGGCGGTGCGCTCGGCCGAAGCAGATCTGCGCCGCGCGGAAAATGTTCGAGAGGCGGGTCTGTCGACGGATGTGGATGTCTTATCGATCCGCGTGCACCTGGCAGATGTCACCGAACAGCGCATCCGGCGCTCGGCCGATCTCGACGTGGCCCGAGCCGGGCTCAACGATACGTTAGGGCTGCCTCTCGATACGGCTCATACTTTTGCGACGGCGTTGACGCGGGCTGATCTGCCGGAACTGGTGGTCGAGGACCTCGAGCGTGATGCCGCCCGCGAGCGGCCGGAAGCGCGTCAAAGCCATCTCGCCACAAGCATTGCGCAAGCACAAGCGGACTCCGCCCGGAGCTCGCTCCTGCCTCAAGTGAGCTTTCGCTCGATGATCGAGGCCGACCGCCAGCGGTTTGTGACGCGTGGCGGCGCCAACTGGCTGGCTTCGGTTTCGCTTCGCTGGAACCTGTTTAATGGTTTCGCCGACAAGTCGCGCATTGGCGAGACGCGTCATTTGCTGCAGCGCGCCGAAGCAGAGACCAAGAGCGTCGATTCCGCGGTGCGGCTCCAGGTGAGGCGGTCCTTTGCGGAGTTGCGCGCGGCCGAACAGCGCATCGAGGTGGCGCGCGCGGCGGTTGCCGAAGCCGAAGAGAGCCTGCGCATCACCAAGAACAGGTACGAAGCCGGCATGAGTAATGTCACCGATCTGCTGCGCAACGAAACGGCGGCTCTCGAAAGTCACACCCGGTATCTGGCCGCGGTCCATGATCAGCGCATCGCAGCCGTGATGGTGGAATATGCGGCCGGGCGGCTTGCCGCCGATTCGGAGGTGCTCAATTGATCAAGACGATTTTCGTGCTGATTCCGGCAATCATCCTGGGTTCGTGCGGGCGCAACGAAACCGTGCGCCCTGTGCCCGCCAAGAGCGCGCCCATTCCCGTGAGCGTGGCCACGGCCTCCCTGCAAAACTGGCCCGATCTCTACGAGGCGACCGGAACCGTGCGGGCTCGCACGACGGCCACCATTGCGAGCAAAGTCATGGCTTATGTGCAACAGGTTTCGGTGCAGGTGGGCGACCGCGTCCGGCCGGGCCAAACACTCCTCACGCTCGATGGGCGCGATCTGGAAGCCAACCTGCATCGCGCGGATGCAGGACGCGCGGAAGCTGTCAGCGCTGTGCCCGAAGTGGAGAACGGCATTGCCGCGGCCCAAGCAAATTACGAGCTGGCGCAGGCCACCTTCCGCCGCATCGAGAGTCTGGCGTCCAAGAAGTCCGTTTCGAACCAGGAATTCGATGAAGCTGACGCCCGCCTCAAGGCCGCCCACGCGGCGCTTGAAATGGCGCAAGCCAAGCGCGCGCAGCTCCAATCCAGGATTACCCAGGCGGAGCAGGAACAGAACGCCGCGCAGATCACGCGCGATTACGCGGCGATTACGGCGCCTTTCACGGGCGTCATCACGGCGAAGCTGGTGGAACCGGGAAACCTGGCCGTGCCCGGCACTCCGCTGCTGACCATTGAGCGAGAGGGCGCTTACCGCCTGGAAGCAGAGATCGACGAATCGAAGCTGGCAGCCGTGCGCACCGGGCAGCGCGTGAAGGTGACGCTCGATGCGCTGGCGCGCTCGTTCGAGGCGCGCGTGTCGGAAGTGGTACCGTCGGTCGATGCCGCATCGCGCGCCTATACCGTCAAAATTGATTTGCCGGTCCTGCCGCAGATCCGCTCCGGATTGTTTGGCAAGGCGGTGTTTTCGCTGGCTGTGCGGCAGGCGCTCGCGGTTCCGGCGAAGGCGCTGCAGGAGAATGGGCAGCTTCAATCGGTGTTTGTCGTGAGCGATGGTGAAGCGCACACCCGTCTCATTACCGCCGGGCGCCGCTATCAGGATGCCGTCGAAGCGCTCTCCGGGTTGCAGGCAGGAGAAACCGTCGTGATCGCGCCGCCTCCGGAACTGGCAGATGGCGTTTGCGTGGAGATGCGCCCATGAAGCGCCTCGGTCCGGCGGGCCGGTTTGCGCACGCCTGGATTTCATCCAAGCTGACCCCGCTCATTATCGCGGCGGCGCTCCTGATCGGCGCCTTTGCGGTTTGGAAACTGCCGCGGGAGGAGGAGCCGCAGATCATCGTCCCGATGATCGACGTGATGGTGCAGATGCCGGGCGCTTCGGCGCGCGAGGTTGAAGAGCGCGTTACGAAACCGATGGAAAAACTCTTGTGGGAGATTCCGGGCGTCGAGTACATCTATTCCACCTCCAGTCCCGGCCAATCGCTCGCCATCGTCCGTTTCTATGTGGGGCAGGACGAAGAAAAAAGCATCGTGCGGCTCAATCAGAAGCTGTACGCGAATTTCGATCTGATTCCGCCCGGCGCCTCGCAGCCGCTGGTCAAGCCGCGTTCCATCGATGACGTGCCGATCCTGGCGTTGACGCTCTCCAGCAAGCGCTACGGAGATTTCGAGCTACGCCGGATTGCCGCGCAAGCCGATGATGCGGTCAAACAGGTGACAGATGTCTCCACGGTGACGTTGATCGGGGGTCAGCGGCGGCAGGTGCGGGTGACGCTCGATCAAGCCAGACTAGCGGCTTACAACCTGGCGCCCCTTCAGGTGGCGGGCGCGCTCGGTGTCGAGAACCGCCGCCTCGATTCCGGCCGATTCGTGCAGCTCAACCGCGAATATCTGCTTGAAACCGGCGAGTTCCTCCGTACGGCCGCGGATGTGGGCAACGTAGTCGCGGGCGTGACTCACGGGAGGCCCGTCTTCGTGCGCGACGTAGCGGACGTAAGTGATGGCGGCCAGGAACCGGCAGAGTACGTCCGCATGGTGCGGGCCGCCGACCGCCAGTTTCTTGCCGCAGTCACGCTGTCAATCTCTAAACGCAAGGGCGCGAACGCCGTCACCGTGTCCAACAATGTTCTCCGCCGCGTCGAACTCCTGAAAGGCTCGGTGATTCCTTCCGACGTCCGCGTGGACATCACGCGCAATTATGGTGAGACCGCGGCCGAGAAATCCAACGAGCTCCTGCTGCACATGCTGATCGCCGTGATCTCGGTGAGTCTGCTCATTGCGATCACCCTCGGCCTGCGCGAATCGCTCATCGTGTTCCTGGCAATCCCGGTCACATTAGGCTTAACCCTCGCGGTCTTTTATCTCTACGGATACACGCTGAACCGGATCACGCTCTTTGCCCTGATCTTCTCGATTGGCATCCTGGTGGACGACGCCATCGTGGTGGTCGAAAATATCGTGCGGCACTGGCGCATGCCCGGGAACCAGGGCCGGCCACCATTTGATGTAGCGGTCGAAGCAGTCGATGAAGTCGGCAATCCGACCATCCTCGCCACGCTCACAGTTGTGGCAGCGATTCTGCCGATGGCTTTTGTTGGCGGCCTGATGGGCCCCTACATGCGGCCGATTCCCATCGGCGCCACCGCCGCTATGGTCTTCTCGCTGATGGTTGCATTCGTGGTGACGCCATGGGCCGCCGTGCGGATACTGAAAGCCCACGCAGGCGGCACGCACGGCGAACGCGAAGACCGGCTGACGCGGCTGTATCGGCGCGTGATGGGCGCCATCCTGCACCACGCGCCGATGCGCTGGGGGTTTCTCGGGATGGTGGTGGTGCTGCTGCTCGGCTCCGCGTCATTGTTCTACTTCCAGTTCGTCAAAGTGAAGATGCTCCCATTCGACAACAAGAGCGAGTTCCAGGTAATCGTGGATATGCCCGATGGAACACCGCTCGAGGAGACACAACGCGCGGCCGGCGCGCTCGCCCGCGCCGCTCTCGATCAGAACGAAGTCGTCAACATTCAGACGTATGCCGGTACGGCCGCGCCCTTCAACTTCAATGGCCTGGTCCGTCACTATTACCTGCGCCGCGGCTCGAACGTGGCCGATCTGCAGGTGAATCTGCAGCGAAAAGACGAGCGTAATAGGCAGAGCCATGACATCGCCAAGCAAGTTCGCGCGCGCCTCGTCCCGGTGGCAGCGCGTTACGGCGCGCGCATCAAAGTGGCCGAGGTGCCGCCGGGCCCGCCTGTCCTGCAGACGTTAGTGGCTGAAGTGTACGGACCTGCACAGGATCAACGCATCGATATCGCGCGCCGAATCCGCGATTTGTGGAAGCGCACCGACGGCGTTGTCGATGTTGATTGGTATGTGGAAGACGATCAGACCAAGTGCAGTCTGGTCGTCAATCGCGAAAAAGCCGCCCTCAATGGCATCACAGAGGACGACATTGCGCGCACCGTGCAAGCGGCCTCAGCTGGGTATACCGCCGGCCTGTTGCACGTCGATTCGACGAAGGAGGACGTGCCAATTGTGGTGCGGCTCGACCGGCCGTCCCGCTCTTCGATCGACACTCTGCTCAATCTCAAAGTCGCCGGCAGCGGCGGGAATCTGGTCGCCGTTCGCGAGTTGGTCCGTAACCAGCCGGCTCTCGAAGACAAGAGCATCTACCACAAGAACCTGATGCCGGTGACTTACGTGACGGGCGACGTGGCCGGCGCCATGGAAAGCCCGGTCTATGCGATTTTGAAGCTCGGACCGGAAATGGAACAGATCCAAGCGCCTCAAGGTTACAAGATTGAGCAACGCATGGCAGCCCAGCCATTCGACGCCGGCCGCTATGCCATGAAGTGGGATGGCGAGTGGCACATAACTTATGAAGTCTTCCGCGATTTAGGTTTCGCTTTCGCCGCCGTGCTGATCTTGATCTACGGCCTGGTGGTCGGCTGGTTCCAGTCGTTCATCACGCCGCTGGTGATCATGGCGGCGATCCCGTTCTCATTAGTGGGGATCCTCCCCGCTCATGGATTGCTTCACGCCTTCTTCACCGCGACCTCGATGATCGGCTTCATCGCGGGCGCCGGTATCGTCGTGCGGAACTCCATCATCCTCGTGGATTTCATCGAACTGCGCCTACGCGAAGGCATGCCCCTCGATCAAGCCGTTATCGATGCCGGCGCCGTCCGTTTCCGCCCCATGCTGCTGACGGCGGCGGCGGTGGTAGTTGGCTCGGCTGTCATTCTCTTCGACCCGATCTTTCAGGGCCTCGCCCTCGCGCTGATGGCCGGGGAAGTCGCCTCGCTTGCCCTCTCGCGCATGACCGTGCCAATTGTCTATTTCATTGTCAATCGAACAAGGATGAGTTTATGACCATTGATCGTTATCTGCGTCTGATTGCAGGTTTCTTCGTACTGTTGAGCGTGGCCCTGGGACACTGGGTCCACCCGGCTTGGTTTCTGTTCACCGCCTTTGTGGGGCTGAACCTTTTTCAATCGGCATTTTCCAACTGGTGTCCCATGATGACGTTCCTGCGCAAGCTCGGCGTCAGGCCATAGTTCACAAAATGTAACGGCTTTTACAGCCCATCATTCGGCGCCCCCGTAAGACAGAGAGACCTAAACCGGCACACTGGCAGAACGCGTGCAGAACCATCGAGGACCTCACTCGAATCTAAGAATGTGGGAGCGAAAGAGCGATCAGGTCTTTCGAGGCACATGGGCGATCTGCAAGTTGAACACAAACCGGAAGAACCCGCCGCCGCGGAGAACAATCCCGAGCAACCGTCGCGCCGGCCTCCGCGGCGGCGTCTCTCCTATTTTCGTCAACATCCCAGAGCGAAGTGGCTAATTTTCGGCGCAGTGCTGCTGATCGCAGTTGGAGCTTATCTGATTTGGCAGTACGAATCGGCACGCGAGTCCACCGATGACGCCCGCATTGACGGGCACATCGATCCCATCAGTCCGCGAGTCGGTGGACACGTAGTGGCCGTTAACTTTGAAGACAACCAGTATGTGCAGGCGGGGACGGTCCTGGTGCGGATTGACCCGCGCGATTATCAGGTTGTCCTCGAACGGGCGGAGAGTGATCTTGCCACCGCGCGCGCAACTGCGCAGGCGGCTCAGACCAATGTTCCGATCCAGACCACGACAACGAGCAGCCAGCTTGCCACGGCGAAAGCTGGAGTCGAACAAGCGCAGTCCGGTGTGGTCGCGGCAGAGAAGGAGGTTGATGCGGCTCAAGCCCGCCTCGCCGCCGCGCAAGCCAATCTCAGTCAGGCTCAAGCCAACTATACGAAAGCCGCCGCGGACGTGGAGCGTTACAAGCCGCTCCTGGCGAATGATGACATTTCGAAGCAACAGTTTCAGGCGGCGGTGACGGCCGCCGACGTGGCGCGAGGCGGAGTTGAGGCCGCGCGCGCTGCCATCGCGCAAGCGGAACAGGGGATTGCCGTCGCCCGCAGTCACGTGTCGCAAGCCCGCGCCAGTGTCACGCAGGCTCAGGCAAATGTCCGAGCGGCTTCCTCGGCGCCGCAACAGGTCGCGGTCACCAGAGCGCAGGCCAACGCCGCCAACGCAAGAGTCCAGGAGAGTCAAGCGGCTGTCGATCAGGCCCGATTGAACCTGCAATACACAACTGTGGTTGCTCCTGTTGCCGGCGCCATCCAGAAGAAAAGCGTGGAGATCGGACAAAATGTTCAGCCCGGCCAGCCGCTATTGGCCATTGTTCCCCTCGAAGATATCTGGGTAACCGCACTTTTCAAGGAAACCCAGATGCTCTACATGCGGCCGGGCCAACAGGTCGATATCTCGGTGGATGCGTACGGCGGCCGCCATTATGGAGGTTATGTGGAGAGCATTGCCGCGGCCACTGGTGAAAGCTTCAGCCTGCTGCCCCCGGAAAACGCGAGCGGAAATTACGTGAAAGTAGTGCAGCGGATTCCCGTCCGCATCCGCTTCAAAAGTGGTCAGGACCCGCAGCACCTGCTCCGGCCGGGAATGTCCGTTGTGCCGACCGTAATGGTGAAGTAACGCGATGACGCGCGTCATCACCATCGGACGCGAGTTTGGAAGCGGTGGCTCCGAGGTCGCCGGCCTTCTGGCGGATCATACCGGCTGGAAGCTCATCGACCGGGCCTTTATCGATTCGGTGGCTCAGTTGGCTAAAGTCAGCCCCGGCGAAGTGGAACGATGCGATGAACGCATCGATTCCTGGTTCCACCGGGCGGTCAAAGCGCTTTGGCAGGGCGGCTATGAAGGAGTTGCCACCGCGACCGCCGGTCCCGCCATCTTCGACGCGGATTCCACCGCCCGCCTGGCCCGTCGAGTCATCGACGAGGCTGTATCGCTCGGAGAGTGCGTAATTGTGGGCCGAGGTGCACAGTGCATTCTTCACGAACATCCGGCGGTCTTCCACGTGTTCATCTACGCGCCCTGGCCGGAGCGGGTCGAACGGATACGCCGCCGCCTGGGCCCGCGTTCCAATCCGGAGAGCGTGATTCTCGAAACCGACCGGTTCCGCGAGAACTACATCCGCCGCCACTTCAATGAGACTTGGACCGACCGCCATCTGTACGACCTGATGGTCAATTCCTGCGTTGGTCTGGAGCGCACTGCACGCACCATTGCCTGCGCCGCCGGCCTTGGGGTGCAGCGTGGCTGACGAACGTGCCGCAACCCCAGAGGTCAATCCGTGGATCGTGGCCATCTCGGTAATGTTCGCTACCTTTATGGAGGTGCTCGACACCACGGTAGTGAACGTTTCTCTTCCTCACATCGCCGGCAGTCTTTCGGCGACCGTCGATGAGGCGACTTGGGCTCTGACTGCCTACCTGGTTGCGAACGCCGTGGTTCTTCCGCTCACCGGGTGGCTCTCGAATTACTTCGGACGCAAACGCCTGCTCATGGCGGCGGTGGCTGGCTTCACCGCATCATCAGTGTTGTGTGGCATCGCTCCCACCCTGCCGGTTCTCATCATCTTTCGCATTGTGCAGGGCGCAACCGGCGGAGCGCTGCAGCCGCTCTCGCAAGCCGTCATGCTGGAAGCGTTTCCTCCGCAGGACCGCGGCAAGGCGATGGGCCTGTGGGGACTGGGCGTGGTCGTCGCTCCCATGCTGGGCCCGGTTCTAGGCGGCTGGCTTACCGATAGCTATAGCTGGCGCTGGGTCTTCTACATCAATCTGCCGGTCGGGCTCATTTCCATCATCATGACTCGCATGTTCATCTTC